>NZ_JBEYCG010000006.1:0-365326 GCF_040632645.1 Nocardia sp. NPDC019219 | reverse complement strand
CCGAAAACCTAGCAAAACAATCGCCAGCCGGAAAATTAGCTGACAAAAAATGCCCGACCCTCCACACGGGGAGCGGAAGAGCCGGAACCAAAAAACATTTGGCACTGACATTCATCGACACACTATTGAGTTCTCAAAGAACACACGCACACACATTCACCCCGGATTCTCCGGAACTTCAGTGAGGCAACTTTTCCAGCCTAGCCCATTCGTTCACCCGATCAAAATCGGGCTCCCGATCGAGCCAGTGTGATCGTCAGGCGCTCCTCGTCCTACCTCGTTTCCCGGTCCTTCCGCTCAGCGTCTCCGCTTTGCTTCTCGGCTCCGGGTCGGTGTCCGTGTCGCTCTGACCTGGAATAAGTTACGCGGCGTCGTACGCTTCGTCAAATCGCCTGCCCAGCGCGCGAATTCGCAGGTCAAAGGCGTGCGATCCGCGTGATCACGACCCGAATGACACAAGTGTGATTCAGACCACGACAAGATCGATTCGCGCCTAGCCGGCGTTCCCCGATGCCCGGAGCAATTTGGCGCCGAGTCTTGCGAGGAGGTCTTTCATTTCGGTGGGTTCGACGACCTCGAAGTCCAGGTTCAGGTGGGCGATGCGAAGGGCGGTCCACTCCAGTGAATCCGCGGAGGTGCGCAGGAGACAGGTCCGCTCGTCCAGTGGTTCGATCTCCTCCGAGCGCACACGGAACGCCTCCACCAAGACCTCCGCGGAGGCATGGACCCGCAGGACCACGTGGCGAACCGGCCTGGAGCGCGCCAACTGGCTGGTCACGAAACTCGCCGCGTCTTCGGCGGGCAGGGGCCGGGGCGCGCAGCGTATGCCGGTCGGCTGCGGTGAGGTCAACCGGTCCACGCGGAAAGTGCGCCAATCGGCGCGGTCGACGTCCCAGGCCACCAGATACCAGCGGCGGCCCGCGGAGACGAGACTGTGCGGTTCGGCCAGACGGCTGCTGTCCGCGTCGGTCTTGTCGCGGTATCGGAATCGGATTCGTTCGCTGTCGCGCGCGGCGGCGGCCAGGGTGACGAGCACCTCGGGATCGATCATCGGGCCGGCGGCCGGTCCGCCGAGGGACACGGTGGTGGCGTCTATCGCGTCGACCCTGCGGCGCAACCGGGACGGCAGGACTTGCTGCAACTTCACCAGGGCGCGGGCGGCCGATTCCTCGATCCCGATGACCGCACCCTGGGCCGCGCCGCGCAGTCCGAGTGTGATCGCGACCGCCTCCTCGTCGTCGAGCAACAGCGGTGGCAGCGCCGCACCCGCTTCGAGGCGGTATCCGCCGAGGGCACCGAGGCCGGCCACCACCGGATATTCCAGCTCGCGCAGGCGCTCGACATCCCGCCGCACCGTTCGCACCGTGACCCCGAGCCGCGCCGCCAGTTCGGGGCCGCTCCACTCGCGGCGGGTCTGCAAGAGCGAGAGCAGTTGCAGCAGGCGCGCGGCGGTCTGGGTCACGGTCCCAGTATGGCCGCGAAGGAGGACAGATCCCGACCTCATCGGCCCCAGCGTGACGGACGTGCAAGCTCATCGAGACTCCATCACGATCGTCGGCGCGCGCGAGAACAACCTCCGCGACGTGTCACTGACGATCCCCAAAGGCAAGATCGTGGTCTTCACCGGCGTCTCCGGATCGGGTAAGTCGTCGCTCGTCTTCGGCACCGTCGCGGTGGAGTCGCAGCGGCAGCTCAATGAGACCTTCACCTGGTTCATCCGCAACCGGCTGCCCAAATACGAGCGGCCGGAGGCCGATGCGATCGACAATCTGGCGCCCGCCGTGGTCGTCGACCAGAAGCCCATCGGCGGCAACTCCCGGTCGACGGTGGGAACCATGACCGATATCCAGTCGATCATCCGGGTGCTGTTCTCCCGGCACAGCGTGCCGAGCGCGGGTGAGGCGACTCGCTACTCGTTCAACGATCCGCTGGGCATGTGCCCCGCGTGCGGCGGCCTGGGCCAGGTGGTGCGCCCGGATCTGGACAAGCTCCTCGATACCGGCAAGTCGCTCAACGAGGGCGCGATCACCTTCGGGCCGTTCGCGGTCGGAACATTCCAGTGGCAGCTCTACGCCGAGTCGGGGCTATTCGATCCCGACAAGCCACTGCGGGACTTCGATCCGGAAGAGTGGCAGTTGTTCCTGCACGGCAAGGGATTCCGGGTGCCGCGCAAGAACCGGAACGGCTCGGCGGGGAACAACGCCTACGAAGGTCTGCTGGAGCGGTTCGATCGCCTGTATATCAAGCGCGACCTCGCCGCGTTGTCGGACAAGAATCGGGCAGCCGCCCGCGCGGTGGTCACCGAGGAGGTCTGCCCGGACTGCGGGGGCGCCCGGCTCAACGCCGCCGCGCTGGCGAGCCGGATCGATGGACTCGGCATCGCCGACTACGGCAGGCTGGAGGTCACCGACCTCATCGAGGTGCTCGCCGGCCTGGATGATCCGGTGGCTCGACCGATCGCACAGGCGGCCATCGCCCGGCTGCGCCGGATCGAGGAGGTGGGGCTCGGCTATCTGTCGCTCGATCGGGAGACCGCGACCCTGTCCGGCGGCGAGGCGCAGCGGCTGAAAGTCGTCCGGCATCTGGGCTCCAGCCTCACCGGCATGACCTACATCTTCGACGAGCCGAGCGTCGGCATGCACCCCCGCGATGTGGGACGCCTCAACACACTGTTGCGGCGGCTCCGGGACAAGGGGAACACCGTGCTGGTGGTGGAGCACTCCCCCGATGTGATCGCCGTCGCCGACCACGTGGTCGACATGGGGCCTGGCGCTGGTTCGCACGGCGGACAGGTCGTGTTCCAAGGCACGGTCGATCAGCTGCGGGTCGCACGGACACCCACCGGTGCGGGATTGCGCCGCTTGCGGCGGGTGAAGGAAGACGTCCGTGAGCCGACCGGTTGGCTCACCGTCACCGATGCCGACGCCTACAACCTCAAGAGTCTGACCGCACGGTTCCCGACCGGCGTGCTCACGGCGGTGACCGGCGTGGCCGGGTCCGGCAAGAGCACGCTGGTCTCGGGCGCGTTCGTCACCGCGCACCCACAGGTCATCGCGGTGAACCAGTCCGCGATCGCCGCCTCGCGACGTTCCAGCCCCGCCACCTATCTCGGCATCATGGACCCGCTGCGTCAGCTCTTCGCCAAGCGACACGGCGTGCGGCCGGGCTTGTTCAGTTTCAACTCGGACGGCGCCTGCGGGGAATGCGACGGCGCGGGAGCGATCTTCACCGACTTGGCATACATGGACCCGGTCACCACGGTCTGTCAGGCCTGTCACGGGCGCAGGTACCGGCCGGAAGCGCTCGCCTACGAGATCCGCGGAGCGTCGATCGCCGACGTCCTGGAGATGTCCGCCGAGGACGCGCTGGATTTCTGGGCGGAAGACGGGGACCGGCGCATTCGCACACCGTTGCGGGCGCTGCTCGACGTCGGTCTCGGCTACCTCACCCCCGGTCGCGCGCTCTCCTCGCTGTCCGGCGGCGAACGCCAGCGCGTCAAGCTGGCCGATCATCTCCAGCGGCGCGACGGCGCCGGGGTATACGTGCTGGACGAGCCGACCACCGGGCTGCACATGGCCGACGTCGACACGCTGGTGGGGCTGCTGGATCGGCTGGTCGACGCGGGCAACACGGTGATCGTCATCGAGCACGACCTGGACGTCGTCGCGCGCGCGGATTGGGTGATCGATCTCGGCCCCGACGGTGGAAAGCACGGCGGCGAGATAGTTTTCGCCGGGACCCCGGCGGCCTTGCTGGCAGATCACCGGTCGCTGACCGCGGAGTACCTGCGGCGCAGTGTCGCCGCCCGAGTATGACCGCCCGCAAGCAGCTATCTCGCCGTTTCCGGCGGACGATGTCCAATGCCGAGATCCACTGATGTCCGCAGGACGGCACAGGGGCGCATGCCGCGGCGCATGATGAACCTATGACGACACGGGAGGTGGTTCGGGCGGGAGCTTTCGCACGGATCTTCGACCCGAGCGCCGGTGAAACGGAACAGTGGTACATCAACGACCACACGATTCTTCGCGACGACGCCGGACGGTGGCATCTTTTCGGAATCACCCATCCGGAACCCGCGGACCCGTTCGACGAGACCGAGTTCGCCCACGCCGTCGCGGACCGGCTGCACGGGCCGTGGACCAAACACGATTGCGCCCTGCGAGTGGACCGGGACTACGGCGAAACGCATCTGTGGGCGCCTTACGTGGTCGGCGCCCGTGGGCAGTACTACATGTTCTACGCGGCGGGCGGCGCCGACCGCACCGGCGCGGCGATGAACCTGGCGACCTCGCCGGACCTGTTCCGCTGGACCAGATCGCCGGCGGGCCCCCTGTTCCACGACGGCTACGACGCGCGCGACCCCATGGTGGTGCGCGTGGGCGACCAGTGGGTGCTGTACTACTGCGCGACCAGCGCCCCGGCGGGGGGTCATCACGTCGTCGCCTACCGCACCAGCACCGACCTCGTGCACTGGGGCGAGCGGCACATCGCCTACACGGACCCGGCCAAAGGCACCGAAGCGGGCAATACCGAATCTCCTTACGTCGTCCGGCATGACGGATGGTGGTACCTGTTCATCGGCCCGCGCCCGGGTTATGTCGGCACCGATGTCTTTCGCAGCGACAGCCCTTTTCGCTTCCGCATCGGAGACAAGGTCGGCCACATTGCCGCGCACGCCGCCGAAGTGATCCACGACGACGGCCGGTGGTGGATCACCAGCGCGGGCTGGGGTCAGGGCGGGGTCCATCTGGCGCCGCTGCGCTTTCCGCAGTCGCGCGTCGTCAAAACGGTTCCGCGCTAGGCGGACCGGCAAGCGCGATTTCGGCGAAACGCGTCTCCGGTCCGGCCGCGGCTGGTATCTGTTGATCGAGTCGAACTCTCCGATCACCCCACCTACGGGAGGGACCGGCATGGCCCGTATCGGCGTTATCAGCATTTCCGATGGCCGCGACTATGTGCATGCGGGCATCGCCGATTTCATCGCCTCCAGCGAGGACCGGCTGGTGGCCGCGCTGGAGCAGGCGGGCCACGACGTGGTCCGCGGCGCGGCGCCGGTCAGCGACAACGCGCTGGCGAGTTCGGTGGCGCGCACGGTCGCGGCGGCGGGCGTCGATCTGACCGTCCTGCACTACGCGGTGTGGGCGTTCCCGCACTTCACCATGCTCGCTGCGGGCGCGATACCCGGGCCGCTGCTGTTGCTGTCGAATATCGACCCGGTGCAACCGGGCATGGTGGGCATGCTCGCCGCGGGCGGCGCGTTGGATCAGATCGGACGCAAGCACAGCAGACTGTGGGGTGACCCGTCCGATCCCGAGCTCATCGAGGCCATCGGCGTGCGCGCGCGAGCCGCGGCGGCCGTATCCGGCTTGCGCGGTTCGACGTTCGGGCGCTTCGGTGGGCGGCCGATGGGCATGAACACCGCGGTCGCCAATACCGATCAGTGGCAGCGGCAGTTCGGCATCGACGTCGAGGAAATCGATCAGTGGGAGATCGTGCGGCGCGCCGAGCTGGCCGACGCCGGCGAGGCGAGGGCCGCGCGGGAGTGGCTGGAGCGGCACACCGCGGGCGTGCACTACGACGGCGTGAAACTCACTCCGCAGCTGCTGGAACGCCAGATCCGCTCCTATCTTGCGGTCCGTGAACTGATCGCCGAATGGCGGCTGGATTTCTCGGGGATCAAGGGGCAGCCCGAACTCACCCAGTATTTCGCCACCATGGACGTCACCGAGGCGTTCCTCAACGATCCCTACGACTGGAACGGCCCGAAGGAACCGCACGTCTGCGCCACCGAAGCGGACATGGACGGCGCGCTGACCATGCAACTGCTCAAGCGGATCGCGGGCACCCCGGTGCTGTTCGCCGACGTCCGGCACTACCACGCCGATCGCGACATCTGGGATCTGTGCAATTCCGGCCAGCACGCCACCTGGTTCGCCGCGCGCAGCGCCGATCCCGCGGAGAACCTGGCGAAGGTGCACCTGTATCCGGAGGTGTTCTTCTTCCCCGCGGGCGGAGCCTCGGTGCACCATCTGGCCGCGCCGGGACAGATGACCCTGGCGCGGCTCACCCGTCTGGACGGCGCCTACCGCATGCAGCTGATGCTCGGCGAGTTCGAGCACTACGACCAGCAGACCAACGACGCGCTGATGAAGCAGTCGACCTGGGAGTGGCCGCACGCGTTCGCCCGGCTGGACGCGCGCGCCGAGGACTTCCTGAACCGCTTCGGCGCCAACCACATCCACGCGGTGCCCGGTGACCACCGGGCCGCCCTGCGCGCGACGTGCGAGCTGCTCGACGTCACGCTGGACGAGTTCACGCGGTGACGATGTTCCTCGGCATCGACATCGGGACTTCGAGTTCCAAGGGCGTGCTCACCGATGCCCGCGGCAGCATCGTCGCCAGGGCCGAGCGGGCGCACGAGGTGTCCATGCCGCATCCCGGCTGGGTGGAGCACGACGCGGAGACGGTCTGGTGGGCCGACTTCGTCACGCTCGCCCGCGAGTTGACGACGGCTACCGGCGGCGTCGCGCTGGAGGGTCTCGCGGTGTCCGGGATCGGCCCGTGCCTGCTGCCCGCCGATGCGCAGGGCAGGCCGTTGCGCCCGGCCATCCTCTACGGCGTCGACACCAGGGCCGGCGCCGAGATCGGTGAACTGAACGCCGAATTCGGCGCACGGGCCGTGCTCGACCGCGCCGGGTCACCACTGACCAGCCAGGCGGTCGGCCCGAAGGCCCGCTGGCTGGCCCGGCACGAGCCGGACGTCGCCGCACGCACCGCGATGCTGCTGATGGCGAGCTCTTTCCTGGTGTACCGGCTCACCGGTCGCTACGTTCTCGACCACCAATCGGCCAGTCAGTGCGTACCCCTGTACGACCTGCGCGCACGTGCGTGGGCGGCGGACTGGGCAGAGCGGATCGTGCCGGGCTGGGCATTGCCGGAGCTGGCGTGGCCCACCGAGATCGTCGGCCGGGTGAGCGCCGACGCGGCGGCCGCCACGGGGCTTCCGGCGGGGCTGCCGGTCACCACCGGGACCATCGATGCCTGGGCCGAGGCGGCCAGCGTGGGCGTCCGCGCTCCGGGCGACGCCATGATCATGTACGGCACCACGATGTTCCTGGTGCAGGTGCTCACCGACCCGCGCCCGCATCCCGGTCTCTGGGGCACCTGCGGCACCTGGCCGGATACGTACACACTCGCCGCGGGTATGGCCACCTCCGGCGCGGTGACCGACTGGCTGCGCAAGCTCGTGGGCGGGGAGTTCACCGACCTGGTCGCGGCGGCGGCGGACGTGCCCGCGGGCAGCCGAGGGCTGCTCGCACTGCCGTATTTCGCCGGGGAGCGCACTCCCTTGTTCGACCCGGACGCGCGCGGCGTCGTCGCGGGACTCACCCTGGGGCACGGACGGGCCGAGCTCTACCGGGCGGTTCTGGAGGGCATCGCGTACGGGGTACGGCACAACCTGGAGGCCATGACCGAAGCCGGCGGGCGGGCGGGGCGTCTGGTGGCGGTGGGCGGCGGCACCAAAGGCGGGCTGTGGACCCGGATCGTCTCCGATGTCACCGGGCTGCCGCAGCAATTGCCCGCCGACACCGTCGGCGCGAGCCTGGGCGACGCTCTGCTCGCGGCCGAGGCGGCCGGGGTCGACACCTCGGGGTGGAATCCCGTCGTCGATACCGTGCGGCCGCGCCCGGAACACGTCGCGAAATATGAGGAGTACTACCGGCACTACCGAGATCTGTACGATCGCACGACGGATATCGCGCATTTCCTTGCGGCCGAACAGCACCGTGCCGGCGCGTCTTCCTGATCGCGGATGCCCGTGCGACGATGCAGAGTCGGTTCGCGGAACGATACGAGGATTGCATGCCCACGATCACTCTGACCCAGGACAATTTCGACTCCGTCGTCGCCTCTCATCCGATCGTGCTCGGTGATTGGTGGGCCGGCTGGTGTGGGCGACTGGCCGCGGCGGGCGGGACGGAGACCGCGCGGCGAGCCGGGCTCGCGCCGACCGCGCCCCGATACGGGTGGCCGGGATTGTGACCGCGCCGGGCGGTGAGCTGTGGCGGCTGGACGACACGCGAACCCGGTCGGTCAGCGCCGAGAATCCGACGGGCGCGCCGGGCGCGGGCGCGCGGGCGACCGACGGCACCGGAGCGCATGCGGCGCGGCTGTTGGGCCCGGGCTGGAAGGTCTCGCCCTCCATCGCGCTCGCGCACGGCGAGACCGCCACACTGGCCGACGTTCCCGGCCCCGGAGTGTTCCGGCATTTCTGGTTGACCACCGAGCGTTCCGTCCTCCGCGGGCTGACGCTGCGCATGACCTGGGACGACGCACCAGCGCCCGCGATCGAGTCGCCACTCGGCGACTTCTTCTGCAACGGCTGGGGCGAGACGGCCCTGCTCGGTTCGGAGATGGTGGTCGTCGCGCCCGCCGGTGGCTTGAACAGCTATTGGCCCATGCCGTTTCGGCACCGTGCGCGCATCACGCTGGAGAATCGTTGCGGGCGCGAAGTTCCCGTGTACTACCAGGCGACCTACACCGAAGAGGACGTGCCGGACGACGCGGGGTATCTGCACACACGATGGACGCATACGACCGGCGTGGGGACTCCGGCGGTTCACACGATTCTCGACACGGTGCCAGGACCGGGCCGTTACGTCGGCACCTACCTCGCCATCCGCCCGTGCGCCCCGGGATGGTGGGGCGAAGGCGAAGTGAAGTTCTTTCTCGACGGGGACACCGACCATCCCACGATTTGCGGCACGGGTACCGAGGACTATTTCGGCGGGGCCTGGAATTTCGACCTCGACGGGACATACCGCACGTATTCCACGCCCTATCTCGGGCTGCACCAGGTACTGCCGCCGGAGCAGATCTATCGTCCGGAGCAGCGGTTCGGCATGTACCGCTGGCATGTGCGCGACCCCATCTGTTACGAGCGCGAGCTGCGCGTCACCGTGCAGGCTCTCGGATGGCAGGACGCGGCGACCTATCTCCCGCTGGCGGACGCGGAGGTGGCGACCACCGCCTGGTGGTATCAGGGCTGATCGAGGTCGTCCGCATCCGGCGGCAAGTCCGATGCGAGCAGTTCGTCGGCGCGCGCCAGTACGGCGTCCATGCCGGCGGTGAGATCATCCATCACGGTGAGGCCGTCCAGCAGTCCGGTGAGCTCGTCCTGCACGGCGCGCAGTTCCGCGATCGCCGGGTCGACCGGAAACCACGCGACCGCGTCGCGCCACCACGGATCCTCGGAGAGCCAAGCCCACAGCACGTCGCGCACCAGCACCGGGTCGGAGGTGTACATCTGGAAGGACTCCGTCGCCGAACCGGCCTGGTGCTCCAGCTCGTAGACGCCGTCGGGCAGCAACCGGGCCCGGATCTCGTGCAGGTCGGCGCGGCTGAGCTCGAGCACGGCGTGTCCAGGCGCGGCCGGTTCGTCGAGCAGGTCGCCGAGCGCTTCCTCGGTGAGTTCCGGCAGCTGCGTCCCGTCTCCCGTGCGGATGCGCACGTCGGTGGGGTCGATGCTCATCGCGCCAGTCTGCCCCATGCGGCGGACGCATACGCGATATGCGCCGGTGCGGGGCGGTCCGGGTGCAAGGTGGTCGGTATGGGTGTGCTCGGAAGGATCGGACGGTTCGCCGCATCACACGGCGGGTCCGTCTTCGGCAAGCGGCAGGCTTCGTGCGAGGCGGCCTTCATCGGCCCGCGTCCACCGCGCCATGGCTGCCGTGGCGGCGATATCGGCCGGATCCGCCGGGGGTGGGCGGGATGACGACGGTCGCGGGAATCGACAGCTCCACCCAGTCGTGCAAGGTGGTGGTCTGCGACGCCGACAGCGGTGCGGTTCTCGGACGCGCGCAGGCCCCGCACCCGGAGGGGACCGAGGTGGACCCGGCCGCCTGGTGGGACGCGCTGCGGATGGCCGGTGCGGGATTGCTCGACGACGTCGACGCGATCGCCGTCGCGGGGCAGCAGCACGGCTTGGTCGCGTTGGACGCCGCGGGTGTGCCGGTGCGAAAGGCTCTGTTGTGGAACGATATTCGCTCCGCAGGCGCGGCGGAGGATCTGATCGATGAATTCGGCGGGCGGCAAGCCTGCGCCGATGCGGTGGGCAGCGTGCCGGTAGCGGCCTTCACCGTCACCAAACTGCGCTGGCTGGCCGACCACGAGCCGGAACTCGCCGACCGCACCGCGCACGTCGTGTTGCCGCACGACTATCTGACCTGGCGGCTACGCGGCGGCGGACCGGGACGCATGCTCGAGCCGACCACCGACCGGGGCGACGCCTCCGGCACCGGTTATTGGTCGCCCGCCGACGGCGGCTATCGCGAAGACTTGCTCGCCCTGGCCTTTCGTGGACGTCGCCCCGCCCTGCCCCAGGTACTCGGACCGGCCCAGCCCGCCGGGCGCACCCCGTCGGGCGCACTGGTCGCCGCCGGAACCGGGGACAATGCCGGGGCCGCGCTGGGCTTGGGCATCACGGAGGGCGACGTGGTGGTCTCGCTCGGCACCAGCGGGACGGTCTTCGCTCGTGCCGACCGGCCCGCCGCCGACGCGACCGGCGCGGTCGCCGGGTTCGCGGACGCCACCGGCGCGTTCCTGCCGCTGGTCTGCACGCTGAACGCCGCCCGCGTCCTGACCTCGGCCGCCGATCTGCTCGGCGTGGATCTGCCGACGCTCGAATCGCTGGCCGCGCAGGAGCCTCCGGGCGCGGACGGCGTGGTCCTGCTGCCCTATCTCGCCGGTGAACGCACGCCCAACCTGCCGCACGCCGCGGGCAGCTTGCACGGATTGCGGCCGGGGGCGATGCGCCCGGGCACGGTGGCGCGCGCCGCCTTCGAGGGTCTGCTGTGCCATCTCGCCGACGCGCTCGACCACCTCACCGCGAGTGGGGTGACACCGCGGCGCGTGCTGCTCATCGGAGGCGCCGCGCGCTCACTGTTGGTCGCGGAGACCGCCGCGCAGGTGTTCGGCGTCACGGTGACGATCCCGGAACCCGACGAGTACGTCGCGCTCGGCGCTGCCCGCCAAGCGGCCTGGGCTCTGGCGGGCGCGCCCCGGCCACCGTCCTGGCCGGGGCGCTCAGTGGCGGAGATTCCGGCCCCGGCCGATGCCGCGCTCGGGCGAGAGATCCGTGACCGATACCGGAGCACGCGCCAGGCACTGTATGGCTGACCACGGACTTCGGGCCCGGCGGCGCGCCCCGCGCGCCGGGGCCGGGATCCTCGTCGGCCACTTCCCGGGCCGCTGATTTTCGTCGCCGGGTGGCGCCTCGACGGCGTGCGGGGTTGGATCACCCTCGTCGAAGAGAGGTGGACGAATGACCGATACCCAGGTGCGAAGGGCGGTGGCGGCGGAACGGACGGAACTCGCCGAACTCTTGGCCGGGCTGGATGCCGCGGGCTGGGACGCGCCGACGCTGTGCGCGGGCTGGCGAGTACGCGAAGTGGTCGCGCACATCACCATGCCGTATCGCCTGTCGAGTGCACGCTTCACGCTGGGGATGCTCGCGGCGTTCGGGAATTTCAACCGCATGGCCGACCGCACCGCCCGCATGGACGCCGCCACGCTCAGCACCTCGGATCTGCTGAAATCGCTGTGGGACAACGTCGATCACCCGTGGCGGCCACCGGGCGGCGGACTGTCCAACGCGTTGAGCCACGACGTCATCCACGGGCTGGACATCACCGTGGCGCTGGGGCTGGATCGCCGCGTGCCCGAGGACCGGATGCGTCTGGTGCTGGACACGATCGAACCCAGGACCGTCAAGCTGTTCGGCGCCAAACTCGGCGGCGTCGAATTGCGCGCCGACGACCTGGACTTTCGCTACGGCTCCGGCACGGTGCTCTCCGGCAGCGCCCAAGACCTGCTGCTGGTCCTGTGCGGGCGCAAGCTGCCGCCCGGACACCTGACGGGCGAACCCGCCGAGCGGTTCACCGTGCCGGGATGACCTGGGGAAGGAGCGGCACTCACTTGTCTGCCGCTGGCTTGCGCAGGTAGGCGGCCGTTTCGTCCACCTGATGCGGTCGAGGCACCGGACCCGCCGGCGCCTAGACCGCATCTGTCGTCCCGATCCGAGCCGCCGGACCGGCCGCCTTCGAAGGGCATCAATCCGCGGTGGGCAGATCCCGATACTGGTCGACGAGATGCTGGTAGAAGCTGTTCTCCGGCGATTCCAACGAGATGGCCCGCAGACCGACGGTGACCGTGCGGCCGACGACTGTCGAGTATCCGTCCTCATCGATGCCGAGATCGGCTACGACTGCCGGTACCAGTTCGTCCAGTTCCTCATCGGTCACATAGACGGCGAGACGGCATTCGACCGGGACGCGCGCCGGGTCGTACGCGTCCCCCCACGCGCGCTGAGCGAACTCATCGACCGCAGTGACCGGTCCGAAGCTGGTAAAGCACGGGATACGGTTCACCCCGCGGATCCGATGGGTGCTCTCTTCGAGCGCCAGCGCGACCGGGTGGATTCCCTCACCGTGGAGGGCGCCGGGCCTGGTCGCGTCCGGCAATCCGAGTCCTACCGCGAACTCCCATACTTCGTGTTCGTCGTCGTCCACGTACAACCTTCCTGTTATTTCTTCGACGAGCTCTCGACGCGGCAGTGCTGTCACCGAGGCCGCCGGACCGGCCACGTCAGACGTTCATCGGTGCGCCGGACGTGCGGCGGCGCGCACGGCCGCGGCCAGTGCGGCCGCCACGGCGGAATCCGCTCGGCCGCAGGACCAGCCGGTGTGTTCGCCGCTGCGGTACTCCAAGTAGGCGATCTCGGATCTGTCGTCGTCTCGCCCGATCGACTGCGGGGTCAGTCCCAGCACCTCGATCGGATATCCGGCCTCGGCCAGCGCCTCGGTCAGCACTTCGAGCGGACCGCCCGTGCGCCGCGTGCGGTGGGTGACCCCGTCGACGATCAACGTGAGTTCGGTGCTCGGCTCGTCGCCGCTGGTGCGCCAGTCCTTCAGGGCCAACCCCGAGGGGTCCTCGAAATAGACCGCCTCGAAAAGATCGCGCAGTTCGGCGGCGGTGATCTCGGCTCCGGTGTCGTCGGCGAGCGCCTGCACGTGCCGGGCGAAATCGATCTGCAGGCGCCGCGGCAGGTCCATGCCGTATTCGGTGTGCAGCAGATAGGCGATGCCGCCTTTGCCGGACTGGGAATTGACCCGGATCACCGCGTCGTAGCTGCGGCCGAGGTCGGCGGGATCGATGGGCAGATACGGCACGTGCCAGTCCAGTACGCGCTGCGCCTTGCCCGTCGCGGCCGCCCGAGCCCGGTGCTCGGCCATGCCCTTCTTGATCGCGTCTTGATGGGTACCGGAGAACGCGGTGTGCACCAGGTCGCCGACGTACGGGTGGCGTTCGTGGATCGGCATGCGGGTGCAGTACTCGACGGTGCGCCGGATCTCGTCGATGTCGGAGAAGTCGATCATCGGATCCACACCCTGCGCGTGCAGGTTCAAGGCCAGCGTGGCGATGTCGACGTTGCCGGTGCGCTCGCCGTTGCCGAACACGCAGCCCTCCACGCGTTGCGCGCCCGCGAGAATTGCCAGCTCGGCGCACGCGATGCCGGTGCCGCGATCGTTGTGCGGGTGCACCGACAGGATGACGCTGTCGCGCCGGGCGAGATTGCGGTGCATGTACTCGATCTGGTCGGCGTAGACATTCGGGGTGGCGACCTCGACGGTGGCGGGCAGGTTCAGGATGACCGGCCGCTGCGCGGTGGCGTCCCACAGGGTCGTCATCCGGTCGCAGATATCGAGCACGTAGTCGGGCTCGGTCAGGTTGAACACCTCGGGCGAGAACTCGAACCGCACGTTCGGCAGGTCCGCGGCGCAGTCGAGCACGGCGCGGCCGCCGTCGAGGATCAGCTCGCGCAGCGCCGTGGGGTCCTTGCCGAGCACGATGTCACGCCATGCGGGCGCGGTGGCGGTGTACATGTGGATCACGACGTCGTTGGGGAGGCCGCGGATCGAGGCGACGGTGCGCTCGATGAGATCCCGCCGTGCCGGGGTGAAGACGGCGATCGTCACGTCCTCGGGTGCGAGATCGTCCTCGGCGAGGAGCCGGACGAAGTCGAAGTCGGTCTGGGAGGCCGACGGGTAGCCGACCTCGATCTCCTTGTAGCCCATAGCGACCAGCAGCTCGAAGAACCGCCGTTTGCGCGCCGGGTCCATCGGTTCGGCGAGCGCCTGGTTGCCGTCGCGCAGGTCGACCGGCACCCACAGGGGCGCCTGCGTGATCCTGGCTTCGGGCCACTTCCGTTGCGTGAGCGGGACATCTACGCGCTGGTGGATGTCGCGGTAACGATACGAGGGCATCTGCGAGCGCCGCTGGCGATTCCACGCCGGAGCCTTGTCCGGTATCTCGCCCGCGGGAGTGTCGATGCTGGGAAAAGCGGTGCTCATGGGTCTGCTTCCTGGCCATTGCGGCCGTCACGACGAACGGTGACCGGCCACGACGCAGCCCCACGGCGGGCGGCCGGTCGTTCAGGCCCCGCCGTGGCGGCTAAGCAGAAGCATGGTGCGCATGATGGCTAGACTGTACACCACTCCTCAGACAAGCAGAGAGGTATCGGATGATCTCGCAGGTACGGCGCCATCCGCTGGCCGCGCAGGCGGCCGAAGTGCTGCTCGCCCGGATCAAGGCGGGCGAATGGCCGCTGGGTCATCGCCTGCCCGGTGAGACGACGCTGGCCGCACAGCTCGGCGTCGGCCGCTCGACGCTGCGGGAAGCCATCCGCGAGCTCGCCGGGAAAGGCGTGCTCGACAGCCGCCAAGGCGCGGGCGTCTTCGTGACGGCGCTGGAGGTGACCGAGGAGTGGGACGCGGTGCTGCGCCGCGCCACCATCGCTTCGGTGATCGAAGCGCGCATCGCGATCGAGGCCGAGGCCGCCGCCCTGGCCGCGCAGCGGCGGACCGCCGCCGACCTGCGGGCGATTCGCCGGGCACTGGCCGCCCGGGAGGCCCACGGCGAACCGGTGGCCGAGCATGTCGACGCGGATATGGCGTTCCACCGCGCGGTCATCGTGGCCGCCCACAACGACGTGCTGACCCAGCTTTTCGACACCTTCCTCCCCCGGCTGCGCCTGGCGATGATCGACATGCTGAAGATCCGGCCGGTGCCGTCGGAGTCCGCCGATCACGCCGCGCACCAGCGGCTGGCCGACGCGATCGCCGCCCGCGACCCCGCCGCCGCGGCGGAGTACAGCCGCGCCCACCTCACCACTCTGAAAGAGGCTTTCACGTGACCGATCCGGTCTTGCAACTGACCGACGTGACGTTCCGCCGCGACGGCAAGAAGATCATCGACGGAATCTCGCTGACCGTGCGCGCGGGCGAACGCTGGGCGCTGCTGGGCCCCAACGGCGCGGGCAAGAGCACGCTGCTCGGCTTCTGCGGCGCGGTCACCTTCCCCACGTCCGGCTCGGTCCGCGTGCTCGGCGCGGAACTCGGCCGCGTCGAATTGCAGCGCTTGCGCCGGGGCATCGGTCAGGTGAACCCGCGCCACCCGCTGCGCTCTCCGCTGACCATTCGCGAGGTCGTGCTGACCGGCCTGACCGCGACGATCGACACCCCCATGCGCTGGACACCGACGCCCGACCAGCTCGACCGGGCCGACGCGATGATCGACACCGTCGGCTTGACCGGGAAGGCGAAGGAGGTGTGGCCCACGCTGAGCCAGGGCGAGCGCGGCCGGGCACTCATCGCCCGCGCGCTGGTCGCCGAACCGCGGCTGCTGCTGTTCGACGAGCCGTCCACCGGGCTGGACGTCGCCGCGCGCGAGCAGTTGCTGGACACCCTCGACACCTTGGACCGGACCCACCCCGACGTCGCCTCCATCCTGGTCACCCACCACTTGGAGGAACTGCCCAGCACGACGACGCACGCGTTGCTGATCGCGGACGGTCACGCCGTCGCGGCGGGCCCCGCGCCGGAAACGATCACCACCGAGAACGTCACCGCCGCCTTCGCACACCCCGTGGAGGTCCGGCACGACGACGGTCGCTGGACCGCGCGGGCGGCCCGCAAACCCTCCGCGTGGCCGTCGATGCCACGACCAGCGTCCTCGTAACCGACCGCGCCGAGGTAGGACTTCGGCGCACTTCCTTCGCCGGTGACCGGCTGCACCGCACCACGGTGGTAACGCCGCTGTAATCGCCACACCGCAAACGCGTGTGAGTATGCAGCGAAATCGACTACCACCGAAGGGAATACGGCTACGTGTGGCAGCTCTACCGAGCGGTACTCCGCACCGACGACCATCGCGTACTCGGCTATGTGGACGTGGGCCCGAGGCTCATGGAACACGCCAGGATCGGCCACCACCTGGTCCAAGGGATCGAACGACTGCTCACCGAGCCCACTCGGGTCACCTGGGCCAGTCGCGACGCGCCACTGCCCCGCCGCGGCGAGAACCTCTATCGCGCAGCGGGTTCGGTTGCCGCCTTGGTGCCACCCGAGCACGGCGCGGTCGGCCGCTACGTCCTCAATCACGACCTGCGGCTTTTCGTGGACAAAGCGACCGTGCTCGAGAACGAGAACCGCCACCGCATCCACCCGCTGCCCATACTCACCGCCGAACCGACGCCCAGACCCGGTCGCACGGCGGGCGACCGGACACTGCTCGGCTCGTGGGCGCACGCACTGATCTCGGTGCGCGATACCGTGCCGAGGGGATTCGACCAACGCAAGTTCGATCTGGTGGAGCGATGGCCCTGAACGAACCACGCCACCGGGCGGGCTCCACCTTCGAATACCGACCGGGCGCGCACGAAACTGTCCAACGGCTGGCCTACCGAGCCGCACGCGGAAGACTCAGCATTTCGACGAGGGCGGCCCCGCGGATCCGCGACTCGAATCTCGCTCCCGGGCAGCGATGACGATCCCACTTCATGCTTCCTTCGGGATGTCGAACATGCTCAGGATCGTTTTACGATGGCGAGAGGGGCCGCGGGAGTTCGAGATTTCGGTTCCGCTCACGAAATCAGCCGACTGAACCTCCCTGCGAACCGGCGTGATGTTCGGCTTCGGCGAGTTCTTTCAGCGTCAGCAGTTGCTTGCGCATCATGAGCAGGTCGCCGAGAGCGAGCGCCACGGCGACGAGTTTCGGTGCGCTACAGCGGATCCGGGCCAGGAGCCGGGTTCCGGCGCCTTCGGGACGGACCGCGTAGGTGACGCACACCTTGTTCGCGAGCAGGGTGATGTGCCTGCCCAGAACGAAGGAGACGAGTTCGAACTGGGACATGAACCGCTGTCCCACCGCGAGTTCGGTGAGCACCGGGTCGCGACGGCGCGGACTGCGCCGGCCGAAGTTGTCCAGCAGGTCGTAGCTGTAGGGAGCGACGCGCAGTTGGCACAGCCAGGCGTAGACGAGGGCGGGCGGCGCGTCGATGCTGATCGCGCGATCGGCCTGTAGACCGCCGGGCTGCCGGTCGTCGCACGGCAGGGGCGCTTCGCGCTCGGCCTCGGTGGCGCCCCACACCGTCCCGGGGATCATGCCGCCGCCGCGATTCGGCGCAGCATCCGGCGCACCACCAAGCGGTGACCGCCTGTCCCCACAACCAGCGCACGGTAGATCCGGCCGTGGAGACCGGGAAAGTCGCCATAACTGCGGGCGCGGACGCGGGTCCGGCTCGGCCCTTCCTCGTCCAATTCGAAGATCAGCGCGTACTTCGAGAACCAGTGCTGTCCGTGCAGCGCCAGACGCTGCGGTTCGACCACGGAATCGAAATCGAAGCCGGTCGGCGCGGTCGGCTCGTGCGGGTCACGGCAGACGACTCTCAGCAGCGCTTTCCACGCCCGGTCGCGGTTCGCGTCGATCGATCTGGCATGCTCATCTATATAGGACAAACGCTCCATATAGAAGGAACGTACTAGTACATGGCGCCACCCCGCAAGCACGACACCGACGTGATCCTCGACGCAGCGCGCACCCTCGTGCTCGCCGAGGGACCCCGCGCGGCCAGCGTGTCGGCCATCGCCGAGGCCAGCGGAGCCCCCGTCGGCACCCTGTACCACCGCTTCGGCAACCGCAACGGCGTGCTCACCGCGGCATGGCTGCGCGCGCTGCGCCGCTTCCAGGACGGCACCCTCGCGGCCGCGGACCAGCCGGACCCGGTGGAGGCGGGCGTCGGGATGGTCCGAGCGGCCCTGCGGTTCGGCCGCGAACTACCCGACGACGCCAAACTCCTGCTCCAGTTGCGCCCCAGCGACTTGCTCGACGGCGGTCCGGACGCCGAGTTCCGCGCGACCCTGGCCGCCATGAACGCGCCGCTGATCGACCATCTGCGGCGCATCGCGCACGCTCTGTTCGGCCGGGACGGCGAGCGGGAGATCGATGCGGTCAGCCGCGCGATCGTCGATCTGCCCTATGCGGCGCTACGCCGCCACGCCAACGCTCCGGAGTTACCCGGCTGGCTCGAGGACGACCTGACCGGCGCCGCCCGCACCCTGCTGACCTCTTACCACGCCTGAGCCAGGAGTCACCCGGTGATCAGCGCAGGAGTGAGTTCGTCCAGTCCGGAGACGACTTTGGCGGCCAGGCCCAGCGCATCGGCGGCGGGCGGGTACTCCGGACGCGGCGCCGCGATCACCCGCATCCCCGCCGCGTGGGCCGAGCGCAGGCCGTTGCTGGAATCCTCCACGGCCACGCAGTCGGACGGCCGTCGACGCAGGAACGTCGCGACCGTCACGTAGACGTCCGGCGCCGGTTTACCGCGATCGACCTCCTCGGTGGAGAAGGTGACGGAGAAGTACTCGATCAGCCCCGTGCGGCCCAGCACCGTGTCGATGAGTTCGCGTGGCGACGAGCTGGCCAGCCCCAACGGCCACTGCTCGCTGATCCGCTGCACGGCCTCGATCGCACCCGGCAGCAGCGGCACACCCGCGTCGTAGCGCTCGGCCATCCGCTCGATCACGTCCCGGGCGACGGTCTCCGGTGGTTCGCCGACCCCGAGTTCGCCGCTGAGATAGGCCGACCACTCACCGGTGCTCATCCCCATCAGCCGCTGCTGGGTGTCGGGCAGCCACCGGCCGCCCTTCTCCGCGACGTAGCCGCGCCGCACCGCTTCCCAGACCGGCTCGGAATCGATCAGTACGCCGTCCATGTCGAACACGACCGCGGTGATACCCATGCGCACAGAGCCTTTCGCCAGCCGAAACGGTCAGAGGTCGCTCAGGGCCGGGTCGCGCGCCCGGCCGCCGGAACCGTGCCGGTACCGCCCGGAAGCAGGCGATATTCGGTCGCGCCCCAGCCTAGGCGGTGACGGTCCGTGACGACGGACACAGCACCCGCGCGGCGAGCATTCGCCGGGCAACCGATAACTTGTTCTTATGAACGAACCGCAGGCCGGCGACTCGCTGCCGAGCAAGGAGCACCACGAGGGCGGGTTCCGGCCGATGACCGAGCTGGTCGCCGCCCACGAGGCCGCCAAGGACGACATCTCCCGCGGCGGGCCGCACTACGGGCAGTTCATCGAGCAGGTGCGCGGCCTGATGGACCGGGTCCGGCTCGCCTCGCCCTCCGACGAGCTGGCGGTGGAGGCGATCGGCATTCTGAAGGAGCTGAACGACAAGCTCGACGCCGCCCGGGTGGACGAGTGGTCGACGCCCAACTGGACCCGCTTCGACCTGCCTGCCCGCGGCAACATCACCCTGCCGCCGTTCTTGATCGATCACGTCGACCCGGAGCGGGGCGTCGACGCGCGCCTCACCTTCCGCACGTTCCATCTCGGCGGCAACAGCGCCGCTCACGGCGGCCAGATCGCCATCGCCTTCGACGACCTGCTCGGCATGGCGGCGGCGGTGCGTTCGGGCTCGGTGACCAGGACGGCGTCGCTGACCGTGGACTACCGCTCGATCACGCCGCTGAACACCGAGCTGAAGGTGCGGGCGTGGGCCGAACGGCAGGAGGGGCGCAAGGTCTACGTGCGGGCCACCCTGCACGACGGCGACCGGCTGTGCGCGGAGGCCAACGCCCTGTTCATCGTGCTCAAGCCGGGGCAACCCTGACCCACGGCGCTCGCCCCCGAACGAGGAGCATCGGCCGGTCCGGCGCCCGGCCGCTGAAGTTCGATTGATGGCGTCGAGTCGGAACGCGGCAGGCGTGTGAGCCGAATGGCGGCCGCCTGAGCGCACGAAATGCCTTCGCCGACAGGGCAGCCCGGTGCTCGCCGGCGCACTTGCGACCGGCGAGCGCCGACCGATCACCGCCCCGGGAAATGCGCTTCCCGGTACGCGCCGAACCGGGCGTCCACCTGCTCGGCCGTCAGGCCGAAATCGTCGAGGGTGTAGCGGTGCGCCGGACGCGCGGCGCCCGACGTGCTCTCCGCGTGCAACGCGGTCATCGCCGCACTCGCCTCGCCGGTCAGCGGCAGTCCGAAGTGCCGGTAGATCGACTCCACCGTGCCGATCGGGTCGGCGACGAACTCGTCGTAGTCGACGTCGCAGAACTGCGCCGCGTCGTGGCGCTTGCGATCGACGAGGAACCGCTCCGCGCCGCGCGCCCACAGATCCAGCTGGGCCGCGCCGACCACCGGGCCGCGGAACTTCTCCGACCAGCCCGCCGACGCCTGCTCGTTCAAGCTGCACACCGACGCGATGATGGTGCGCGGATCGCGGTGCATCTGGATGATCAGCGCGTCCGGATACACCTCGAAAATGGCGTCCAGCGCGAACAAGTGGCTCGGGTTCTTCAGCACCCATCGCTTCTGCGCGTCCGGCAGCCCGATCAGCTGGAGGTTGCGGCGGTGCCTGCGGTAGGCGGGCGTCCAATCCCGGTCGCGCAGCCACTCGGAATAGGTGGGCAGGTAGGCCAGGCACTCATAGGACACCGACATGGCCGACTGCCGCAGCAACTGCCAGCACTCCTCGACCTGATCGGCCGAGATATGGTGGACCCCCATGAATTCCGGGTGCTCCACGTGGTGCTTGTCGTAGGCGGCCGCGAGCCGCTGGTAGATCGGGTTGCTCGCCCAGGTCTCGCGCGGCGGGCGCGGTTGCGGCATCTCGGTCAGCCACATCTCCAGCCCCTGGTGCGCCGGATCGGCGTTGAGCAGGCGGTGCACCGCCGTCGTGCCCGAGCGCGGCAGGCCGGTCACGAAGATCGGCCGTTCGATCGCCACGTCGGCGTGCTCCGGAAACTGCCGCCAGGCGGACTCGCTGAGCAACCGGGCGATCAAAGCGCCGCGCAGGAAGGCGCGATTCACCTTGTTGCCGAACGGGGTGAGTTCGGCGTCTTTGGCATAGGACTCCAGCAGCACCCCGAGTCCCTCGCGGTAGTCGTCGGTGCCGAAATCGTCCAGCCCGACCACCTTCGTGGCCGACGCGTGCAGATCATCGATGGTTCCGACGTCGTCCCTACCGATCACGGTCATCTCCTAGTGGTGGAATTCGCCGGCGTTGACGTCCAGGCACGCGCCGGTGATCGCGCGCGCCATGGCGGACGCGAAGAACACGACCGCGTCGGCGATCTCGTCGGGTTCGGGCAGCTTGCGCAGGTCGGTGGTCTTCGCGGTCTCGGCGTAGACCTCCTCCGGGGTGATCCCGCGTTGCTGCGCCAGGTAGTTGAAGTACCACTTCAGGTTGTCGGCCCAGATATAGCCCGGCGCAACGGAATTCACCCGAATACCCTGCGGCCCCAGTTCGGTGGCCAGGCTCTGGGCCAGCGCGAGCAGGCTGGCCTTGGCCATCTTGTACGGGCCGAAGGTCCGCCGCGAGTGGTGCAGCACCGCCGAGTTGATCATCACCACCGACCCCTTGGCCTCGGCGAGGGCGGGCACGAAAAGTCTGGTCAGGCGCAACGCGGCCAGCACGTTCGTCTCGAAGCCGGCGCGCACCTGGTCCAGGTCGACGTCTGCGAGATCCACGATGGGCGGGATGGCGAAGGCATTGTTCACCAGCGTGTCCACCTTGCCGAACGCGCTGTGCGCCGTCTCCACCAGGTTGGCGGCCGCGGCCTCGTCGTTGATGTCGGTCGGCACGACCACCGCGCGCCTGCCGAGCTCGGTGATCTCCTTGGCCACCTCGGTCAGCCGCGACTCGGTCCGGGAGGCGAGCACCACGTCCGCGCCCGCCTTCGCGCTCTGCACGGCGATCGCGCGCCCGAGCCCCGGCCCCACGCCGGAGACGACGACTACCCTGTCCTGCAACAACATCAGCCGAGCATCCTCTCCGCGACGGCGATCTGCCGGGCCGCGATCCGGTCGCGCCACTGCTGCGGCGTGACCCTGGCCTGGTCGTAGAACGGCAGGCGATTCGGCAGGTCCGCGACGGAGACGAGTTCCACGGTCGGCCCGTCGTCGGGCTTCATCTCCCGCGACAGCCGCTGCCAGCGGAACTGCAGGTAGCCCCTGGCGTGCCCCGTCCGCTCGATCCAGTTCGCCAGCCCCGGGTCGCGCTCGCTGACCACCAGCCGGATCATCCCGTCCGGGTCCACGTGCGCCTGGTCGGCCGTGAGGCTGGTCTGGTGGTTGATGTAGTCCAGCGACAGGTACCACATGCTGCCGAGCTGGAAGCCCTGGTAAGGCGCGTCCGACTTGGGCACCGTGATGATCATGGCCTGGTCGTCGTCCAGGTCGTAGTGACCCACCGAGGAGAACTGGGTGCTGAGCCCGCCCGGTGTCTGCCTCGGCTCGGTCAGCGTGTTCACCGGCAGATTGAGATAGAACCACTCCGGGAAGGCGAGGAAGGTCTGCAACCGCGACACCAGCATCTTGCCCGCCACGCCGTACCGCTTGGCCAGCAGGTCCTTGGTCGGCGGCGGCGGCGCGTCGCCGATCCGGTCCACGCGCTGGATGCGGATCGTGCCCGCCTTCTCGGTCGCCCAATCGCTGTGCACTTCGCGCACCACGAGCATCGCCGCGTCGCCGCCGAGGTGGACGTAGCCGGGGCCCGCCTCGCCCGGTCCGAAGCGGATCTCATAGGTGCCGTCCGGCCGGATATCGAGCTCGCGGTCGTCGAAGGCGGTGAGGCTGTCGGGCACGTCCACCGGCGAGTAATTGCCGTTGAGCACCTGGAAGCTCAGGTCGCGGGTGGTGCCGCGGGTGCCGGTCACCACGTATTCCGCGTCCGGCCGCAGATAGGAGTGGTAGTAGAGGGTGTCGGGGTTGTCCAGGCCCATCTTGGTGTACGGCCCGGTGGACATGACGAAGAACGGGAAGTCCCGCTCATAGGCCCAGGCCATCTGCAACGACGCGCGGATGCTGCCCGCCAGATAGTCGTAGCCCTCGACGAGGTCCTGTTCGGTGCGGATGTGCGCGGCTCCGGTGATGATCTGCTCGGCGGCGGCGATGGCGTCCGCGAACGGCTGTGTCAGCAAGAGGCTCTCTCCGGTGTTCCAAATATGTACCACTCTGGTACATTTCGATAGGACAAAGATTAGAACGTGTTCTAGGAGTGGTCAATGGTCGGCCGTCGGTCCGCGCCCACCGCACGCGTGGTGCAGGTCCTGGATTTCTTCGTCGAACAGCGCGGGAAACGCTTCGGGCTCTCCGAGCTCGCCCGCGAACTCGACCTGGCCAAACCCACCTGCCTGGGCATCCTCACCGAGCTGACCGCGGGCGGTTACCTGATGCGCGACGCCCAGACCCGCACCTACGGACTCGGACCGGCGCTGATCGCGGCGGGCCGGGTGGCACAGGACAGCTTCGCCATCTCCGCGCTCGCCCGCGTCGAGCTGGAGAAACTCTCCGCGCGCTACCACACGACCTGCACCGCGTCGGCGGTGGTCGGCGAGCAGATCATGGTGCTGGAGAGCACCGGGCCCGGCCTGGTGAAGGTGGGGGCGGCCTACCACTTCGCACCTCCGGTCGGCTTGATGTACGTGCTCTGGGACACCGACGCGGCTTTCGACGCCTGGCTGGCCAAGCCGCCGGCGGTGCCGCTGCGACAGGACGAGGCGCGCCTGCGCCAGGTCGTCGCCGAATGCCGCGAGCGCGGATTCCTGGTGGAGAGCATGACCACGGCCGGGCGGCGGCTGTACTCACTGCTGGCCGGTGTCGCCGACCGCGATTTACCTCCCGAGCTGCGCGAACTGGTCGCCGAACTGGTGACAAGCCTGGGCGAGCGGGTGTACCTCGGCGCGGATCTGCGGCCCCGCAAAGAGCACGCCGTGAGCCTGCTCGCCGCACCGACCTACGACGGCGACGGCAGGCAGAACATGGTGCTCACGATGTACGTCGGCCGCTCCATCACCGGGGCCGAGATCGCCCGCCGCGGGGGCGCGCTGGTGGCCGCCGCCGATGCCGTGACGGCGAACTCGGGCGGACGCAGACCATTGACCGACGACCGAAACGTGTTCTAGTTTTGCGGTGTGAGCCAGTACGCGAAGTCGACGGCGAGCACCTACGAGCTGCCCCATCTGGACGCGCTCGAGGCCGAGTCGGCGCACATATTCCGTGAAGTGGCAGCGACATTCGAGCGCCCGGTGTTGCTGTTCTCCGGCGGCAAGGATTCGGTGGTGATGCTGCACTTGGCGGCCAAGGCCTTCTGGCCCGCGCCGCTACCGTTCCCCGTGCTGCACATCGACACCGGGCACAATTTCGACGAGGTGATCGCCTACCGCGACGAGACGGTGGCGCGCCTGGGGTTGCGC
Source organism: Nocardia sp. NPDC019219 (assembly GCF_040632645.1). NCBI lineage: Bacteria > Bacillati > Actinomycetota > Actinomycetes > Mycobacteriales > Nocardiaceae > Nocardia > Nocardia sp. NPDC019219. The sequence continues at coordinate 340,726 of NZ_JBEYCG010000006.1, read as the reverse complement.
CTGGTGGTCGGGCGGGTGCAGGACGACATCGATGCCGGACGCGCGGTCGAGGAGACCGGGCCGCGCGCCTCCCGCAACCGGTTGCAGACCACGACGCTGCTGCGCTCGATCCAAGAGGGATCCTTCGACGCGGTCTTCGGCGGTGCCCGCCGCGACGAGGAGAAGGCCCGCGCCAAGGAGCGAGTGTTCAGCTTCCGCGACGAGTACGGCCAGTGGGATCCGCGCAGACAGCGCCCCGAGCTGTGGAACCTGTACAACGGCAGGCACCGGGCCGGCGAGCACATCCGGGTGTTCCCGCTGTCGAACTGGACCGAGCTGGACATCTGGAGCTACATCGCCGCCGAAGACATCGAACTGCCGCCGCTGTATTACGCACACCGCAGGCCGGTGGTGCAGCGCGATGGAATGCTGCTGGCACACACGCGTTTTCTCCAGCTGCTCGACGGCGAGGAGCCGTACGAGGCCACGGTGCGTTTCCGCACGGTGGGCGACGCGACCTGCACCGGCTGCGTGGAGTCCACCGCGGCCACGCCCGCGGAGGTGGTCGCCGAGGTCGCCGCGGCGCGGGTCACCGAGCGCGGCGCCACCCGAGCCGACGACCGCATCTCCGAGGCGGGGATGGAAGACCGCAAACGCGAAGGCTACTTCTGATGACGACCACACTGTTACGCCTGGCCACCGCGGGCAGCGTCGACGACGGCAAATCCACGCTGATCGGCAGGCTGCTGTTCGACTCCAAGACGCTGTTCACCGATCAGCTCGCCGCGGTGGAGCGGACCAGCCGCGACCGCGGCGACGACTATCCCAACTTGGCACTGCTCACCGACGGCCTGCGCGCCGAACGCGAACAGGGCATCACCATCGACGTGGCGCATCGCTATTTCGCCACGCCCAAAAGGAAATTCATCATCGCCGACACCCCGGGGCACGTGCAATACACCCGGAACATGGTGACCGGCGCGTCCACCGCCGACCTGGCGCTGATCCTGGTGGACGCCCGCAAAGGGGTGGTGGAGCAGACCCGCAGGCACGCGTTCCTGGCCAGTTTGCTCGGCATCCCACACCTGGTGTTGTGCGTGAACAAGATGGACCTGGCGGACTGGTCGCAGGACCGGTTCGAAGAGATCCGCGAGGAATTCGCGCGTTTCGCCTCCAAACTGGACGTCTCCGATCTGACCTTCGTGCCCGTGTCGGCGCTGCACGGTGACAACATCGTGCACCGGGGCGCGAGCATGCCGTGGTACGAGGGCACTCCCCTGCTGCACCATCTCGAGGAGGTGCACATCGCCTCGGACCGCAACCTGATCGACTCACGCTTCCCGGTGCAGTACGTCACGCGCAGCCACGCGCAGGATTTCCGCGGGTACGCGGGCACGGTGGCGGGCGGCGTCTTCAAGCCGGGTGACGAAGTGGCGGTGCTGCCGTCCGGCTTCACCACCACGGTCGAGGCGATCTGGGGTCCTGGCGGCGCGCCCGTCGCGGAAGCTTTCCCACCGCAGGCGGTCACCATCCAGCTCGCCGACGAACTGGACATCTCCCGCGGCGATCTGATCTGCCGCCCGAACAACCGCCCGACCGCGGGGCGCGATCTCGACGCGATGGTGTGCTGGTTCGCCGAGGACACCCAGCTCACGCCCGGCGCGACCTACACCATCCGGCACACCACCCGCGCGGCCACCGCAGAGGTGCGCTCCCTGGACTACCGGCTGGACGTCAACACGCTGCACCGCGACGAGCACGCGGAGTCGTTGTCGCTCAACGAGATCGGCCGCGTCCAGATGCGCACCCGCCAACCCTTGCTGTTCGACCCGTACCGCCGCAACCGCGCCACCGGCAGCTTCATCCTCGTCGACGACACGACGAACAACACCGTCGCCGCGGGCATGATCACCGGCCCCAGCCTGCCGTCCTCCCGGGTGGTCTGGCACTCCACCGCCGTCGAGCGCGACGAGCGCGCCACCCGCGGCCTCACGGTCTGGCTGACGGGGTTGTCCGGCTCCGGGAAATCCACCGTCGCTGTCGAATTGGAGCGCAGGTTGGTCGCCGCGGGCCGTCCGGCTTTCCTGCTCGACGGGGACAACCTGCGCCACGGCCTCAACTCGGATCTCGGGTTCAGCGCGGCCGACCGCGAAGAGAACGTCCGCCGCGTCGGCGAAGTGGCGAAATTGTTCGCCGAAGCCGGTGTGGTGGCGGTCGTTTCGCTGATCAGCCCCTACCGCGCCGACCGCGATCGCGTTCGCGCCGCCCACGAGGCGGCGGGCATCCCCTTCCTGGAGGTTTTCGTGGACACGCCACTGGCGGTCTGCGAGGCCCGCGACCCCAAGGGCATGTACGCCAAAGCCCGCGCGGGCGAGATCCGCGGTTTCACCGGCATCGACGACCCGTACGAAGCGCCGACCGAAGCCGAGATCGTGCTACGGCCCGACCACGGGGATCCGGCGTCGATGGCAGCGACGATCATCGCGCGGTTGAGCCGAATGGACTGAGCCCCGCACCTCGAAGGGCAGACGGCGCTCGTCCGTCTGCCCTTCGACTTCCCCGAATCGGTCGCGCCCGTTCGAGCCCGGCTTCGTGGATCGGCTATCCCCTCCACAGTCGATACACCGAAGCCGGTTCGTGGCGACATCGCCGTAGTCGGTTCGGATACGAGCGTAGAGCGATAGGATCTGATTGTAAAGCGCTAGATACCTAGCCCATGCGCTCTGATCCTGTACCGCCGGATACCATGTTTCCACGGTGTGGGGCTGAATCGGGAGGTTGGTGGCACAGGTCGTGTCTGGGGACGGAGAGGACGTCACCGAGGAGCCGACGGAGGACGCCGGTCCCATCGCGCGGCACCTCAATCGGGTGATCGCCGCTGCCCAGCAGCGGGATGCACGGGGCTACTCCAATAAGGACATCGCCGAACGCTCGACCGCGCTCGGCTATCCACTCAGCCCGGCTCAGGTCTCGCATATCCGGCTCGGACGCGTCCGCAATCCCAGTTTCCGCACCATCGAGGGCATTTCCGTGGCGCTGGGCGTGGACGTGCGCGAGTTCCTCGACGGCGCCGCCGCACAGCAAGCCGACATCGACTCACGGCTGGCCGCGCAGCTTTCCGAGGCGGGCGTCGAGGCGATCGGCTTCCGCCTGTCCGAACTCAGCACACTGAACGAACTGGGCAGGTCGACCTTCGGGGCCATAGTCGGCAACATCCTGCGCGATCTCCAGCAGCACGAACTCTATCGCCGACCGGCCGCTACGGGGGAAGACGAGGGGACCTCCGGCTGAGCGATCGGCTGTCGCCATCAGAGCCGCAGATCCGCCGCCGAGATCCGCGGCGCAGCGCCAGGCCGGAAGGTCGCTTGCGCTATCGGGCGGCGCACTTCGGTATACGAATCCAGCGCAGCGGCAATGGAGTTCGCACTGCGCAGGGTCTTCGCCAAGACGATCGCGTCCTCGATGGCAGAAGTCGCCCCTCGTCCCGCCGCCGGTGAAACAGCGTGCGCAGCGTCGCCGATCAGCACGGTGTCCGCGTTGTGCCAGCTTCCCTCGGGTTCGAGTTCGTACAGTGCGATCGGCGCGCTCACTTCGGAGCGCTCCAGCACTTCCACGACCGGCGTGACCCGCAGCGCCTCGAGGAACACGTCGGGATCGATCGTCGTGGCCGCGGACGCGACGTTTCGTCTGCTGAACCAGAACGATCCGTCGCGATCGTCCCCCACGTACCCCACCACTCCTTCCGGATGCGACCAGAAGTGCAGCACGTTCGTCGGCAGCCCACGCACCGGAGCCGGGAAGTGCCCGTACCGGATCACCTGGCCGGTGTAGGTGGGCTCGCGGCAATCACCGAGCATGCGCCGGGTAGCCGAACGAGCGCCGTCCGCGCCGACCAGCAGATCACCCGTGCGCTCACCGGGCTCGGCCCGAGTTCCGTACGCGCAAGGAATATCCGCTCGGTCCAGGCCTTCGCGCAACACGGCCAAGAGATCCCTGCGCCACACATGGGTACTGGACCAGCGATGACCGGGCTCGGTACGGGCGAAGGAACTCGTCCGTCCGGTGACCGTGTCGACGGTGCTGACGCTGACCACCGGGAATCCGGCCGCCCTGACCTGCTCCCCCAGTCCGATCTGGTCCAGCGCGGTCGACGCCGCGGGGCCGAGCGTGACCCATCCGCCCACATCGGCCGTGCGCGTCGCGCTCTCGTAGACCTGCACCGTCGCACCGACTTTCGCCATCGCGAGCGCGGCGCATGCCCCTCCGATACCGCAACCCACGACTTCGGCTCGAAACATCAGCTCACACCTTCGCGGCGGGGCGGAACCATCGACGACGCACCCGAATCATGTCTTCCCCCAGGCTGGCCGCCAAGGCCACGAGCAGTTTACGGTCGGCGTCGAACGTATCAGCTTTGTCCACGGCCGCGCGGTGCGGCTCGCCGTACAGCACCGGCCGCTCGCGATTGGCCGTGGCGACGCGCTGGAGTTCGCGCGCGTACCCCGAAAGGGTCGCGGTGGATGTCGGGTCGACTTGGGGACTGAGCAGCATCAGGGCATCGCGAATGTCGACCATCATCGCTTGACGCCGTTCGAGGACGGCCGCCAGTGGTTGCCGGAGACGGAAACCGGGGTTCGGCCGTTCCGGAAGGAACCGGGTGATCACACCGACCGCGAAACGCCACAGCCGCCAGAGCAGCAGAACGTCACGCAGCGCCCCGAGGCCGACGACCACGGCTCGGATCCGCATCACCAAGCCATACCACGACACACCCAGAAGGAAGATGAACTGCCCCAGATAGACCTCCCATCGACCGAGCACGACGAGCGCTCGCGGTGGCTTCGCCGATGCGGCGTAATACCCGAGCTGAATCGTGAACGCCACGGTCGCGGCGAGCATCAACACCGCGCCTATCACTGCCAGCATGATCCCGTGCGCGGGCGTCCCCGACAGCAGGCGCAGGTATGCGACACAGTAGAAAACGATCAACACCCCGATCGGCACGGTGATCACTTTCTCCCCGAGCGAGAAACCGATCACGGCAGGGTCGGTGAACCCATAGGGCTTCGCGTCCGGGCCTGCGGCGACAGCACACACCGCCAGCACGGCGATGGAGGCGAGCAGCGGAACGGCGATGGCGATCAGGATCTTCTTCGTCTGCGCGGTGTGCCGCGCGGCCAGTACGAAGAACGCCACGATGCAGACCTTGCCGCCCACCAGCAGCACGGTGCCGATGAACTCGTATTCCATCGCGGTCAGCAACCACGGGTCCGAGCGATCCTGGACGTACTCTCCGAAGGAGTATCCCGACGCGAGGAAGAAGAACGCCCCGACCACCGCGAGCAGAGCGACGTCCTTGTTGCGGCGGTACTGATTCGCCTTCCAGATCATGGCCACGGTGAATGCCGCGATGAGCCACCCGTGCGGTATGTAGATCACAGCCAGCCCATTCTCTCCTGCAGCGGCAGGGACAGATCTTCGGTCCGCTGCAGCGGACGCAGGGCGCGTTGCCGATCGAGTACCCGGCCCACCTGGTACGCCCACCGCGCGAGCAGGTTCGCCGTGTACTCCGCTTCCCATTCCCGCTCCGGGGACATCGCCGAATGTCTATGCACGCTTCCGGTCTCGTAGTGCCCGGCGATGATGTGCCCGAACTCGTGCCCGATGCCGTGGTCCTGATGCCAGGCGGGTGTCGCCTTCTGGTACGCGATGACGTACGTGTCGGGCGGCGCGGAGAGTTTCAGCGTCATCGCGAAGAAGCAATCGACCGGCAGCAGCCTTTCTTGCAGAAGCACCGTCGCGCCGGTGAATTCGCAGTAGCGCTCGATCAGCTGGCGCATGGTCAGCAGTTCACGCACCTGCATGCGCTGGAGCAGCAGCCGGGTGCGATGTTCGATCTCGCGCACCATCGCGGGGTTCGGGACGAAGCGCGATCCCGCGTCCTGTCCGTTTCCGGCCATCGCCGCCGTATCGGCAGTCGCGCGTCTCACGCGCCCGCGCCACACGGGAATCATCAGACGTCACACTCCGCAGCCCCCACCGCCCGACCTTCGGCAACCGGTGCGTCGAACGGTACGAATACGATGCCGAGCGCCGCGCCTGATCGACCGATGTCGTCCCAGAGCCCCCGTGCCCGGCGGTTCGGCGTTCAAAGTACCACCACCGCGACCGGACAGCATCAAACCCGAATCGTCTGTGGCAACGTCGCATTGGCGGTGGATCGGTCGTCATCGCACGGCTCGGCGCGAGACTGTTTCGCTCGGCCGGACGGGACTAGCCCGTGTTCTCCCCGCACGGCGGGCCAAGAGCGGCGCGGACCGTGTCACGTAACCAGCGCTGAGCCGGGTCGGCGTCGAGACGGGCGTGCCAGTGCAGGCGCACGTCGACGTCCGGCAGGGCGACGGGCAAGGGAAACCAGCGAATACCCAGGGTGGGGCCGTACTGCTCGGCCAGGCGCTGCGGGACGAGTCCGGCGTAACGGCCGGTCAGTGGACGATGTCCGCGCTCGCGACGACGTATCGGGTGCGGTCGGTGTTGTGGGCCTCCGTCCCGAGGTCGATCACCGTCGCGTCACCGAGTTGTTCGATGAGGGTCACACCGATCTCCACCGGCGCCGGATAGGCCGAATCCGGACCGAGGTCGTCAGGTGCGCCGAAGATCGGCAGCTTGTCGATCAAGCTGTGCGTCACGCCGTCGATGTCGGTGAATTCCACCTCGATGATGCCCGGCTGGTAGTCCGACACCCATCGGACGGCTTTCCCCCAAATAGTCGCCATTACGTCAATATGCCAGCCGACTCGACGCTCTGCCCAACGCGCAGCCACCGGTCGCGCTGGCACCACCGGCAGCCCACCAGCGGAGACCGGTGGTTCTACCGCTGACACTCCGCCATGCCGAGGAAGTCACCGGCCCGTCGCGACGATGGGCCGGTGTTCCGGCGATTCCAAACGCTCGTGACGATTGCGACCGACAGGTCAATGGCGGCCTGGTCGGCGCGGGTACGTGGAAGGACGCATCCGGCCGGTGATCCGGAGTGTCTCTTTCGCCGCGCATTTCCACGAGCATTCGTTCACATCGCACTCCAAATGCACCTGCATGAGCGCGTGCGCATCACCGAGAGCGAATTCCGGGCCGTCCGTCGGCTCTACCGCAGGCCAACCCAGCGGCGGCCAGCCCAGCAGGCACAGTTGCTCATGACCGACACGTTCGGCGATGTGATAGACGCTCGGGCCGCGCAGCGGTTTTCGCCACCATCTGCTCGCGGCGAAGAAGACCGTCAGCAGTACCGCGACCGCTGCCGCCCCCACCATCAGGGCCGCGCTGAACTCGGACCAGCCGGACATCAAACGCCCACCCCGCTCTCCGATGACCCGAACGGCGGCCAGCGGTGCCCGCGCTCCCACATCTGCTCGGGCGCGACGACGATGAGCGCCACCTCCTCGGTGAGCCCACGCCGGGCGGTCCAGATGTGCTCCCGAGTCGGAGCGATGACGGCCGAAGCGCCCACCCGGCGGATCGCCTGTACGAGCAGCAGTGTCGGCATCAGCGCATCGCGATCCACGACCAACACTTCCGGCTCGGGATACCCTTTTCGCGCGGCTAGCGCCCGAATCGCGCGCTCCTCACCTGCGTGATCGTTGCCGGACTGATCCAGCCTGATGTAACCGAGCGCGATTTCCGCCATGTCCGCCCCTTATCCGTCGATGTGGTGTGGCACCCGGCGCCGGGGATCCCTGGATCCTGGGAACGCAATCGGTGCCGGGATGAGAGATGTACTCACCCGGTGCCGAGGCCGGAACAGACTGTGACCGACGGACAAGACAGCGAATCGGCAAAACATTTGTCACCCTGGGGATAACGAAGTCTGTGGAATGGAACCCGTGATGACGATGACCCAGGAATCCGGTGTCGGCGACAAAGTACGTGTCGCAAGGAAGCTAGCGGGATGGAGCCAGGAGAAACTCGCGCGGGAAGCGAACTTCTCGGCGAGCTTGGTCCGCAAGGTCGAACGCGGCCGGGCGCCCGCGTCTCCGGCTTTCGTCGCGGCCTGCGCCCGCGCGCTGCGGGTGAACCTCGCCGACCTCCTCGAGCAGCCCTACCCGCGCCAGACTCGCGACGAACAGCAAGTGCACGCCGGAGTACCCGAGATCCGCCGTGAACTGGCCGCGTACAAGATCGAGCCGGACGGCACGATGAACTCCCGACCCGAAGCCGAACTCGCCGCCGACGTCGCAAAGGCGTCCGCAATGCGTCACTCGGTCAGCCTCGGTGATCTCGGCACGCTTCTGCCCGGCCTGCTCGCGGACCTGCGCGTCGCCTGGCACTCCGCGACCGGAGCGGAGCGCGAGCGCCTCTTCGGGCTGCTCGCCGAAGCGTTCGCCGCGACCGGGCAACTCGTGTACAAACTCGGCTATATCGATCTTTCCTCGCTGTGTGTCGAGCGGTACGAATGGGCAGCCGCACGATCCGGTGATCAACTGGCCGTGCTCGCGGGCGATTATCAGCGCGCGGGCGAGCTGATCTGCACGGCCGAGTGGTCGACCGCCCTCCGCTTCCTGGAAGCCAGCCGGTCCACCATCGAATCCGAGATCGGCGGCAACGATCCGGCCGTCCTCAGTATGTGGGGCAATTTGCACTTGAAATCCGGTCTCGCCGCAGCTCGTGCGGGTCGGCGCGACGTAGCCGACCAACACCTCGCCGAAGCGCGGGAGACTGCCCGCCGCCTCGGTGGCGACCGAGACGATTACCGGCTTTGCTTCGGCGTCACGAATGTCGACATCTGGTCGGTCGGGCTGGCCGTAGAGATGATGGATGGCACCGAGGCGGTGAAACGTGCCGAGCACGTGCGTCTTCCGGTCACGACGCCCCGGGAGCGCGCAGGCCACCATTACATCGACCTGGCCCGCGGATTCCTGCTCCACGGCGACCGCACACAAGCCCTTACCTCGCTACGGAAGGCCAAGGAGATCGCACCGACGCAAACCCGCTACCACCCCATGGTGCACGAGACCATCCGCGTCCTCGCCCGCGACGACGCACGAAGCAACGAGAGCGTGCGAGGCTTCGCCGCTTGGTGCGGGATCAATCGGGGTTGAGGAGTTCGACCGTACGGCGATACGTTCACTTTTTGCTCAGCTGGCCTTCCCAGCGGCCCTGCGCTGCTCGAGGACCTGCACAGCGGGTGCTCCTACAGCTGACGTTCAACCCGATGGCAGGGATCGGGTCACATCGCGGCCAGCCGCTGGTCGAGTCGGCGTAACTCCATGCGCCACAGGACGAATCCGGTGAGCAGCAGTAGAACACCGAGGACGACGCAGATGTGGGCCAGCGGTTCCGTGTAGCGGCCTCCGGCGGCGGTGATGCCTACTCCCGTCGCTGCTGTCCCGGCGAGGATCGGCGCGAATCCCGACGGCACTCCGGCACGGCGTGCGACCACGCATCTGAGGAAGATTGCGATACCCGCGACGATGCCGACCGTTGCGATCGCCGTCGAGCTGGGCGCGAACACCGAGCAGATGCCGACGACGATCAGCCCGACGCCGGGCGTCACCATTGTGTCGGTGAGCAATTTCCCGTACGCCCGGGATCGATTGCCGATCGCGCGGACTCGGCTCTCGATCTCCTGCGATTCCGCGTGTGCATCCGCTACGAGTTCGCGGACCTCGGCGTGCAGGTCCAGGAACCTTTTACCGAGCGCCTCCACTTCGGCCATGATCTCCGCGGAGTCGGCGACGTCTTGGTCTCCGCGCTGGGGGAACCAGGGCACGAACTCGGCGGGGGCTTGGCGAAGCCTCCGGCCGAGTTCCGCTGTCACCGTGATCGGCTGACTGTGCAGGACGACGAAGATGCTGTCGCCGCCCGAGACCACTTCGATGTCGTATCCACCGTTGCTTCCCTCGACGAGCGCGATACGTTCGGCCACCCGCTGCGTTTTCCCCACGGTGAAGCCTTCGGCGGTGAGGACTTCCGGGACGGCGTCCAAGAAGGCCGGTGGCGTGGCGGCTTGGCCCGCGATGAGAACAACCCTCGCCCGTACGCGGTCGCCGTTTCGCTCGGTGTACCAATGGCGCCAGACCTTCGACGGATTCGGCAGGTTACCGGTAAGACGTGGCCACATCGCGGACAGCACTGCGGCGACAGCCTGGGCGGCGATTCCGGGAGTGACTCCAGGATGGTCGTAAGAGTCGTTCATGGCCCTCGAAAATCGTTGTGTCCGGCCAGTTTAGCCGAATCCACAGAGTAGGGCAGACGGCGTCGACCGTCCGCCCTACGGTGGCGAATCAGACAAGCGACCGGAAGAACTCGCGGACGTCGCCGATCATCAGCTCGGGCACCTCCAGTGCCGGGAAATGGCCGCCGGAGTAGAACTCCGACCAGTGGGTGACGTTGTGGGTGCGTTCGGCGAAGCGGCGGATGGCATAGTCGCCGTCCTTGAAGACCGCGACACCGGTCGGCACGGTGCCCTTGGGTTTCGGGGCGAACATGGCCGCGTCGTGGAAGCGCTCGTAGTACAGGTTGGCGACGCTGCGGGCGGTATCGGTGAACCAGTAGATGCTCACGGTGGTGAGCAGGCGGTCGAGGTCGACGGCCTGTTCGGGCAGGTCATGGGAGCGGTCGGTCCACTCCCGGTACTTCTCGACGATCCAGCCGAGCTGGCCGGCCGGAGAGTCGGCGAGCAACTGGGCGATGGTGTTCGGGCGCGAGCCCTGCAGATTCATGTAGGCCGAGCCGTCGTCCTGGAATTTCTTCATCGCGGCGAGCCGCGCCTTCTCCGCGTCGGTGAGGGCGGCCATGTCGGCTGGGTCGCCGGTCGGGAAGGTGACCAGCGCGTTCACGTGCACCCCGAGCACGTGATCGGTGTCTATCCGCGCCAGGGCCGGGGCGATGAACGCACCGTGGTCGCCGCCCTGCACGCCGTAGCGGTCGTAACCGAGGCGGGCCATGAGTTCGGCCAGCGCCGCCGCGATCCGGCCGTCGTTCCAGCCCGTCTCGGTGATCGGCCCGGAGAAACCGTGGCCGGGCAGCGACGGGATGACCAGGTGGAAGGCGGGTGCGTCCGAGGCGCCGTGCGCGGCGGGGTCGGTGAGCGGTCCGATCACGTCGCGAAAGTCGGCCACCGAGCTGGGCCAGCCGTGCAGCAGCAGCAACGGGGTGGCGTTCTGCCGGGCCGAACGCACGTGCAGGAAGTGCACGTTCTGGCCGGTGATGGTGGTGGTGAACTGCGGGTAGGCGTTCAACTCCGCCTCGGCCACGCGCCAGTCGAACTTCTCGACCCAGTACCCGGCCAGCTCCTTCAGGTAGGCGGTCGGCACGCCGCGTTCCCAGCCGGCACCGGGCACATCGTCGATCCACCGAGTGCGGGCCAAGCGCAAGCGAAGGTCATCCAGGTCGGCTTGCGGAACGTCGATACGGAAGGGGCGAATCTCTGTGTTCGTCATGCCATTGATACTTCGGGTAAAGAGGCGCCCCCCGAATCACTCGAATTCGTTATTCACCGATTCACGCATCCCCCGACAAATAACAAACACCACCGACTCCACCCCACCTCCTGAAGTCCGCGAGTGGCACACCACTGCGGCATCGGCCGAGAAGACCTCACGCTGGTGTGCCACTCGCGAACTTCGGGGCGGTGGTTGGCGCCGAGCGCGCGGTGCGGGCATGATCGCGCCGTGGTCAGCCTTCCGGTACGCGGCGCCTTCGTGGGGCGGGCCGCCGAACTCGCGGCGTTGCAGGATGCTCACCGGGATCCGGCGGTGCATACCGTGCTGGTCGGTGGTGAAGCGGGCATCGGCAAGTCGCGATTGGTGGCGGAGTTCGGGACGCGGCTCGATGCTCGCACGGCGGTGGTGTCGGGACGGTGCCCGGAATTCGGTGCGAAGGGAGTTCCGTTCGCTCCGTTCATCGCGGTCATGCGCGCACTGCTGCGCGACAAGGGCGTGGAGGCGTTCGCGGCGCTGCTTCCGGCGCGACCGGCGCTGGCGCGCTGGCTTCCCGAACTGGCGGCGCGGTCGGGCGCGGCGGACGCCGACACCGACAGGATCCGGTTGTTCGGCGAGATCTTGACCGTGCTGGAACAGTTCGCCATGACCGAGCCGCTGGTGGTGGTGCTGGAAGATCTTCACTGGTCCGACGACGCCGGCCTGGACTTGCTCGCCTTCCTGGTGGCCAACATCGCCGAAGGGGATCTGTTCTTGGTCGGCACTTACCGGCCCGCCGATTCCGGGCCGCTGCGCAAGCTGGTCACCGGCCTGCGCAGGGACCCGAGCGTCCGCCTGCTCTCGACGGCGCCGCTGACCAAGCACGAGGTCGGCAGGCAGCTGGCCGCGCTGCGCGGCAGAGAACCGGAACCGGGGACGATCGCGCGCGTCTTCGAACGCAGCAGAGGAATCCCGCTGTTCGTGGAGGCGCTCGGCCCCGCACCCGAGGACACGCCCGCCGAGCTGTCCGAGCTGTTGCTCGGTCCTCTGTCGGACCTGCCCGCTCAGGCAGCATCGGTGCTGCGGCTCGCGTCGGCGGCCGGGTCACCGGTCCGGCACACCGTGCTGGCGGCGGCTTCCGACCTCGCCGAGGACGCGCTGACCACAGCGTTGCGGCTGCTGGTCGACCAGCAGCTGCTGGTGCCCGACGACACCGGTTACGCGTTCCGGCACGTCCTCATCCGCGACGCCGTCTACGCCGACTTGCTGCCGGCCGAGCGAAAACGATTGCACAGAAGCATTTCTCGTGCACTGATCGCGCTCCGCGAACGCGATGCGGGCCAATGCCCCTCCGGCGAGCTGGCCTCTCACGCGTATGCCGCCGGAGAATTCACCTCGGCAATCGAGGCCGCCTGGGAAGCGGCGGCGGAAGCGAGAAGTGTCGGGGCACACCGTGTCGAGGTGCGCCATCTGGACCGAGTGCTCGAATCGTGGGATCAGGTGGCGGAAGCGGCGAGCCGAGTGGACGCCGAGCGGATCGAGGTCGTGGAAGCGGTCGTGGCGGCATGCTATCGGGGCGGCGTCGTCGAGCGCGGGATCGCGGCGGCCGACGAGGCGCTGGCCGCCATCGATGCGGGGACCGAGCCGGAGCGTGTCGCCCGGCTGCGCTACTACCGCGCCGGACTGCGCAATCAGAGCAGTGGCGGCGGCGAAGACGACCTGCGCGCGGCATTGGCATGTCTTCCGTCGAACCGTCCGACTCTGTTACGCGGCGAGGTGCTCGCCGAACTCGCCGCGGCACGGGCGTTCAGCGGCGCGGCGGCCGCGGCCGAGCACGACGCGCGTGCCGCCGTCGAGGTAGCCGAACAGTTGCGTGATGTCCCCACCGCCCACGACACCTCATCGGTCACGGCTACGGCACTCCGCCCGCCGGGCGTGATCGAGGAGGCGGCCGGTGCGGATGTCGCGACCGCAGTGAGCCACTGGCGGCGTTCGAGCGTCCTTCTCGAGGACCGGAGCGCCGCGTCACTGGCCGCGCGTGCCCACGCCTATCTCGGGCTGGCCACCGCGGACCGTCCGGACGTCGCCATGGCCCATTTCGAGCAGGCGCATGCCGCCGCGAAGGCCGCGGGAAATCCGGGCACCTTGGTGACCGTGGTGCTGTGGGAAACAGCGCTGCTGGTGTCTGCGGGCGCCGACGAGGCGGCCATCGCGGCGATCCAACAGGGGTTGCGTGCCGCGCACGAGAGCTACCGATTCGCCGAGGCCGCGCCGATTCTGCTGGTCAAATGGGCGCAGGCGCTCACCGCCCTGGGCCGCTGGAACGAAGCGCTCGATCTGATCGACGAATCGCTCACCGAGCAGTTGCCCCCGTTGAGCACCGCCGCGCTGCTGCTGTGTCACGCGCGGATCATGCTGGCGCGTGGCGACGACGAGGCCGCGACGACGAGCGCTGCGAACGCCCAGCCCTTGCTCGGAGATCGGCGCTGGGCCAGGCAATATCAGATCCAGCTGCACACCGTGCAGACCGAGATCGCGCTCGCAACGGGCAATCCGCAGCGCGCCGCCGAGATCGGCGCAGCGACGCTCACCGCGGACGATCTGGCCGCGCACCATCACGAGGCATGGGCGCTGGCCGATGCTGTCGCCCGAACTCGCTGCGCCCCATTGGTTCTCCACTCCGTAACGGAAAGGCTGCCGGTGACCACCGCGGTCGACGCCGCATACCGGAATTCCTGCCACGCCGTGCGCAGTGGCCGTCCCGCCGACTGGACCGCGGTAGCTTCTTCCTGGCGAACCCTGCGCCGGCCATTCGAGCTGGCCCGCAGCCTGCTCGAATCCGGCACAGCGGAATTGGCCGCGGGTGATCGTGTGGCAGCGCGCAGCGCCCTGCGGTCCGTTCTCCGGCTCGCGGACGAGGTGGCGGCGGCGCCACTCGCCGAGCAGGCCAGGCAGCTGGCCGATCGCGCCGGGATCGAACTCGCCGACTCCGGTAGCCGGCCTGCCACGGCCCGGCCGGCGAACACCTCTGGCCTGACCCCGCGTGAACTCGACGTGCTACGCCTGGTGGCCACGGGCGCGAGCAACCGTCGGATCGCGGCCGAGTTGTTCATCAGCGCCAACACCGCGGGCGTGCACGTCTCGCGGATTCTCACCAAGCTCGATGCGTCCAGCCGCACCGAGGCGGCCGCGATCGCGCGAGAACGCGGATTGCTCGTCTCCGGGTGAGGACGCGCGGCGACTGCCTGCCTCCGCGCATGAACCGACGCCGCAGAGCGGCGAACGCGGCCGGGCAGCGGGCGGCGAGACTGCCGAAGCCGAGGCGGGGACTACCGGCCCCCTGTCTCACCGCCGCATCGTAAGATACAGTAAGTCGAACATGTCTCGAAAGGACTGGTTGATGCGGTCGACCCTGCTGTCCCGGCGCGATCTCGATTTCCTGCTCTACGAGTGGTTGGACGTCGAGGGACTGACCAAGCGCGCGCGGTACGCCGAGCACTCGCGGGAGACCTTCGACGCCGTGCTCGAGCTCAGCGAGCAGCTCGCCACCAAGTACTTCGCGCCGCACAACAAGCTCAACGACGCCAACGAGCCCACCTTCGACGGCGAACGCGTGACCATCATCCCGGAGGTGGGCCAGGCGCTGGCCGCCTTCGCCAAGGCCGGACTGCCCTCGGCGGCAATGGATTACGAACTGGGCGGCGCACAGCTGCCCGCGACCGTCGCGCAGGCGAGCTACGCCTGGTTCCAGGCGGCCAACCCCGGCACCGCGGGCTACCCGTTCCTCACCGTCGCCAACGCGAATCTGCTCATCGCGCATGGACCCGAGCACGTCGAGAAGTTCGTCGAGCCCATGCTCGAGGGCCGCTTCTTCGGCACCATGTGCCTGTCGGAGCCGCAGGCCGGGTCGTCGCTGGCCGACATCGTCACCCGCGCCGAACCGCAGGACGACGGTACGTACCGCCTCTTCGGCACCAAGATGTGGATCTCGGGCGGCGATCACGAACTCGGCGAGAACATCGTCCACCTGGTGCTGGCCAAGATCCCCGGCGGGCCCGCGGGCACCAAGGGCATCTCGCTGTTCGTGGTGCCCCGGTTCCTGGTCGGCGACGACGGTTCGATCGGCGAGCGCAACGACGTCGCGCTGGCCGGGCTCAACCACAAGATGGGCTTTCGCGGCACGGTCAACACCGTGCTGAATTTCGGCGAGGGTCGCTGGACGCCGGGCGGCGCGCCCGGCGCGGTCGGCTACCTGGTCGGCGAGCCGCATCGCGGATTGACCTACATGTTCCACATGATGAACGAGGCGCGCATCGGCGTCGGCTTGGTCGCCACGGCGCTCGGCTACACCGGGTATCTCGAGTCGCTGGACTACGCGCGCACGCGCACGCAGGGCCGGGCCAAGCTCCCCGCCGACCCGTCCTCGCCGCAGCGGCCGATCATCGAGCACGCCGACGTCAAGCGCATGCTGCTGGCACAGAAGTCCTATGCCGAAGGCGCTCTGGCGCTGGTGCTCTACTGCGCGCGACTGGTCGACGACCAGCGCACCGCCGAATCCGAGGACGAACGCCGCGCGGTCACCCTGCTGCTGGACATCCTCACCCCGATCGCCAAGAGCTGGCCCTCGCAGTGGTGCCTGGAGGCCAACAGCCTCGCCATCCAGGTGCTCGGCGGCTACGGCTACACCCGCGAATACAACGTCGAACAGCATTACCGGGACAACCGGCTCAACCCGATCCACGAGGGCACGCACGGCATCCAGGGCTTGGACCTGCTGGGACGCAAGGTCACTCAGCAGGGCGGCGCCAGCCTGCTCGCGCTCGGTTCGCGCGTCGACGCGACCATCACGGCCGCACGCGCGTCGGGCGGCGAAGCGGCCGAGCTCGCCGCTGAGCTGGATTCGGCATGGCGGCGGTTGGTCGAGGTGACCGCCGGACTGTTCGCCACCGGTGATGTCGAGGCCGCGCTGGCCAACAGCTCGGTGTATCTGGAAGCGTTCGGGCACACCGTGCTCGCCTGGATCTGGCTCGAACAGTTCCTCGCCGCTGGGGAGCGTTCCGGTGATTTCTACGATGGGAAGCGGCACGCGGCCCGGTTCTTCTATCGTTTCGAATTGCCGAAGACCGCACCGGCGCTGGATCTGCTCGCCAGGCTGGACCGGACTACTCTGCAGATGCGCGACGCCTGGTTCTGAACACGGCCCGTTTCGATACACTCTCTCGAAGATGTATCATTCCGCGGTGATCGATTCCAGCCAGCGGACCACTCGCCCTCCCGGCCGACCGGCCTCCGCGACCAGGGAACAGGTCATCGAGCACGCTCGCCGGGCGTTCCTGGCCGGTGAACGCGTGGACATCCAGGCGATCGCCGGACAACTCGGGCTCAGCCGCGCGTCGGTCTACCGCTGGTTCGGCTCCCGCGACGGGGTGCTCGGTGCGGTCCTGGCCGGGGAGTTCGAGGCGCTGCTCACCCGCGCCGACGCCCGCCGCCGCTCCACCGGAGCGCGGCGCATCCTGGACGTGCTGTACCGGGTCAACCGGTGGATGACCGACAACGAACCGTTCCGGCGCTACTTCGAGAACGAGCCGCTGTCCGGGCTGCGCATCCTCACCGCGGGCGACGGACCGGTGCAACCGCTGGTCGTCGGCACCGTCCGCGAGCTGATCATCCGCGCCACGGAGGAGGACGGCTACACCCCGCCGCTGGAACCGGCGCTGCTGGCCTACGCGCTGGTCCGGCTCGGCGAGGCATTCCTGTACAACGACAGCGTCGCGGGCATCCGCGGGGACGTCGACCGGCTGCACGAGGTCCAGGCGGCGCTGCTGGGCATCCCCGAGGCCATCACGCCGTAGCGCACCGCGACCCCGAGGCGCATCCCGAGACCTTCCGGGTTCCGGATCCGCTGATCCGCGGCGGCACGACGGGCGTCCGGCCGGGCGCGAGCACCCGGCTCGACCGGACGGGCAGCGCAGGACGACGCTCGCTCCGGCGTGCATCACCGTCCCCGGCCGATGAACGGACTATCTACGGTTCGCCTCCGTAGATTTCGGCCCGCACCTGCCCCGACGGCGTAATTCGAATCGGCCTGATCGAAATGCGCTCCGCGTCGCGCGGGTGGCGTAATGCCCGAGCGTTGCCGCATATCGCCAGGTCGGGCCGGGAAGCGCCCGGCGCAATAACATCCCCTGATTTCCGTCGGCGGTCAGCGTGGCGCCGACCCGCCCACGACCCCGTTATCGTCGCTATTCGTGCAGGTCAGCGATGGAAAGGCGGAGACGGTGGCAGCGGAACCCACGCCGGTGCGGCAGTTGCGCGCCGATCAAGCGCGGCGGGTGGCCGACATCTTGCGCCACCAACTGCACGCGGGCGCGTTCGACGGCGCGCTGCCGAGCGAACAGGAGCTCGCCGCCGAGTACGGCTCCTCCCGCAACACCGTCCGCGACGCGTTGGCACTGTTGAAGGACGAGGGTTTGATCGACCGGGCGCCCAAAGTGGGCACCCGGGTGGCCACCCGCAAGTACGACCATGGCCTGGACGCGCTGCTCGGCTTGCAGGAGACGTTCAAGGGCCACGGCACCGTACGCAACGAGGTGCGCGCGGCGATGCACGTCGCCGCGCCGCCCGCCGTCGCCCGCAGGCTCGGCCTGGCGCCGGGCGAGCGCGTGGTCTACCTGGAGCGGCTGCGCTACCTCGCGGATCTGCCGCTGAGCCTCGACCTCACCTACCTCGTGCCCGACATCGGCACCGAGGTGCTCGGCCACGACCTCGAGCACACCGACGTCTTCGTGCTGCTCGAACGCATCAGCGGCCACTCGCTCGGCTCGGCCGACCTCGCCCTGGAGGCGGTGCCCGCCGACCCGCACACCGCCTCCACCCTCGACGTCCCCGGCGGCGCGCCGCTGCTGATGCTGGAACGACTGACCCGGCTCGACGACGGCCGCCCGGTGGATCTGGAGTACATCCGCATGCGCGGCGACCGCATCACCATGCGCGGCAGCCTGACCCGCAGCACCCCCGAATGGAAGGTCCTCTAGATGGCACTCGTGAACCAGCGCGCCGACATCCCCGTCACCATCGATGAGTCGCTGTGCATCCAGGGCTGCACGCTGTGCGTCGAGATCTGCCCCCTCGACTCCCTGGCCATCAACCCCGAGAACGGCAAGGCCTTCATGCACGTGGACGAGTGCTGGTACTGCGGTCCCTGCGCGGCCCGCTGCCCCACCGGCGCCGTCACCGTCAACATGCCCTACCTGCTCCGCTGATCTGGAAGACCGATGAAAGTGAAATTCGCCCCCGTCCTGCTCGCCGCCGCGCTCGCGCTCACCGGGTGCTCGCTGGAGCAGAGCGACGACACGCCGGCGGGCACCGTCAAGGTGGTCGTCGGCTACCAGTCCAAGACCATCAACACCGTCACCGCGGGCACTCTGCTCCGTGCGCAGGGTTACCTCGAGCAGCGGCTGCAGAAGATCACCGAAAGCGGCGGGGCCAAGTACCAGGTCGAGTGGCAGGACTACGACACGGGCGCGCCGATCACCGCGCAGATGGTGGCCGAAAAGATCGACATCGGGTCGATGGGTGACTACCCACTGCTGATCAACGGCTCCCGCACCCAGGTCAACGAGCGCTCGCGCACCGAGCTGGTGTCGGTCACCGGGTACAACCCCAAGGGCGCGCTGAACATGGTCGTGGTGCCGAACGATTCGGCGGCCACCGGCATCGCCGACCTGGCCGGACAGAAGATCTCGGCCAGCGTCGGCTCGGCCGGGCACGGCACGCTGGTGCAGGCGCTGTCGCGGGCCGGGATCGATCCGGCCAAGGGCGTGGAGGTGCTCAACCAGCAGCCGCAGGTCGGCGCGACGGCCTTGGAATCCCGTCAGGTGGGCGCGCTGTCCCAGTTCGTGGCGTGGCCGGGGCTGGTCGTCTTCCAGAACAAGGCCAAGCTGCTCTACGACGGCGCCGAACTCGGCGTGCCGACCTTCCACGGCGTGGTCGCCCGGCGCGCCTACGCCGCCGAGCACCCGGAGGTGCTGCAGGCGTTCCTGGCCGCGCAACTGGACGCCACCCGGTTCCTGCGGGAGAAGCCGTTCGAGGCCGCGAAGATCGTCGCCGACGGGTCCGGACTGCCGCCGGAGGTGGTGTACCTCTACAACGGCCCCGGCGGAACGAGTTTCGACACCACGCTCAAGCCGAGCCTGATCAACGCGCTCAAAGGCGATGTGGCATATCTGAAGTCGATCGGCGACTTCGCGGACCTGGACATCGACCGGTTCGTCGACGACGGGCCGCTGCGCAAGGCGTACGCGGAGACCGGCGGCGGCGACTACGACCGTGACCTGGCGTCCACCGCCAACCCGGCCCGGGTCAGCGGCGCCGACCCCGTTTGCGGCAAAGCCGCGGAGAATCCCGCGCTGGCCGGCGAGCTGTGGGTGGACCGTGCATCCCAGCCGCAACCGGCCGCGGATCCGACCTGCCTGCTGCGCGCCGTCCAGGCCGCGAAGGCGCAGGGCAAGACGATCCGGGCGGCCTATGTCCCGGACACCGAACTGGGCACCCGCTGGTTCGCCGACAAGTCGATCTGGCTGCGCGACGGCGCCGCCTACCTGCCCTTCACCACCCCCGCGGCCGCGCAGCGCTACCGGCAGGCGCATCCGTCCGCCGCGCCGGTCACCTACGACCAGGCCGTCACGGAAGTACGCGGATGACCAGCGAACTCGCCGCACCGGCGGTGCCGGTCACGGCCGAACCCACCGTCACCCGAGCGGCGGCCACACCGACGCCGCGCTCGGCTTGGCGCTCGCGCCTGCTGCGGGTGGCCTCCGTCGCCGTCGCGGTCGGTCTGTGGCAGCTGCTCACGGTCAACAACGTGCGGGCGGGCCTGCGTTTCGACACGCTGCCGACCGTCACCGAGATCGTCGCCGAATTCGGC
Organism: Nocardia sp. NPDC019219; assembly: GCF_040632645.1. Lineage (NCBI taxonomy): Bacteria > Bacillati > Actinomycetota > Actinomycetes > Mycobacteriales > Nocardiaceae > Nocardia > Nocardia sp. NPDC019219. The sequence goes on along the minus strand of NZ_JBEYCG010000006.1, from coordinate 320,404 downwards.
ACGCAGCTGCGCGCCGACCAGTACTACCTGGACATCGCGCAGTCGCTGATCCGGATCGTCACCGGCTTCGGGCTGGCGGCGGTGATCGGCGTCATCGCGGGCATCGGCCTGGGCCGGTCGCGGCTGCTGGCCGACACCTTCGGCCCGCTGGCCGAACTGGTCCGGCCGATCCCGGCCATCGCCCTGGTCCCGGTCGCGATCCTGCTGTTCCCCAGCGACGAATCCGGCATCGTGTTCATCACCTTCACCGCGTCACTGTTCCCGGTGCTGGTGAGCACCAGGCATGCGGTGCGCGCCCTGCCGACGATCTGGGAGGACGCGGTGCGCACGCTCGGCGCGTCCCGGCTGGACGTGCTCGCGCGCGTGGTGTTCCCCGGCATCCTGCCCGGCGTCTTCAGCGGACTGTCCGTCGGTGTCGGCGTGGCGTGGATCTGTCTCATCTCCGCGGAGATGATCTCCGGCCGCCTCGGCGTCGGCTACCGCACCTGGCAGGCCTACACCATCGTGGACTATCCGGCGGTGTTCGTCGGCATGATCACCATCGGCGTCCTCGGTTTCGCGACTTCGGGGCTGGTCGAACTGGCCGGCCGCCGCATCACCCGCTGGCTGCCCAGGGAGGTCGAAGCATGACCACAGTGATCGAAGCACCGGCATCGACCGGAATGGGCCTGAGCCTGACCGGCGTCCGGATCGCCTACGGCGGCGAACCGGTTCTCGACGGCCTCGACCTGTCGATCGCGCCGGGGGAGATCCTCGTCGTGGTCGGCAAATCCGGCTGCGGTAAGTCGACGTTGCTGCGCGCGATCGCCGGACTGCGCGCGCCGGAAGGCGGAGCCGTGCTGGCCGACGGCGACCCCGTCACCGGACCCGCGGCCGACCGCGCCCTGGTGTTCCAGGACGACGCGCTGTTGCCGTGGCGCACCGTACGCCAGAACATCGAACTCGCCCTGCGCCTGCGCGGAACCCCCCGGGCCGAGCGCAGAGCCACCGCGCTGCACTGGGTGGACGAGGTCGGGCTCACCGGGTACGCCGACTACCTGCCGCGCGACCTGTCCGGCGGCATGCGCCAGCGCGTGCAGCTGGCGCGCAGCCTGGCCGCCGCGCCGCGCGCTGTGCTGATGGACGAGCCGTTCGGCGCGCTGGACACCCAGACGAGGGAGACCATGCAGCGCCTGCTGATCCAGACCTGGCGAGCCCACCCCACCACCATCGTCTTCGTCACCCACGACCTCGATGAAGCCCTGCTGCTCGGCGACCGCATCGCCGTACTCGGCGGCGGCACGCTGCGCGCGCTGGTCCCCGTGCCCAGCCCGCGCGAGGCGATCGACCGGTCCGCGACGAAGGCCGAGATCCTGGAGAGACTGTGAACATTCCGCCCCTGTCGGAACGGATTCGGCTGGATTGCGACGTGCTCGTCATCGGCGGCGGCACGGCGGGCACGATGGCCGCGCTCACCGCCGCCGAGCAGGGCGCGAACGTGCTGCTGCTGGAGAAGGCGCACGTGCGGCACTCCGGTGCGCTGGCCATGGGCATGGACGGCGTGAACAACGCCGTGATCCCGGGCAAGGCCGAACCGGAGGACTACGTCGTCGAGATCACCCGGGCCAACGACGGCATCGTCGACCAGCGCACCATCTATCAGACCGCGACGCGCGGCTTCGCCATGGTGCAGCGGCTGGAGCGCTACGGGGTGAAGTTCGAGAAGGACGAGTACGGCGAGTACGCGGTGCGCCGGGTGCATCGCTCCGGCTCGTACGTGCTGCCGATGCCCGAGGGCAAGGACGTCAAGAAGGCGCTGTATCGCGTGCTGCGCCAGCGCAAGATGCGCGAGAAGATCCGCATCGAGAACCGGCTGATGCCGGTGCGCGTGCTCACCGACAACGGGCGCGCGGTCGGCGCCGCCGCCCTGCACACCCGCACCGGCGAATTCGTGGCCGTCGGCGCGAAAGCGGTGATCCTGGCCACCGGACCGTGCGGCAGGCTCGGGCTGCCCTCCAGCGGATACCTCTACGGCACCTACGAGAACCCCACGAACGCGGGCGACGGCTACTCGATGGCCTACCACGCGGGCGCCGAACTCAGCGGCATCGAATGCTTCCAGATCAACCCGCTGATCAAGGATTACAACGGCCCGGCCTGCGCGTACGTGGCCAATCCGTTCGGCGGCTACCAGGTCAACGCCGAAGGCGAACGCTTCGTCGACTCCGACTACTGGTCGGGCCAGATGATGGCCGAGGTCAAACGCGAGATCGAATCCGCGCGCGGCCCGATCTATCTCAAGGTGTCGCACCTGCCCGACGAGACGCTCAGCACACTCGAAGGCATCCTGCACACGACCGAGCGCCCGACCCGCGGCACCTTCCACGCCAACCGCGGCCACGACTACCGCACCCACGACATCGAGATGCACATCTCCGAGATCGGCCTGTGCGGTGGGCATTCCGCCTCCGGCGTGTGGGTCGACGAGCACGCGCGCACCACGGTGCCCGGCCTGTACGCGGCGGGCGATCTGGCGTGCGTGCCGCACAACTACATGATCGGCGCGTTCGTCTTCGGTGATCTGGCCGGCACGCACGCCGCGTCCACCCTGGCCGAGGTCACCGCGCCGGACGAGCTGCCCGAGGACCAGCTGGCCGCGGCCCACGAGCTGATCTACCGGCCGCTGCGTCAGCCGGACGGGCCGCCGCAACCGCAGGTCGAATACAAACTGCGGCGTTTCGTGAACGACTATGTCGCGCCGCCCAAGACGGCGACCAAGCTGGCTATCGCGGTGGAGACCTTCGACCGGATGCGCGCGGAGGTCGACGGCATCGGCGCGCGCACCCCGCACGAGCTGATGCGCGCGGTGGAGGTGTCGTTCATCCGCGACTGCGCCGAGATGGCCGCGCGCAGTTCACTGACCAGGACCGAATCCCGTTGGGGCCTCTACCACGAGCGCGCCGACCTACCCGAACGCGACGATGTCGAATGGCGATACCATCTCAACCTGCGCAAGAACCCCGACGGAACCATGGCGTTCCTGAAGCGGCCGGTGGCGCCGTACCTGGTTCCCGTGCCCGGGCTCGACGACCTGCCCTCGGCCGATGCCGAGGCGGTGCCGGTGCACCAGCCGCACCAGCCCGTCGGACGTGCGCCGCACACCGGCGTGGGCGCTGAGCACGACCGGACCGAAGCCGGTACCGCGCAGCCCGCCACTCCCCCGTCACCGCGCATCGTCGCACTGCTCGCGCTCGACGAGCCCACGGTGGCGCAATTGTCGGCCTACCTGACGGATCCGGACGCGGGCGTACGGGCCGCGGCGATCTCGGTGCTGACCGAGCACACACCGGAGGGCTTCGCCACCGCCCTGGGCGGGGCGTTGGACGACGAGGCGGCTTCGGTCCGCCGCGCCGCCGCGGCCAGCCTGCGCGAACTCGTCGAGGTGCTGCCCTCGGCCGCGGGACTCGCCGACCGGCTCGGTTCGCCGGATCCCGTCGTGCGGTCCACCGTGATCGATCTGTTGCGCGCGCTGCGGGCGGGCGAGGCCGCGCAGTATCGCGCCGCGCTCGCGGATGGGGATCATCGCGTCCGCATCGAGGCGGTTCGCGCGCTCGTCTCGCTGAACGATCGCGACGGTGTCGCCACTCTGGCCACCGACGAGAACCGGGAGGTGCGGATCGCGGTCGCTCAGGGCCTGGCCGCCATCGGCGACGGCGGAACCGAGGTGATCCGCCGCCTCGGCGACGACCAGGACCCGCTGGTCCGCGCCGCGGCGCTGACCGCGTTCGCCCAGCTCGGCGCCGAGCCCGCGGACGTCGCCGCGCTGGACGCCGCCCTGCGCCACTCGGCCTGGCAGATCCGGCAGGGCGCGGCGCGCGGACTCGCGGGCGCCGACCCGGACCTCGCGGTGCCGATTCTGGCTGCGGCGCTGCACGACCCGCATCTGGACGTCCGCAAGGCGGCGGTGCTGTCGCTGTCGGCATGGCCGGACCTGCCCGCCGCGCACGACGCGCTGCGCGCCGCGATCGACGACACCGATGCCGACGTGCGCGCGTATGCCCGGCGGGCGCTGGCCACCCAGCCCACGGCGTAGAGCGACATGGTTGCCGCAGCTCGAATCGCTGATTAAATTAGCGGCTCGACCGTTGCCGACGCGCTAACCAGGGTATAGCCGGGTGACGGGGCGGCCGACGACGAGTCCGTCGCCGTTCTCCATCAGCAGCGACGGGAGTGTGGCGTTGACCGTGCCGAACGGGCTGGATCTCGCCGTGCTCGCCGCTCTCGCGGTCGCCGCGGTGCTCGGCTGGCGCCGCGGCGCGATCGTAGGACTGCCCGGGTTCGCGGGTGGTCTGGCGGGGGCGATCCTCGGCGCGGCGCTCTCGGCCGCGACGCTCGGCCAGTTCGCCCCGGGCCCCGTGCGGCTGCTGCTCGCGCTGACGGTGATCGCCGGAATGGTCGCGTTCGGCGCGATCGCCGGGCATCGGGCCGGACGAGCCGCGCGCGCCGCGGTTTCCGGTCCGGTCACGCGACGCGCCGACGCCCTCTGCGGGTGCCTCGTCCACGCCCTCGCGGTCCCGCTGGTGGTGTGGTTGTTCGCCGCACCGCTGGAATCCGCCGCCTTGGTGCGTGATTCGACGACCGTGCGAACCGTCGACGGCGTCGCGCCGTTCTGGCTGTCCGGACTGTCCGAGGTGCTCACCGGGCCGATCGTGGACGCGGGCATCGGCCGCCCGCTCGCGCCGCCCGATCCGGGCATCACCGAGGGTCCGATGCCCGCAGCACTGCGGCCGAGCGTCCTGCGTGTCCAGGATCTCGCGCCGACCTGCGGGGTGCGCCAGTCCGGTTCCGGATTCGTCATCGCGCCGGAGCGCGTGCTGACCAACGCGCACGTCGTCGCCGGATCGAGCAAAGTCTCCGTCGACACCGCGACCGGAGCGCTGGCCGCGACGGTCGTGCAGTTCGATCCGACCATGGACATCGCGGTGCTCGCCGTCCCCGGTCTCGCCGCGCCCGCCCTCACCGTCGCCCCCGAACCCGCCGGTCCCGGCACCGACGCCATCGCGCTCGGCTATCCCAGGGGCGGGTCCTACACCGCGTCCGCCACCCGGGTGCGCAGCCGCGCCGCGCGCCAGGTGCGCGACATCTACCGCACCGGTCTCGGCGAACGCGAGATCTACACCCTGGACGGCGCTATCCAGCACGGCAATTCGGGCGGCCCGCTGGTCGACCGCGACGGCCGTGTGCTGGCCATCGTGTTCGGTGTCGACGAGAACAACAGCAACGTCGGGTTCGCCACGAGCCTGCCCGAGGTCCTCGACCGGCTCGACCACGCCTGGCGTTCGGACCGGCCGGTCGACACCGGCCCCTGCGCCGCCTGACCGCCGTCAGGAGGCGTCGGCGACGATCACCACACCGCTCGAGGCGTCCAACAGCGGAATCGTCCGCTCCGCGGCATCGTCGACGTGCACGCGCGGGTGCGTGGGCAGTTCGGTCTCGTAATAGGTGCCCGGCCCGTAGAACTGGCCGTACTTCACCACCACGCCGTCGACGCCCAGCACGGCCGCTTCGTGCTCCTGGATCACCGCGCCCCGGCCCGCGGGCGGTTCCCACGCGATGCTCTGCGCCAGAAAACGTTTCGCACCGGCCGCCCGCGCGGCGGCGATCAAGTTGCGGGTGCCCTCGGTGCGAATGCGCGCGTTCGCCTCGGCTCGCTCCGGCAGCAGCGCGGCGTCGTCCGGCAGGTCGGTGAGCTGGTGCATCACCATGTCGGCTCCGAACCGCACCACGGCGGCGGTCAGCGCGTCGGCGTCGTAGACATCGCACACCACCGGCTCGGCGCCCGCCGCCCGCACCCGGTCGGCCTTGGCCGCCGAGCGGGTCATCCCCGCGACCTCGTGCCCCGCCTCGACGAGCAGCGGAAGCAAGCGGACTCCGATCACGCCGGTGGCACCGGCCAGGAAGATGCGCATGGTGTCGATTTTCCAGCGCCTGCGGCGCCGGGTGTGCGCGGCCCCCTTATCGCTCGCGTTTGCGCGACTGTGGCGTAGGCGACGAAGTTCGGTCGCAGCGCACCCAGGCGGTGGCCGCGTCGCCGTTCACGGTCCATTCGATGCCGCGTGCGGCCAGGAGGCGCAGGACGGCGGCGTTGTCCGTCGTCGTACTCACGAAGAGTTTCGTGTAGCCCTCGGCGGCCGCCCGATCGATCAATCCGGCGAAAACCGCGGTGCCGATGCCCTCGCCCCGGCGGGAGCGGCCGATCCAGACTCCCGCCTCGGCAGCGTCCGGCGCGTCGGGAAGCGGACACAGTCGTGCCGCTCCGACCACCTCGCCGTCCACTCGGATGCCGTAGGTCGACTCGATCGGCGGACTGGCCAGGGCGCGGTTGCGGTGGAATGCCCGGAAGCGCTCTTGCTGGTCGGTATTCCAGCCGCCCGGCCCGTCGACCGGCATCACCTCGCCCGGCTCCGCATCCGCCACCGCCGCATGGAGCAGATCGGTGAGGCATCGCTCGTCGAGCGGTTCCAGGGTGACATGGGTGGGCACAGCGCCGATCGTGTCACCCGGACCGTCCCCGGCGCGACCGTATTTCCTCCTGCTCAGACCGGAGTGATGGGCAGTCGCAGCGCGCCCGGCGCGGCGACCGGGACCGCCGGGTTCTTCGGTTCGATCGGCGCGAGCCTGCGGTAGGCCGTCCCGAGGGGCGGGCGCGGGTCGTCCTCGCCCTTGTTCGGCCACAACGCCATGGCCCGTTCGGCTTGGGCGGTGATGGTCAGGGAGGGATTCACGCCCAGGTTCGCCGAAATGGTCGAGCCGTCGGTGATGTGCAGGCCGGGGTATCCGTAGACCCGGTGATACGGGTCTACGACGCCGGTCTCGGCCGAGTCGCCGATCGCGCAGCCGCCGATGAAGTGGCCGGTGATCGGGATGTTCGCCAGTTCGGTCCAACCGCCCTGCGGGAGGCCGTCGATCTTCTCGGCGATCCGCCTGGTCACCTCGTGGCCCTCCGGGATCCAGGTGGGCGGGGCGGCGCCGTCGCCGAACCTGGTCGTCATCCGCCTGCCGAAGAAGCCGCGCTTGGTGTAGGTCACGATCGAGTTGTCCACGTTCTGCATGACCAGCACGCCGATGACGCGCTCGGACCAGCGTCGCGGATTGTGCAGGCGCAGCAGGTGACGGCGCTGGGCCACCAGCGCCCGCACGCCCAGGCGCCAGCGGGCCCGGCCTTCCTGACCGTCCACGAGCACGGTGGCCAGCAGACTCATCGCATTGCTGCCCTTGCCGTAGCGCACCGGCTCGATGTGGGTGTGCTCGTTGGGATGGATCGACGAGGTGATCGCGACGCCCTTGGTGAAATCGGTGTCCTTGCGCAGCGAGCGCGCGGCGAGCACAGCCTCGGAGTTGGTGCGGGCCAAGTGTCCCAGCCGCGCGGAGACCTGCGGCAGACTGCCGCTGTCGCGCAACCGGTGCAGCAGCTTCTGCGTGCCGAGCGCGGCCGCCGCGAAGATCACCTGGTCGGCGGTGAAGGTCTGCTCCGCCTTGCGCACCCACCGCCCGGTGCGCACCGTCCGCACTTCGTAGCCGCCCTCGGCCCGTGGGCGCACGTCCGTGACGGTGGTCAGCGGATGGACCGTGGCCCCGGCCTGTTCGGCCAGGTAGAGGTAGTTCTTCACCAAGGTGTTCTTCGCGCCGTGCCGGCAGCCGGTCATGCATTCACCGCAGTGGGTGCAGGTCGAGCGTGCCGGTCCGGCGCCGCCGAAGAACGGGTCGGCGACCTGCCGGCCCGGCCGGGAGTCGTTGTCCGCGAAGAGCACTCCCACCGGCGTGCGGCAGTAGGTGTGGCCGATGCCCATGTCCTCCGCGACTTCGCGCAGAATCCGGTCGGTCGGGGTGGTCGCCGGATTCTCGGTGACTCCGAGCATCCGTTTGGCCTGGTCGTAGTACGGCGCCAGCTCGTCCCGCCAATCGGTGATGTGCGCCCACTGCTTGTCGCGGTAGAACTTCTCCGGCGGCTCGTAGAGCGTGTTGGCGTACACCAGCGAACCGCCCCCGACTCCGGTCCCGCTCATGATGAAGGTGTCGTTGAGCAAGGTCATCCGCTGGATGCCATAGCAGCCGAGTTTCGGCGCCCACAGGTACTCCCGCAGATGCCAGGAGTTCTTCGCGTACTCGTGGTCGGCGAAGCGCCGGCCCGCCTCGAGCACGCCGACCCGGTATCCCTTCTCGGTCGCGCGCAGCGCGGCGACGCTGCCGCCGAAGCCGGAACCGATGACGAGCACGTCGTAGTGGCTGTCCATGCGCTCGAGCGTATGGCGGCAAACACGCAGGCCGGACGAGAGATACGGACGCGATATCGATATTTCCGGCCATCTTCCCGCCCGCTTCCCCGAGCAACCGCCGGAAACCCCGCGGTTACTCGTGAGCACACCGGTCAGGAATCGAGAAGCGCTGCTCATCGCCCCGGACTTAGCGTCACTGGCATGAACCTCACCACTGATCGAACCGCTATCGAATCCGTCGTCCTCGAGGCGCCCGACCCCGCCGCCGCGGAGGCTTTCTACGCCGCCGCGTTCGACCTCGGCGACCGAGTGCGCGTCCGCGCGACCGAGACGCCGACCACCGGATTCCGTGGCTACATCCTGTCGCTGGTGGTGTCTCAGCCGAGCACCGTCGACAGCATCGTCGGCAGCGCACTCGACGCGGGCGCGACGACGCTGAAGCCCGCCAAGAAGAGCTTCTGGGGCTACGGCGGGGTCGTCCAGGCACCGGACGGGGCGATCTGGAAGGTCGCGACATCATCGAAGAAGGACACCGGCCCGGCCACCCGGGAGGTCGACGATTTCGTGGTGCTCCTCGGGGTCGACAGCGTCAAGGCGACCAAGCGGTTCTACGTCGATCGCGGCCTGACCGTGGCGAAGAGCTTCGGCAGCAAATACGTCGAGTTCGCCGCCCCGCCTGCGTCGGTCAAGCTGGCGCTCTACGGGCGCCGTGCCGCCGCCAAGGATGCCGGCGTCGCTCCGGAAGGCACCGGGGCGCATCGGATCGCCTTCAACGGCACCCTCGGGTCCTTCTCCGATCCGGACGGGTTCGCCTGGGAGACCGCGGTCTGAGCCGATCCGGCGACCGGTCGGTCCGCCCCGGACAACGCCGTTCCGAGCCGGCCACCGCACCGGCCGGCTCGGCGTCGCGGGGAGGCGGTTGACAAGGAGCCACACCCTCCATATTCTCTTCTCTAACGAAGAGACATCTTCTGAGCAGATAAGTCTTTCGAGAAGATAAATAGGGAAAGGGTTCCCCATGACATCGGCCATCGCCGACACCGAACCGACCATGCCGCGCCAGAAGCGACGCCGCACCGCCGTGCGAGCGCTCGGGGTCGCCACACTGACGCTGGGCGTGGTCGCCGGCGGCGGATATCTGTGGCTGGATCGGACCTCCGGCGTCCGCGACGCAGGCGTCGCCGAGTGCACGCAGCTCACCCCCGACGGCGGCAATGCCGACGACCTGCGCGCAGTGTGCGGAACCATCGCCGCGATGACCGCGGCGTGGGACCGCAACGACGCCGACGCGTTCGGCGCGACCTTCACCGAGAACGCCACCTACACCACTTTTCTCGGCACCCACTACGCGGGCCGCCGGGATCTCACCGAGGCGCACCGCGCCTTGTTCGCGGGATTTCTGAAGGGCACCGAACTCGCCGACTCCTTCCTCGGCGTGCGCTTCTTCGGCGACGACGTCGCCATCGTCACCAGCCGGGGCGACCGCTACGAGGACGACCGCCCGGCGGAGCTGTCCAAGACACAGACCTACACGCTGGTCCGGGAAGCCGACGATCAGTGGCGGATAGCGAGTTTCCACAACACCAAGCGGCAGCCGGTCATGGAGCGCGTCTCGTTTCTGTTCGACCCGGCGACGAAGCCGGAAGCCGAACGGTGAAGGCACTGGTGACCGGCGCCAGCGCGGGAATCGGGCGCGCCATGGCGACAACTCTCGCCGCACACGGCTATTCGGTGACCGCCGTGGCGCGCGGCGCCGAAGGGCTCGAGACCTTGCTCGCCGAACTCGGCGACGGCCACGACTATCTCACCGCCGACCTGGGCACCGAAGAAGGGCTGCGGGCGGTCGCGGAGCGGCTCCGCCGGGGCGGATACACGCTGCTGATCAACAATGCCGGAACCGCCGAGCACGGCGATTTCGCCGCGCTCCCGATCGAATCATCGCTGGCCACTGTGGATCTCAACTGCCGGGCGGTGCTCGTCTTGGCTCGCGCCTTCCTCGGCGCGGCCACGCCCGGGTGCGTGCTGGTGAACGTGTCCTCGACGCTCGGTCACATACCGAAACCCGGCCTCGCCGTCTACAGCGCGACGAAGGCTTTCGTCACGGCATTGTCCGAAACCCTCTGGCACGAACAGCGCTCACGCGGCGTCCGGGTACTGGCCCTGTGTCCCGGCGTCACCGCCACCGCCGCGCAGACCGCCACCGACGTGCCGCCCTGGCTGATCGAGACGCCCGAGCAGGTAGCCGAACGCGCGCGGAAAGCGCTGTCCGGCGACACCGGCCCCGTCGTACTCACCAGCCCGCTCAACCGGGCATTCATCGCCGCCGCGCGACTGCTCCCGCGCCGGGCCGCCCTGGCCCTGCTGGCCGACCGAAGGAGATCGCAATGACCACCACCGACACCGCCGCCATCCGCGCCCTCCTCGAGCGCAGCCGGGAGGCCTGGAACGCCGGCGACGGCGCCGCCTACGGCGCCTGCTTCACCGCGGATGCCACCGACGTCACCTATGTCGGCACCGTCTACCGAGGCGGCGCGGAGATCGGCCGCGCGCACCAGGCCTTGTTCGACAGCTTCCTGAAAGGCACGCGGTTGACCCTCGATATTCTCGACATCCGCTACTACGGCATGGATACCGCGGTCGTCGTGACGCGCGGAGAATCATCGAAGCGAGCGCCGAAGAAACTGGGCAAACTCGCGACTTACACCGTGGTTCGCGACACCGACGGGCAGTGGCGCATCGCGGCCGTGCAGAAGACCCAGCGCAAACCGGTCATGGAAGCGGTGTCGTTCCGGTCCCAGCCCGCCACCCGTCCCGCCGCGCACTGATGGCCGCCATCGCGGTGCTCGGCGCCACCGGACGCACCGGGCGCATGGTGGTCGACCGGGCCCTGGCCCGAGGGCATCGCGTCACCGCAATCCGTAGTCGCCGTCTCGTCCTGATCCGACCGGGCGTCCGAGTCCGGACGATGCCCGTTCGCCGGATGACAGGAGCCGGTCGGCGACACGCCGTAGTGCCGGTCGGTCCCGGAGGCGGGTCGCGGACAGTTGTTCGGGCTACTATCTGGCAAGGTCGCTCACCAACGTTTCCGGCCGGCATCCCGGGACGGCAGCATCGATCACCCGGTACCAGGAGCCACCGGCACATCGGGCCCGGGCTTCCCATGCCTGACTGCGACGACGCCGGGGCCCTGCCGTGGCGCAGCTAGGATGTGCTTTCCGATCCCGGGTGCGGCGGGCCCGAGTGTGGAGAGTGCGAATTGCTCTCGAGGACAAGCGAATCGGAATTTCCCGGTGACCGAACACGGTAGGAGGTATGCGGGTGGGCGCGCCAGCGCGATCCGGAAAGCAGCGAATCATCGAGAAGGCGGGCGCTGCCGTGGCGACGATTGTGCTCATGTCGTCGATCGGCGCGACCGTGGCCACCGCCGCGCCGATCCACGCACCGATCTCGCGCGCCAGGGCAGGCGGGTACACGGATCTCTTCGTGCCCTCCAGCATGGGACCGATCAAAGTGCAGGTGCAGTGGGCGGCGCGCGGCGGGAGCGCGGCGCTCTACGTGCTCGACGGCCTGCGCGCGCCGGCCGATCACAGTCAGTGGACGACCGATACCGACGCCCTGCGCCAATTCGCGGACGACAACGTCACCCTGGTGTTCCCGGTCGGCGGGCATTCGAGCTTCTACACCGACTGGTACCGGCCGAGCAGTACGAACGGTCAAGAGACGACGTACAAATGGGAGACCTTTCTCACCCGGGAACTGCCTGCCTATCTGCAGCGGTACGGCGTATCGCGCACGAACAACGCCATCGTCGGCCCCTCCATGGGAGGCAATGCCGCCCTGACGCTGGCCGCCCATCACCGCGACCAGTTCAAGTTCGCCGGCTCCTTCTCCGGATTCCTGCACCCGACTTTCCCGCTCTGGAACGAAGCGATGCGCGCCGCCATGTGGGACGAGGGCAAATTCAATGTCGACGACATGTGGGGGCCGGCCGGTGACCCCGCCTGGAGCCGCAACGACGCCACCGAGCAAGCGGAACTGCTGCGCGGACTGCCGATGTACGTCTCCACCGGCAACGGCCTGCCCGGCCCGCTCGACATGCCGTTCGGCCTCGGCAACACGGTGAACGCGATGGGCCTCGAGACGATGACGATCGCATCCGCGCAGATGTTCCGTGATCGGCTCGCGGCACTGGGAATCACCGCCCGCATCGACGTCCTCGACGGAACGCACACCTGGCCCTACTGGCAGCAATCGCTCGCGACGGCGCGTCCGATGATCCTCGACGCGCTCGGCGCACACTGACCTTCCGTCCCAACAGCGTTGCGGCTTCTCGGCGAAACGCGTCCGGGCCCGTCCCGGGCGTGTGGTCCCGGACATCGGCTGCGGCACCCGCACGCCACGACTCGCAAGTGCCTCGTTTCCGCTCCGGCAGGCGCGGGTAGCTCCGACAGGTGGCCGGCCGACGATCCGACCGGCAGACGTGTTCCGAGCAGTGAGGAGACGGTCGGGTGTCAGAGTTGTGGGCTGCGGGCGGGTGGGGATTGCTGGCCGGATCCGCCTTGCTGATCGGGGCTTTGGTGGGGTTCTTCGCCCGGATCCCGGCGAAGATCGTGGCCGCCGTGATGGGCTTCGGCAGCGGAGTGCTGCTCTCGGCGGTGTCGTTCGAGTTGATCGCCGAGGCGCACGAACGTGCCGGATTGCCGCCCACCGCCTTCGGCGCGGTGGGCGGTGCGGTGATCTACACCCTGGCCAACATCGCCCTGGCCCGCCGCGGCGCCCGTCATCGCAAGCGCTCGGGAGACCAGCAGCCCAGCGAATCCGAACAAGCCGGCTCCGGTATGGCCATCGCGCTGGGCGCTCTGCTCGACGGTGTACCGGAATCCATCGTCATCGGGTCGAGCCTGCTGGGCGGCAAAGCCGTCAGCGCCGTCACGGTGGCCGCGGTATTCATCAGCAACATCCCGGAGGGCTTGTCCAGCGCGGCCGGTATGCGCCGCGCGCAGCGCCACCCCCGCTACGTGTTCGGCTTGTGGGGCGGTATCGCGCTGATCAGTGGTGTGGCGGCGATGGCGGGTTACGGACTGCTCGGTGACGCCGCGCCCGCCGTACTGGCCGCCATCACCGCCTTGGCCGCCGGCGCGATCCTGGCCATGATCACCGACACGATGATCCCGGAGGCGTTCGAGAACGCCCATCTGTGGGTGGGGTTGATCACGGTGTCCGGTTTCCTCACCGCGTTCGCCCTGTCCCAGCTCGATCACTAGCGCTGTCCCCCAACGCTTTTCGGCGCGGCTCACACGACGGGAGGGACCGGATCCGCTCCGGTTGACTTCGAGCGCGCTCCAGGTCTTAGCGTCCGTCGTCATGACAGCAACATTGATCACCGGTGCGAACAAGGGTCTCGGCTTCGAATCCGCTCGCCGACTCGTCGCCGCGGGCCACACCGTCTACCTCGGAAGCCGGGACGCCGACCGCGGTCGCCGGGCCGCGGCGGAACTCGGCGCGCGGCCGGTCCAGCTCGACGTCACCGACGACAACTCCGTGGCGGCCGCGGTCGAGGCCATCGAGGCGGACGGCGGGCTGGACGTACTGGTCAACAACGCCGGTATCGCGCCGGAGTGGGGTGTCGCCGACGCTGTGATCGGCGCCGCGGACCTGACCGCCGAGCTGATGCGCCGGACATTCGAGACGAATGTCTTCGGCATGGTGCGGGTCCTGCACGCGTTCCTTCCGCTGCTGCGGCGTTCCGCCGCTCCGGTCGTGGTCAACGTCAGCAGCGGGCTCGCCTCATTGGCCCGGATCGCCGACCCGGGCACCCCGGCGCATGCCTACCCGGGCGTCGCCTATCCGGCGTCGAAAACGGCGGTGAACGTGCTGACCGTGCAGTACGCGAAGGCGTTTCCGGCCATGCGGATCAACGCGGTGGAGCCCGGATTCACCCGGACCGACCTGAACGGGAACAGCGGCAGGCAAACCGTGGAGCAAGGCGCCGAAATCATCGTGCGAATGGCGCAGGTGGGGCCCGACGGCCCCACCGGAGGCTTCTTCGACGCCGAAGGCGTCCTGCCCTGGTGATCACGGGGCACGCTCCGTCCAGCTGCGACGCCGACCGGGGCCGGGACTATCTGCTGCTCGGTTGCTGCTCTGTCGCTGCCGGTGAACGGATCGCGTGCGCTCGCGCGATGACCTCGCGCAGCCCGTACCCGTTGATGACGGGTATCCCGTAACGGTGCTGGAACCTGCTGCGCAGTTCGATGCGGGCAGGGGCCACGCAGCAGAGGGCGAAGCGTACCGACGAGGCGTCCGTCCGCATCCGGCCGGGCAGCTCGGACAGCGCGGCGTACAGACCGGGGACCGCGGAGAAGTAGGTCGGCTGGATTCGCTCGATCCGATCCAGGAACGACCGCGGGCCGAGGTGGCTCGCCATGGTGGCGCGGCCCCCCACGGCCAGCGGCGACAAGGCGCCCAGCAAAATGCCGCTGATCTGCCGCATCGGCAAGGTCGACAGACTGTGGTCGGCATCGGTGAGGGCGAGCACCTTGATCACCAATTGGCACATGGCCCCGAGGTGGCGGTGGTCGAGCATCGCCCGGTCACCGCCGCAGTAGGTGATCAGCGCCAATTCCTCCGCACCGGGCCGCGCCGGATCGACGACTTCGCGTTCCGCCGCGGTGAGCGTGACGACCGGAACCGAAAGGCCGGCCCGCGCGGGGCGGGCGGCGGCGATGATGACTGTCGAACCGGAGTCGGATATCCGTCGGCCCGCTTCCGCGTCGTTCACCATCGGGTCGATCACGGCGGCCGCGGCCCCCAGACGCCAGGTCGCGAACAGCGACACCACGAGTTCGACGGCGCTGGGCAGCATGATCGCGACCACGTCGCCGGTCGTGACGCCCACGGCCTGCAGACCGGAGGCGGTCCGCTGGACGGCGGCCAGGAATTCGCTGTTGTCCAGTTCGGTGCCGTCATCGGCAAGGGCGGGTGCGTGCGGGGCGGCTTCGGCGCGGCGGTCCGGGAGGGTCGAAAGCGTCATTGCGATCTCCTCGGCAACGGCGTTGGGATTCGATGACAACGGTAGAAAGCGTGGCTGGGCTGCACACCGTCGTTCAACGCTCAATTTCTTCACCCGTTTTGTCGCCCGAGGACAATATCGACCTCGCGATCGGCCGCGATCGCGCAGGCCAGGCAACTACGATCGGCTGGTGACGAATTCTCGTCGCGACCACGCTGTCGAGATAGAGCGTTTTGTCGGGAAAATCGCCGCCCGCATGAACGAGCAGGTGACGGATATCAGCGCGAGCATCCATCGCGGCCTCGAGGAGGAAATAGCCGAATTACGCGCGGATGTCCATACCGTCGACCTGCTCGGGGCCAGTGTGCAGGGCAATGTCGATACCGTGCTGCACGCACTGCGCCACGACATTCCCGCCGCGCGCATCCACCTCCCCGCCGCGGCCAGCGAGTACACCAGGCGGCTGGCCCAGCACGGTGTCCCGCTCAACGCCCTGGTGCGGGCCTATCATGTCGGCCAGCGGCTGGCGACCGAACGATTCTTCGCCGAACTGGCGGCCGCCGACCTCGCACCGGCGGATCGTTTCCTCGTGGCCCGGACCATCGCCACCCGGCTGTTCGGGTACCTCGACCGGATGATCCAGCAAGTCGTCGCGGTGTACGAAGGCGAGCGCGAGCAGTGGCTGGAAACGCGCAACAGTGTCCGCGCGCTGGGCGTGCGCGAGATTCTGGAGGGCAAGAGCGCCGTCGATGTCGACGCCACCACCGAGAAGATTCGTTATCCGCTGCGGTGGCACCATCTGGCGCTCATCGTCTGGTATCCGGATTCCGGCACGCACGGCGACGAACTGGGCCGGCTGCAGCGGTTCGTCCGCGGCTCGGCGGAGCCCGCACGAGCCGACGCGACTCCCCTGTTCGTCGCCGACGATCAACTGAGCGGCTGGGCCTGGCTCCCGTACCGCTCGGCGCGGCCCGACGCGATCGCGGGCCTCCGCGGTTTCACGGCCGCGCTGAGCGACGCGCCGCGGGTGGCGATCGGCGCGATGGCCCCCGGCGTCGCGGGATTTCGCCGGTCGCATCGCCTGGCCCGGAGCGCGCGATCGGTCGCGCTGGCGCGAGGAGACGCCGGGGACCGAGTCGTCGCGGCCGACGATCCCGGGCTACCGGTGGCGGCCCTGCTCGGCGGACACGGGACCGAAGTCCGGGAATGGGTCGGCGAGGTGCTCGGCGACCTGGCCTCCGACACCGGTAACGACGCCCGCCTGCGCGAGACACTCCAGGTGTTCCTGCGCACCGGATCGAGTTACAAAGCGGCCGCCGAGGAACTGGACTTGCACGCCAACTCGGTCAAATATCGTGTCGGGCGCGCTATTTCGCGACGCGGCAGGCCCATCGCCGACGATCGGCTCGACGTCGAACTCGCCCTGCTGATCTGCCACTGGTACGGCCCTCCGGATCCGCGGCCGGAAACGGCGTGAGTTCGCCGCGCGCCGGATTCGGCCGTTCCTGGGCTGCGTGCCCATATGTCACAGCCCTGCACATCTCTCTCGGCCTGACCCACCGGACACACCGCGGATCGAGCGCAGCAGGCGCGGTCGTACAACCGGCACAGCAGATCCGCACTGCCGCCGCTCGACGTCGAACGCACCTCCGGTGGCGCCCCTTCGGAACGATCAGGAATCGAGAAGTACTGGTGACCGGACCTCGCTAGCGTCTTCACCACCGACGTCCACCCGGCGATCACCGGGGGGTGCTCATACGTAGAGGAGGACTCATGGATTGGAACAAGCGGATCCGGCAGACCCACCGGTGGCTGGCCGTCATCTTCACGGTGACTTTGCTCGTCACGGTCGCCGCCTTGGCGTTGCAGGGCCCAGTCTGGTTGTCCTACGTGCCACTGCCCCCGCTCGCCCTGCTTCTGTTCTCCGGTCTCGGCCTACTCGTGTTGTGGTACACCGCGAGGCGGCGCGACCGAGCAGCCGCGAACACCGCACCCCGGCAGGGCGTGGCAGCACAGGTCCCCGGACCCGCACCGCGAGTCCGGCGGCTGCACCGTTGGTCGGGCATCGTTTTCCTCTTGACCGTGCTCGCCACATTCGTCGCCTTGGCACCGGAGGATCCGGTCGTCTGGGTGTCATACCTGCCGCTTCTACCGCTCGCCGTGCTGCTGTTCTCCGGCCTGTACATGCTGGCACTGCCGTTCGCCGCCAAGCGCCGCGCCGCGGCGACCGATCCACGGCCGGGATTGCCCACCACGTCCTAGTCCCCGTGCGGGCGGCGCCGAGCCCGGCCATCGCGGGGCGGGTTCGCCGGTACGGCAGAGGGCGATATGGTCGGAGCATGCGATCCCGGCCGCTGACTTTGATCCAGGACGACCTCATCGACTACGACAAGGCCATGGAGCGCATGGGCGAGCTGGTCGACGAACGCCATAGCGGCGCGCGGCCGGATACGCTGTGGCTGCTGAGCCATCCGCCGGTCTACACCGTCGGGCGCAGGACGCCGCTGGAGCACCTGCCCGATCCGGCTCACCACATCCCGGTCGTGGAAACCACTCGTGGGGGCCAGCTCACCTATCACGGCCCCGGCCAGCTGGTCGGCTATCTCATCGTCCGGCTCGACTCCGGCGAAGGGGTTGTCGACTACATCCGGGAGGTCGAGTTCCGCCTGATCGAGGCACTCGGCCGACTGAACGTCCCTGCGGAACGCCGCGACACCCCACCGGGCTCGGAACTGCTCACCGGGGTGTGGACCACCCGCACCGCCCGCAAAATCGTCTCCATCGGGATGCGCCAGAGCCGCGGGATCACCAGTCACGGCTTCGCGCTCAACGTGAACGGCGACCTCGAACCGTGGCACTGGGCCGTCGCCTGCGGGCTTCCCGACGTCGACATGACCTCCGTGGCCCGCGAGACCGGGGCGGCCACCATGGAACAGGTGCGCCCGATCGTGGCCGCCGCGTTCGAGGCCGGCTGATCGTTCGGCACGCCGGGCGATCAGGCACCGCCACCGCCGATCCGGAGCGACTCAGGACGGCGCGCGAATGCCGTCGAGCACAAGCGCGACCACCGAATCCAGCGAGGGCGGGTCCGCGACGGGCCGCGCCGCCAGCAGGGCGGACAAGACCTGGTCGTGGCAGATGCCCGCCAGCACGGCGACCGCGGCGTCGACCCGGGCGTCCGGCGCGAGGCGGCCGAGATCGCGTTCGGCGTGCAGATAGCCGGCCAGCCGATGCCGCCAGTCTCGCCGGGCATCCGATTCGGCGAAGCGGGCGAGTGCCGCGGGTTGGGCGAGCAGTCCGGCAATCACCGGCACGATCGCCCGGTGCAGGGCCAGCCCTCGGTCGAGGTAGACGCGCAAATTCGCTGCTACCGCACCGGTTCCCGCCTGCGGCAGCAGACCGAGTCCGCGTTGCACCTCGTCGACGTGCGCGCGCAGCGCGGCGGCGAGCAGTTCCTCCTTGTCGGCGAAATGGTTGTAGAGAACCCCGGTGGCGACCCCGGCCGCCCGCGCGATGGCACGGACGGTGAGACCGGCCGAACCCTGCTCCACCATCATCCGCTCAGCGGTCGCGATCAGATGAGCGCGTAGATCGCGGTCGTCGTCGCGATCGCTGAGGGCTGCGGCCTTTCTCGGTGCCATTCGGCCTACAGTAGCGGCGCCGACGCCGTGACCAGCCAGGCGGTGCCGCGCAGCCGGACGCCATCGGGTCGGTCGAACGGCCGCAATGCCTCGCGCAACGTACGCCGGGCATCCGCCTCGACCGTGGGGTCCACGAGGCTCAGCTGATGACGGATCGGGCCCCAGCCCAAGAGGAACTCGGCCGCGTCCGCGATGTCGCGGCCCCAGATGCCGTCCGCCTCGACGCGCGCGCAGCCGATGTCGTCGAACCCCGCGGCCGACAGCACCTCGCGAACCCGCCCCGGATCGGAGAACGAGGTGGGGCCGTGGCCGTCCTCCGGCCCGGCGTACGGGAAATGCGTGGCGAGCGCACCGAATACGGTGCCGAGATCCGTTCCGCCCAGTGCGGTCATGGCCACGAACGCGAGGCGGCCCCCGGGTCGCAGCGCGCGGGCGATGTTGGTGAAGGCGGCGATCGGGTCGGCGAAGAACATGATCCCGAACCGGCTCATCACCACGTCGAACGCGGCGGCGGGGAACGGGTGCACCTGCGCGTCGCCTTGCCGGAACGACACATTCGCGATGCCCTCTGCCCGCGCGCGGTCGCGGGCGCGGGCGAGCATCGGACCGGACAGGTCGAGACCGGTCGCCGATCCGGAGCCTGCCCGTGCGGCGGCCAATCGCGTCAATTGGCCGTTCCCGCAACCGATGTCCAGCACCCGATCGCCGTCCCGGATGTCCGCGGCGGCCAGCAGCGGCTCGTTGAACCCACTGTTGACCGCGTCGTATCGGCCGTCGTGCTCGGCCCAGTGCGCGCCTTCGTAACCGTTCCACGCCTGCGCCTGCGCGATGTTGACGATCTCGGTCATCGAACCTCCTCGAACATTATGAACACACGTTCATGAACATGTGTTCATAATGACCCCTGGCGCCGCCGAGGTCAATGCGATGGCCCTATCTCGGGGCGGGCAGCAGGTTCTCGGAAACGAAAACGATCGCCTCGAGCGCGTGCCGCGGGCCCCGAACGCGCGCGCGGCGCCAAGGCGCGCATGCCCGCCTTCACGACGTTCGCGTAGGCGGTGGTCGCGGCCCGATCCGTGCGCCCGCACCGATCCCTCGACCACATCCTCGCTTTCGCGCATCGACATCCGAGCCTTCTGCCGCCCCTCCGTTCGCGACACTATGCGTTACCAGACGTATCCCAAACGCAGGAGCCAGTGGTGCTGGCCCAGCACAGAATCCGCGCGTCGATTCGCGCGGGCCGCACGGCGTGTGAAGAATGCTCGCAATCGCGAAAGTAATTGTCCGCCTGGGGATAACGTGCCATATGGAGCGGACGGGAATGACTGGAGAAATATCGGTGGTATTGCTGTGGGTGGCGATCGTCGGCATCGTCGTGGTTCTGCTCGGCGGTGCGGCCGCGGCCATGGTGTGGGATCCGGATTCCCGCCGCAGAGCCCGGGCAACCCGCAAGGGCGTCGCCCTGCCGTTGACGAGCATGCCGTCAGCGGGCGACAGGTGGCCGCGCAGGCCCTGAGACATCGTCGGCCGACCCCGGGCATGCCTTTCCGCCGGGTCCGGCCAGTTGGGCGGCCCGCAGCGGAGCCAGGCAATGTTGCCGGACAGTTGCCAATTCTGTCGCATGTCGGGCTTCCGAGGGCATGTGCACCAGGTACGGTGCGGGATACGAGCACTGCGCTGGTCATTCGCGAGCACCTGCGCGCGGCACCGAGTACCCCGAACGAGACGGAGGCGCGGCAGTGACAGAAGCCACGACCGGGCCGTGGCCGGCGTTGCGGGTGGACGACTGGACGCCCACGCGAGAGACGCTGCACATGTGGACGCAGATCGTCGGCAAAATCCGGCTCTCGCACGCTCCGCTGGTCAACCATTGGTGGCAGGTCACCTTCTACGTCAGCCCGAGGGGACTGACCACCTCCGCCATCCCGCACCCCACCGGGTGCTTCGACATCGAATTCGACTTCCTCGATCATCGACTGCACATCCGGTCCAGCGACGGCCGGAACCGGCAGGTCGCGCTCGAGCCCAAGCCGGTCGCGGCCTTCTACGCCGAAACCGTCGAGGCGCTCGGCGAACTCGGCGTGCCGGTGCACATCCAGGCCAGGCCCAACGAGGTCGAACCCGCCATCCCGTTCGCCGAGGACTACGAGCATCGCTCCTATGACGCGGCGGCCGCCACGTTGTTCTGGCGGCAACTGCTCGCCGCCGATCGCGTCATGCACGAGTTCCGTTCGCGCTTCATCGGCAAAGTGAGCCCGGTGCACTTCTTCTGGGGAGCGATGGATTTGGCGTGCACCAGATTCTCCGGGCGAGCAGCTCCTCGGCACCCAGGGGGCGCACCCAACTGCGGCGACTGGGTCATGGTCGAGGGCTACTCGCACGAACTGAGCAGTTGCGGCTTCTGGCCTGGCGGCGGAGCGGAAGGCGCCTTCTACGCCTACGCGTATCCGGAGCCCGAGGGATTCGCCGAGTACCCGGTCGGTCCGCCGGACGCCTTCTACAGCCGGGAGAACGGCCAATTCCTCCTGCCCTACGAGGCGGTTCGCACGTCCGCGGCGCCTGAGCGCGCACTGCTCGAGTTCCTCGACACGACGTATGCGGCCGCCGCCGAACTCGGCCACTGGGACCGCGCCGCGTTGGAGGCCGACCCGGACCGCTGGCAGCGCGAACGCGGGTCGCGCGGCCCAGCCGAGACGCGACGGTAACCGGCTCAGCCGGGTGAACGATGCGGCCTCGACGGTCGCGCGTCGCCAATCCAACAGGCCGGTCGCCCTCTTCGCATGCGTGGCACGCGGACCGGATGCGCTCCGCATGGTTTGAGGCGCGCACTCTCCGGTTACCTGAACAACGGCACGTTGCACAGGTCAAGATCGAGCGCGCAGCCATGTATTACTCGATTGACGCAGGTAGAGCGCCTTTGTTCCCATGGGTGGGAAAAATCAGTGCCAACGACTCACTGATCAATGTATCGTTATATGACGGCACGTTAATCGACGGGATGAACTAATGCACAACACGAGGAAGCGCGTGACAGTGCGTCGAGTGGTGGCCTCGGCGCTGATCGGTGGGTCGGTCTTCACGGCGGCGGCGGTCGCTTCGCCCGAACCTTATGTCACCACCACAGCGGACCGGTACTCGCACAACCCCGCCGACAAGCGCGGTTCCGGTGTCGGCGAGCGGTCCAGGAGCAGCAACCACGGCGGATACCGTGGACGCAACGAGCGTCCGTGCCAGTACACCCCGGAGGGTTACTGCACCGGCGGGCGCTGATTCCGGCCCACTCGCCCTCCCCGCGGCGAGCCGGGATCGCTCGGGCGGCCCGAACGGGCCGCCCTTCCGCGTGGCATCAGACCTCGGCGGGACCGTAGTCCAAGTGGACGACGCCGTTGGCGTAGACCTCCTGCTCTTTGAGCGCGAGCTTGGTCGCCTCGACGCCGTCGCCCCACAGCCGCTTGCCCTTGCCGAGCGCTATCGGGTACACGAACAGGTGCAGGTCGTCGACCAAGCCGTCCGCGAGCAGCGCCCGCACCAGCGTGCCGCTGCCACTGACATAGATGACGCCGTCGACCTCGTCCTTCAGCTTGCGGATGACATCCGGGTCGTAAGCGCCCAGACGGGTGCTGTTGGCCCATTCCACCTGCGGCTCCCGCGCACCCACCACGTACTTGATCGTGTCGTTGAAGAACGGCGCGCCCGGGTCGTCCTCGGCGGTGCGGGTCGACCAGGCCGGGGCGAACATCTCGAACGTGGT
The DNA here is from genome assembly GCF_040632645.1 of Nocardia sp. NPDC019219. Taxonomy (NCBI): domain Bacteria; kingdom Bacillati; phylum Actinomycetota; class Actinomycetes; order Mycobacteriales; family Nocardiaceae; genus Nocardia; species Nocardia sp. NPDC019219. Next base: position 297,745 of record NZ_JBEYCG010000006.1, on the reverse strand, counting down.
GCGGCCCAGCAGGATCGCCTTCGACGCCGAGGTGATCGCGCCCAGGGTCTCCCCCATCTTCGGGTCGAACCCGTATTCGAAGGTCCAGGACGGATCCTCGTACACCCCGTCGAGGGCGATGAATTCGTGCACTGCGATGGTGCCCATCGGTTTCCTTTCACGTGCGGCGGTCGCCGGGTGCGGCCGGTCTCGGTGTCGAGAACGACTCTGCTGGCACCGCCATACGATTTGTTTACGGTCGGTCCGTCACCGGCGCACCGACTCGGTTCGCGGTTGCTTTCTACCGCACGAACGGCGATTCGGCCCGTTCCGCGCGCAAGGCGCACGCCCACCACAAGAGCTGGGTGGTCAGCTTCCGTCGCTCGCGAAGCGCTGCCGGGCCTTGGTGATGGTCACGGTACGCCGGATGGGCACGGCGTTCAGTTCGCCGAAAACGTGCGGTATGAGCGGCGGCGTGACCGCCCGTGGCGAGCTCTCTTTCCGGCACTGGAACGGCACGCGCGCACGGCCGCGCGGCTGTTCGCCGAGCGATCCCGCGCGATCCTGCGGCCGAGGCCGTACTGAGCATCGCCGCCACCTGACGCACACGTGGAGCGCCGCTGTCCGGCGGCGCAGTCGGCGCGGACAGAAGAACACCGGCCCGACGGTGAGCGTCGAGCCGGTGCGTCACGAATCCGCGCCGTGGGTCAGCCGATGATCGCGTTCATGATCGTGCCCGCACTCGTCGCCACCGCGCCGCCGGCCATCGCGCTGGCGACCATCTTCGGCGACTGGAGAGTGCCGCCGTTCCATTTCTCCCACGCGAACCTGCCGCCCCCGTAGGTGATCGCCGTGATTCCGGACAACTGGACCAACCAGGTGAAGTAACGGCCCATCTGCATCAGTTTGTCCGCGAGCGGCGGCTCTTCCGCGGTCGGATTTTCGAACTGCGCGATCACGGTGTCGTGCAGCGCGGCGAGAATCATGCTCACGTTCGTGCTCCTTTTCGCATGCCGAGGTGATGCCGGAGACAGATTCGAGCGAAAGAACCGCGCCACCGAATAAGTCCGGCGCGCGACGGGCACTGCGACGCCCACGGCCGCCGATTCGGCGGTCCCGTGTCGTGTCCTGCTTTCCTGCCGGGAAAGTGGAGACAAGATCAATTAGACCGCACGGCGCGAATGTATTCCCCGCGACACACCGCGCCACACATGATCGAACTCACAGCCGGCTGCCCTGCCGGAGGAGGCTGCGACGATTACGATTTCACTAGGTGCGGGACCGACATGTCGGTGCAGTGCGGCGCCGAACCTTCCGCTGAGATCACCGTGACCGCGGGGAGGGCACAATGCACACCGCTTTCTTGATTCCACTGCTCATCACGCTGTTGATCGTCACCGCGACGGCCGTCGTGGCCGGTTACGCCACCGCCGTCGCCGCCTATTGGTGCGAGCTGCGCTCCACCGAAAGACACGGCGGCCGGCCGAATATTTCGCCGCGCTGACGTTTCCTCGAACACCCCGAAGGGCCGGGTATCCCGCGGCACCCCGGCCCGCCGTTCGTCCGATCAGACCGTTACGCCGGATTTCGCGGTGACCGTCTCGCCGATCCACGGCAGCACCGCGTCCCGCACCCGCACCGTCCGCGGCAGCAGTCCGTTGGCGGCCAGCAGATCGGCCGCGTGCTGCTGTTCGTCGAGGAATTCCGCGGTGACGGGTTCGACGCCGAAGGGCCTGCCGCGCAGCGCGGCCTCCCACGCGTCCAGGCTCGCGGTCCCGCCGCGAGCTGTCACGTCGTCGACGAAGTACCTGGCGGCCGCGCGCGGGTTGTCCTTGATCCACGCGTCCGACTGCTGCAAAGCGGTGATGATCGCCGTGAGCGCCGCGGGATCGCCTTCGGCGAAGTCCCGGCGGGTGAACCACAGCGAGGGGTGGCTGAACAGCGACTCGGTGTCCACGAGCGTCCGCAGGTCGGCGGCCGCCTCGATCGCGGCCAGACCCGGATAGGCGCCGACCCAGGCGTCCAGATCGCCGCGCAGCAGCGCCGCGCCGCCGTCGTGCACGTCGGTGTCCACCGGCTCGACGTCCTTCCACGCCAGGCCCGCGCGGTCCAGTGCGAGCAGGGCGAGGGTGGTCTGCCAGGAACCGTGCGCGATGCCGACCCGCTTGCCCTTCAGATCCAGCACCGTCTCGATGCCGGAATCGGCCCTGGTGACCAGGCGGCCGTTCTCCACCCGCGGCCCGGAGATGCCGACGTAGACGATGTCGCGTCCGTTCGCGAGCGCGGTCAGCGGCGGCGTGAAGCCCGTGCCGATGAAGTCGTAACCGCCGTCGAACAGATGATCGGAATGCAGCGACGGAAGTCCCGACCGCGGGTCGACCGGCGCGGGGCGTGGCAGGTCGCGCAGGTCGACCCATTCCACGTCGGGCAGCAGGTTCTCCAGGATGCCGCGGTGGCGCAGGACGAACAGGGAATTGTTGTGCGGGAAGTAGCCGACACGAATGGTCATGATCGCTCCTCGATTCGGATGTGCGGCGCCGGTCAGATCAGGCCGCGGCGGCGGGCCTCGTCGGCGAGGCCGGTGCGGCTCCACTGCACCGCGAGGTTGGACGGATCGAATTCGACCGAGCCGCCGAGCGTTTCGGCGATCGCCTGATACTGCGCGCCCTCCTCGAGCAGCACGACGAACTTCGCCAGCTCCAACAGCCCAGCCCGCCCGATGACGTTCGCACCACCGTTGGCCTCGAAGATCGCGACCAGGTCCGGGTCCTCGACCAGCTGGGACAGGATGAAATCGCCCGCGCCGACGCTGCGGTCGATGTGCGGCGGGACCGCCCGGGACAGGGTGAGCCGCTGCGCGGCCGCGTAGCGGATCGGGAGCGTGCGATGGGTTTGCGCCCACCCGCCCAGCCACGGGGTGTGGATGTGCACCACGGAAGTGATCTCCGGATGCGCGCGGAAAACCTTCGCGTAACCGGTGACGAATCCGGCGGAGCCCGTCCCGGACAGCACCTCGCCGTCGAAGGTGGCGACCACCGGCGCGATGGTGCGGTCGTCGGCCCACGGCCCCGGCTCGTTCAGGGCGACGGCGATCTCCTCGCCGGGCACGCGTTCGACGAAGTTGACGGTGCCGTTGCCGGAGACGGTGCCGGTCTCCCGGAACACTCGGAAGGCTTTCTCGGCGTCGCGGGTCGCGGCGGCCACGAACGCGGTGACGGACTCCGGCAACCGGGTCTCGGTGGTGGTCATGATCTCTCCTGAATCAGCGTGCGGGGGAAAGGGATGCGGCGGGAGTGGAGGCGGTGAGCCGGGATCGGCCCAGCAGCGGGAGCACTTCTTCGCCGACGCGGTACGCCTCCTCCAGATGCGGGTTGCCCGCGAGGATGAACGCGTCGACACCGAGGTCGATCAGCTCGTCGAGCCGCTGCGCGACCTGCTCGTAGCTGCCGACCAGGCCGAATGCCGGGCCGCCGCGGATCAGGCTGAAGCCGCACCAGACGTTGGGCTGGACTTCCAGGTCGCGGTAGCCGGTGATGGTCTCCGGCACCCACCCCTGGATGCGGGCGGCGCCGACCGAGTCGCCCTTGGCGGCCCGCTCGGCGGCGCCGCGGTCGACGAAGGCCCAGCCCTTCTCGATCTCCGCCCAGGCCGCCTCCTCGGTGTGCCGGGCCAGGATGTCGATGCGGACGGCGAACTTCGGTGTGCGGCCGATCGTTCCGGCGTGGGCGCGGACGCCGTCGAACTTGGCGCGCAGGTCGGCGAACGGCTCCAGCCAGGACAGGTAGTAGTCGGCGTGCCTGCCCGCCGCCCGCACCGCGGCGGCCGAGGACCCGGAGAAGTACACCTCGGGAAACGGCTGGCCGGCGATGCCCGGGGCGAGCGCGGCGCCCTCGGTCCGGAAGAACCGGCCGTCGTGGTCGTAGGGGTCGCCGTCCCACACGCCGCGCAGCACGTCGAGGAACTCGCTGGTGCGGGCGTAGCGATCGTCGTGCGCGACCTTGTCGCCCCACCAGAGCTGGGCGGGCCCGCCGCCGCCGCTGATGATGTTGTAGACCAGCCTGCCGCCGGTCGCCCGCTGCAGGCTCGCCGACATCCGCGCCGCCTGTACCGGGTGCAGGAAGCCGGGCTGGAAGGCGACCATGAAACGGTAGGTGGTGGTCTCCCTGGCCAGCGCCGCCGCGACCGCCCACGGGTCGTCGGTCACCGGGAACGACGGCAGCAGACCGCCGAGGAAACCGGCTGATTCGGAGGCCCTCGCCACCGCCGCCATGTGGTCGATGTAGCCGTAGCCGTCGAGGGCGCCGCCACGGATGGCGGGGGCGATATTGCCCGGTCCGTAGCCGTTGGCGTGGCCGCGGTTGTAACGGCGTGGCGTGCGCAGCGACGCGTGGTCGCCCTCCATGCCGATGCGCCAGTAGATGTCGATGGTCATGCGGTTGCCTCCTGCGCGGTCATGGTGCGGCCGACCGGGTCGGCGAGGAACAAGAGGTGCTCGCCCGCGCGGTGCAATTCCTCGATGTGCGGGTGTCCGGACAGCACCACGCTGTCGATGCCCGCCTCGGCATAACGCGAAAGATGCTGCGCCACTTGTGCGTAGCTGCCGACGAGGCCGATGGCTGCGGCGTAGCCGAGGTCGGCGAATCCGGCCCAGCGGCCGTCGCCCAGATCGTGCTCGCGTGCGTCCGGGCCGTCCGGGTGCACCTCGCGCCACTGCCGATCGACGCGGGCCCATGCCTCCTCCTCGGTTTCCCGCGCGATGACCGGCAGTTCCAGCCCGGCGCGTACCGTCCGTCCCACCGCCGTCGCGCGCTCCCGCAAGGCGGCGATCGCGGCGCCGACGCCCGCCGCGGTCTCGGTGAACACGTGGACGTCGCCGTGTGCGGCCGACAGTTCGAGCGCGGCGGCGGAATCGCCGGTCAGGTAGACCGCCGGGAACGGCAGCCCGGACAGGATGCCGCGGAAGCCGCCGTCGATCACGTCGTAGTGCGCGCCTTCGTAGTGGAACCCCGTGCCGGCGAATCCCGCCGAGGGCACCGGGGCCTCGTTCCATACGCCCCGGGCGACGGTGAGGAACTCCGCGGCCCTGGCGTAGCGGTCGTCTCCGATGACGCGATCGCCGCGTGCCCGCGCGTCGGCGGGATCGGTGTCCACAGCCAGTTGCCAGGCCAGGCGTCCGCCCGAGATGCGTTGCAGGGTGGCGGAGATCTTCGCCGCGTAGACGGGGGTGCCGAACGCGGGCTGGAATTCGACGACGACGCGGGAGTGCCGGGTGCCGCGCAGCGCGCCGCCCGCCACGATCCACGATTCCTCACCCTGCGGGTCGTAGGGGGCGAGCACCCCGTCCAGCCCGGCCAGCTCGGCGGCATCGATGATCTGAGCGAGGTCGTCGAACGGACCGAAGTGTCCCGGCCGCAGGTCGGTCGCCGGCGTCAGCGGCGCGGGTCCGCCGAATCCGCCGCGATTGCGTCGTCCAGCAGGGGCATGACGGCCGTCACCACGGGAAGGCAAGCGCCACAGGAACTCCGTCATGCGGGGACCTTTCCCGACTCGACGAGCTCCCTGGCCCGGGCCAGCGGCTCGTGCGTGACCCACGAGGCCAGGTCGAAGTCGGCGGCGAGGAAACCGTGCGTGTAGAGGAATTGCTTCTGCACGCCGAGCAGCTCGATCCGCTCCTCCGACAACGACGGATGCAGATCGCGGTGGAAGTTCTCGCCGTACGCCGCGACCACGCCCTCCGGGCCGGACAATGTCTCCCGCTGAAGCACGTCGCGGACACCGGCCAGGTTGCCCGCGGCCCAGTCGGCGGCGCGCAGGCTCTGCGCGAGGAATTCGACGACCAGCTCGGGGCGCGACTCCAAGAGGTCGGAGTGCACGGTGATCGGTCGCGGCGTGCCGTTGTTGACCCGGAAGCGTTTTGCTTCGGTGGTATCCAGGTCCACCGCGACGCGCAGGCCGTGTTCCCGCGCCACCTCTTGGGCCCGAGCGCCTTTGACATAGATGGCGTCCACCTCGCCGCGCAGCAGTTCCTCGACACCCCAGGTAACGACGCGGCGGTTCACCTGGACCTCCGTGCGCACCTGCGGATCGCGCTCCACACCGATCTCGACCACGCGCACGTCGGCGAGCGTGTGGCCACCGAGCCGCAGGGCGTTCGCGAAACCGTGCAGGGCCATCGCGCGGGGGAAGCTGCGCGCCTGGTCCTGCGCCCACGCCGGCACGCCGACGCGCAGCCCGGCCAGCTCGGCGGGGCCGCCGACGGAGGACTGCGGACCCACCAGGATGGCCTGCGCCTCATCGATCCAGGTCAATCCGATCAACCGGGTCGGCGAGCCCTGGGCGCGCGCCGCCAGGGCCGGGACGTTGCCGCCCTCCCGGATCAGTCCGGACAGATCGTGCAGGAAGTGGTGGCCGGCCAGCTCCGGCCCCGCGTCCTGGAGGACGCCGAACTCCAGCCCGGCTCGCGCCGCGGCGTCGCCGAGCCAGCCGAGGCTGTGCGCGAGCCCGCTCGCGGTGGGCACCGGGCAGCGGGTGTACCAGAGGGTGTCGGTCATGAGGCACTCCTTGGAGCGGGCGTGGTGCGGTCCACGCCGAGCTGGGTGAGGAAAAGGGACTGAAAGCGCAAGGTTTCGGGGTCGGCGCGGTCGCGCGGGCGGGCCACGTCGATGGCGACGTCCACGGCGAAGCGCCCGTGGTCCAGGATCAGCACGCGGTCGGCCAGGCGGATCGCCTCGTCGACGTCGTGGGTCACCATGAGCACCGCCGGACGATGCCGGGCGACCAGGTCGCCGACCAGATCCTGCATCTGCAGGCGGGTCAGTGCGTCCAGCGCCGCGAAAGGCTCGTCCAGCAGCAGTAATTCGGGTTCCCGGACGAGGGCGCGGGCCAGCGCCGCGCGCTGCGCCTCGCCACCGGAGAGCGTGGCGGGCCATTGCCGGGCTTTGCCGTCGAGGTTGACCTCGGCCAGCGCGCGCAACCCGGCTTCGCGGTGCTGCCGGGAACGGCGCTGCCCCACGATGACGTTCGCCAGCACCCGTTTCGAGGGAATCAGCCGCGGTTCCTGGTAGACGGTGGTGCGACGGCCGGGCACGAGGATCCGCCCCGCGTCCGGCGCTTCGAGGCCGGTGAGCAGGCGAAGCAAGGTGGTCTTGCCGGTGCCGCTCGGCCCGAGCAGGACGACGAACTCGCCGCGCCGGATGGTCAGGTCCACGCCGTCGAGCACCGTCTTCGCGCCGAACGACTTGCGCAGGCCCGAGATCGAGACGGCGACCGGTTGCTCCGTCGCCGGCGCGGTGGTCACCTCGGCTCCGGGTTCGGTGACGGCGGTCATCGGATCGCCACCTGCCCGCGCCAGGGCATCGCGAACCGCTCCGCAACCCGCACCAGTCCGTCGAAGACCAATCCGAGCAGCGCGTACAACACGACGCACAGCACCATGTAGTCGGTGCGGTTGTACTCCTGGGCCAGCGTGACCAGGTAGCCCACGCCTTCCCTGGTGCCGACCTGCTCGGCCGCGATGAGACCGGTGATGCTGATCGACAGGCACACCCGCAGCGCCATCAGCACGCCGGGCAGGGCCGAGGGCAGGATGACCTCCAGCACCAGCCGCGGGCCGGTGAGCCCGAAACTGCGCGCGGCCTCGACCATCTTGCGATCGACGTTGCGCACGCCGAGATAGGTGTAGGCGTACATCGGCGCCACCGTCGCGACGGCGATGAGCAGCACCTTGTACAGCTCGTCGATGCCGAACCAGGCGATGAACAGCGGCACCAGCGCCAGGAACGGCACCGCGCGCAAAATCTGCATCGTCGAATCGACCAGTTCCTCACCGAGACTCGACAGCCCCGACAGGAGGCCGAGCGTCAACCCGATGGCCACACCGATGCCGACGCCGAAGGCGGCGCGCGCGAACGACGCGACCGCGAAGTCGAGCAACTGGCCGGTGCCGAGCAGTTCGGTGAACGCCGTCCACACCGCGGGCGGGCCCGCCAGCACGCGTTCGGAGAGCGCTCCGGTCGCCGAGCCCACCCACCAGCCCGCGACGATCAGGGCGGGAAGCAGGAACCGCAGCGGCACCGAAAACCAAGTGGGCCTGCGCTTTCCGGCGCGACTACGGGGCGGGGCGAGTTCCGTGGGCCCCGCCGCGGGGATCACCGCCATCTCAGCTGCCCGCCTGGAGCGAGGCCAGCTGCTCGGGCGTCAGCCGGGACTTCAAGTCGTAGAAGATGTCGGCGGCGGTGATCTTGCGGGTGATGACGCCGTTGTCGAAGAAGGTGTTCACCACGTCGGCCAGGGCGGTGGCGTCCGCCTCGTTCGGCAGGTGCGGCACCGTGGCCTCGCCGCCCACCCGGTAGGCGTCGGCGAGTCGCGCGCCCGACAGTGCGCGCGGGCCGGTCTTCTCGAAGACGTTCTCGAAGTCGGTGGGGTCGGCGCGCTGCTTCGCCGTGAGATCCTGCAGCACGTCGAGGTACTTCGCCGCCACGTCCGGGCGCTTTTCGAGCACCTCGGTGCGGAACACGACGACCGTGTTGTCGTTGGAGCCGATGCTCTTCTCGGTGGCGATCTCGACGCCGCCGTTGGCCTTCGCCTCCTGGTAGGGCACCAGGAACGACGCCCAGCCGTCCACCTTGCCGGTGGCGAACGCCGAGGCGGCGTCCTTCTGCTGGAGCGGCACCCGGGTCACCTTGTCGGCCGGGACGCCCGCCTGCGCCAGCGCTTTCAGCAGGATGTACTCGCCCTTGGCGGCGGGATTCACCGCGACGCGCTTACCGGCCAGGTCGGCCACCGAGTGCACGCCCGATTCCGGGGTGACGATGATGCCGCTCTGATCCTTGCCCGCCGGATCCTGCACCGCGACGATCCGCACACCGACGTCCTTGGACAGCGCGCCTACCACGGGGCTGAACGCCGCGCCGGAGACGTCGAGTTCCTTGGTGTTGAACAACTTCAGGTTGGAGCTGAAGCCGGGGGTGATGGTGACCCACTCGATCTTCGCGCCGAGCGGCGCCAGCGCCGCGTCGAAGGTGCCGTCGCGCTTGCCGACCGCCAGCGGACCGGAGTTCCCCGGGTCGGCGACCTTCAGCACGAAGGAGGCGCCCGCGCCGGTGTCGCCGCCGGTGTCCGAACCACACGCGGCGACGAGTGCGACGAGGGGAACGATCGCTAGCGCGATGCGCATGAGGGCTTGCCGCCACATCGTGAGGACTCCTTGTCCGTTGTCGATCAATGCCCTCGGAGAGTAGGGACGGCGGCGCGGCGTCACGAGGTAATGCTTTCCGTAGATCGGAAAGCTTGACATATCGAGTTCGCCGTACTGTGCGACTTCGATGCGCGATCAACAGCCTCCAGCCTTGAAGGACAAAGTCACTGTCCGCATCATTTTCCGCATATTGGAAAGTCCAAACCTTATGGCCCACACCGCTGTGTTACCGTCACAGTCGTGGAACCCTCCGGCGTGCAGACCGTCACCCGCGCCCTGTCGGTCTTGGACTGCTTCCGCGACGGCCGGGAGCGCGGCGTCTCGGAGGTGGCGCGACAGCAGGGTCTCGCGGTCAGCACCACCCACCGGCTGCTGGCCACGCTCGTGCAGGCGGGGTTTCTGGAGAAGAACGCCGAATCCAGCCGGTACAGCATGGGCGGGGCATTGGCGGAGTGGGGGCAGATCGCCTACCGCCAGCACCGGATCTACCTCGCCGAGCCTTGTCTGGAACAGCTCGCGGGCACCACCGGGGCCAGCTGCTCGGTCGCCACCCGCCACGGCATCCACGCCGTCCTGCTCGGCACCAGCCGGTGGCGGGAGACCGACGGGCACGCACTGCAGGGCGTGCGACTGCCGTTGCACGCCAGCGCGCTCGGCAAGGCCCTGCTCGCCTGGTCCGAGACCACCGATGAGCAGCTGCGCGAACTCCCCTACGACGAGGGCACCGAGCGCTCGGTGTCCGGGCCCGGCGAGCTGCGCACCGAACTGGTGATCACGCGCGAGCGCGGATACGCCTACAACGACGAGGAACTCGATCCCGGTTTCCGCACCATCGGCCTGCCCATCCTGGATCCGGCAGGCCGGTGCCGGTTCGCGCTCGGCCTGCGCGGTCCCACGACGCTGATGATCCCCGAACGCGTGCCGTTCTTCGTCGAACTCGCGAAGGTCACCGCGCAGGAGATCGCGGCCAGGTTCGCCGCTGCGGAGTAGCTGTCCGGAAAAGGGACGATCCGGTCGAAAGGCCCCAGGCGCGAATACGCCACCCTATTCTTGACGCGTAATGCACAGGGCGGGTCCTCATTCGGGGGCGACAGCAGCCCACGCCGGTGACGGCCGGCGTTACCGGGGAAGGGAGTCGCATGCCGAACGGTCAGGCGCGGGCGCGCGCGGGGGTCTCCAGCAAGCTCGACACCAGCCTCGCGCACGAAGCGCGGGTCTACGACTACTGGCTCGGCGGCAAGGACAACTACCCCGCCGATCGCGCGCTCGGCGACACCGTCGCCATGCACATCCCCGCCATCCGCGACATGGCCCGCGCCAATCGCGCGTTCCTCGGCCGGGCGGTGCGGCATCTCGCCCGCGACGCGGGCATCGTCCAGTTCCTCGACATCGGCACCGGCCTCCCCGCCGCGGGCAACACGCACGAAGTGGCCCAGCGGATCGATCCGGCCGCGCGCGTGGTCTACGTCGACAACGACCCGCTCGTGCTCGCCCATGCCCGGGCCCTGATGGCGAGCACCCCGCAGGGCAGAATCGACTTCCTCGACGCCGATCTGCGGGATCCGCACGCCATCCTGGACGCGCCGGCACTGGCCGACACCTTCGACCCGCAACAGCCCATCGCGATCCTGCTGGTCGCGGTCATGATGTTCTTCGACGACAGCGAGGATCCGCGAGGTGTCATCGGCCGGCTGCTGGACGCGGCGCCGTCCGGCAGTTATCTGGTGCTCACCCATTTCACGGAAGATTTCGACGCCCGGGCCACGGCGCGCGCGGTGGCCGCCGCCCGGCAGGCCGGGATCGCGTTCCGCGCCCGCAGCCGTGCGGAGACCGAATCCTTCTTCGCCGGAACCGAACTCGTCGAGCCGGGTGTCGTTCCGGTCGACGCTTGGCGTCCGGACGCGGACGCGACCCCGGCCCAGGAACGCAGCGCCTGGTACTGGGCCGGCGTCGGGCGCAAACCCTGAGGGGCGTTTGAGCCGACGTCGTTCGGCAATCACGTCGGGGAACCGGCGGACGGCGAGGTGGTGGACACATGGTCGAAGACGTCGAGAAGCGCTGGCGCGATCCGCGTGGATTCCGCCGCGCGGCGACCTACGTCGCCTCCGTGCTCGCCACCGCCGGGCTGGTCTTCCTGCTGAGCGTGCTGTGGGCCGCGCAGCGGGAGTGCGCGGACGCGGACCGGTTGCTGTGCGACAGCGCCGCGCAGCTCGCCGTGGTGCTCGGTCCGGCGGTGGTGCTGCTGATCGGCGGCATCGGCGCCTTCGTCGAGACCTACGTGCAGTGGCGCCGGGGCCGGACCTGGCCCATCTGGCAGGGCGCAGGCTGGTTCCTGTTCGTCCTGATGGTCATCTACCTGGGCATCGGCGGCGGCGCGGCCGCCGGTTGATCAGTCGGCGACCCGCACGACCACCTTGCCGAAATTGCGGCCCTCCAACATGCCGATGAACGCCTCGGGCGCGGCGGCCAAGCCGGACACGACGTCCTCGAGATAGCGCACCCGACCGTCGGCGACCCACTCCCCCATCTCGCGCAGGAACTCCGGGTAGAGCTCGCGGACGAATTCGGTCTGGATGAAGCCGCGCACGGTGAGGCTCTTGGTCAGGATGCGGCCGTAGAAGGCGGGCAGCCGGTCGGGGCCGTCCGGGGCGCCGGTCGCGTTGTAGTTGGCGATCAGCCCGCAGACGGGCACGCGCGCGTAGGAGTTCAGCAGCGGGAAGACCGCGTCGGCCACCGCGCCGCCGACGTTCTCGAAGTAGACGTCGATGCCGTCGGGAACCGCCGCCGCCAGCTGGTCGGCGAAATCGGGGGCGCGGTGGTCGAGCGCGACGTCGAAGCCGAGTTCGTTCAGATAGGCGACCTTGCGCGGGCCGCCCGCGATGCCCACCGTGCGCGTACCGCCGATCTTCGCGATCTGGCCGACGGCCGAGCCGACCGGCCCGGTGGCCGCGGCGACCACCAGCGTCTCGCCCGGCTGCGGTTTGCCGATCTTGCGCAGTCCCGCGTAGGCGGTGAAACCGGGCATGCCGAGCACCCCCAGCGCGGTGGAGACCGGAGCATTGCCCGTGTCGAGCTTGCGGACCCCGCGCGCCGGGGTGACGTCATGGGTCTGCCACCCCGAATAGGCCAGCACCACATCGCCTTTCGCGACCGACGGGTCCCGGGATTCGAGCACCTCGGCGACGGTGCCGCCGACCATCACCCCGCCGATCTCCACCGGATCGGCGTAGGACTCTGCCGTGCTCATCCGGCCGCGCATGTACGGGTCCAGCGACAGGTACAGGGTGCGCAACAGCACGTCGCCCTCGGCCGGAGCGGGGAGTTCCGCGGTCTCGGTCCGGAAATTGTCGGGGGTGGGAGCACCCACCGGCCGGGAAGCAAGCACGATTCGCGTCGACTCGACCATGCGCCCACCCTAGCCGCGGGTGCGGGCGCCGGACGCCCGCACCCGCCCGTGTCCGGCGATCACCAGGACGGCGATTTCGGTCCGAGGAACAGGCCGCCGTTCACCTCCAGGGTCTGACCGGTGACCCAGCGTCCGTCCTCGGAGGCGAAGAAGGCCACCGCGTCGGCGATATCCGAGCCGCGGCCGACGCGCTCGAGCGCGGTCATGTCCGCCACACCGGAGATCGCGCCGTCGTTGGTGTGCAGCCAGGAATTCATGTCGGTGTCGGTGATGCCGGGCGAGACCGTGTTCACCGTGATCCCGCGCGGTCCCAGGGTGTTGGCCAGCGATCGGCCGAGCACGTTGAGCGCGCCCTTGGTCATGCCGTAGACGACCTCCGGCGTGGCGAACCAGGTGACGCCGGAGGAGATGTTGACGATGCGTCCGCCGTCGCGCAGCAACGGCAACGCCCGCTGGACGATGAACAACGGCGCCCGCACGTTGACCGCGAACAACCGGTCGAAGTGCTCGGGCGTGGCCTGCTCGACCGTTGCGTCGTAGGCGATGATCGCGGCGTTGTTGACCAGGATGTCCAGCGGCCGGTCACCGAGTCCTGCGGTGAGTTCGCCGAACAGTTGGTCGACGTCCCCGTCGACGCCCAGTTCGGCGCGCACCGGAAACGCCCGGCCGCCCGCGCGCCGGATCGCCGACACCGTGGCTTCCGCCGCCTCCACGTTCGTGCCGTAATGCACGGCGACTTCGGCGCCGTCGGCGGCCAAACGCTCGGCGATGGCCCGGCCTATCCCCCGCGAGGCGCCGGTCACCAGGGCGGTCTTTCCGTTCAAGTCGGTCATTCTGTACTCCCGCATTGTTGTTATGTAACGTTCCCTAACATCGCTGGAGCGCGCTACGGTATTCCCGTGGGATCGAAACGCCGCGCCGCCGCGGACACCAAGGAGCACATCCTCGCCGTCGCGCGGGAGCTGTTCTATCAGCACGGAATCCGCGCGACCGGCGTGGACCGCGTCGCCGCCGAGGCGAACGTCGCACCGCCCACCCTCTACCGCATCTTCGGCTCCAAGGACGATCTGGTCGCCGCGTATCTCGAGCGAGAGGACCACCGGTACCGGGAGTGGTTCCGCGCGGCGGCGGCCGGGAACGGGTCACGCGAGCGCATCCTCGCCCTGTTCGACGCGCTGGCCGAACAGGTGCGCCCCGACTCCTGCCGCGGCTGCCCCTTCCTCATCGCACTCGGGGAATTGCCCGACCACGACGCGCTCGGTCACCGGCGCGCTGTCGCGATGAAGCACTGGGTGCGGGCGCAGCTCGGCGCACTGGCCGATGAGTTCGCGGCCACCGCGCCGATGGATGATCCGCAGGCACTCGCCGACCAGCTGATGCTGGTGATGGAAGGCGTCTACGCGACGACACAGGCGTTCGGCCCCACCGGCCCGGCCGCTCGGGCCCGCTCGCTGGTCGAGGCACTGCTCCCCCGCCGGCCGGCCTGATCCCGCGACACGCTTGCCACGCCCGCGCGCAGGCGACCGCCGGTGGAACTACACGCCGCGGTCGCGCGCGATTCGGCGCCGACCGTCGGCCATTCGTGCCGAGTGACGGAAACCGCTATCCGAGAACACCTTCGCGACGAGCGTACGGAACATCGACTCGAGCGAGCGGGACATTGGCGCGGACGCCGCGGATTCGTAGCGTCGGAACCATGACCTTGGACATCGGCATCATCCTGCCCACTTCGACGCCCGATCCCGCGCAGCCCATCCTGGGTGACGTGCGCGCCGCCGCCCGCCTCGCCGAGCAGAGCGGTCTCGACTCGGTATGGTCCACCGACCATCTCGTCGCCAGCGCGCCGATCCTGGACAGCACCGTGGTGCTGGCCACCGCCGCCGCCGCGACCGACCGGATCCGCATCGGCTACGGCGTGCTGCTGCTGGCGTTGCGGCCGGTCGCCTTGGCCGCGAAGCAGATCGCCACACTGCAGTACGTCTCCGGCGACCGGCTGATCCTCGGTGTCGGCACCGGCAACCCCGCACACGGGGATGTCGGTTGGCGTGCGGCCGGTGCGTCTTTCGCCGAGCGCGGCCGTCGCACGGACGAGGCGCTGCGCGTACTGCCGGACCTGGTCACCGGGCGGCCCGCCACCCTCGCGGACGGCACCGAGGTCACCCTGGCACCCGGTGCGACCATGCCGCCAGTGCTGGTCGCGGGCGACGGCGAACGGGCGCGGCGCCGTGCCGCCGCCTTCGCCGACGGCTGGGTCGCCATCGGACTCGAGCCGCACCGGATCGGCGCCAGGGTGGACGAATTGGCTTCGCTCGCCGAGGAATGCGGACGACCGCCGCTCACCGTGACGGTCGTGGCGCCCGCGCTGGCGGCCGATCCCGGCCAGGCGGCCGAGCAGCTGGCCGCCTACGCCGAGGCCGGCGCGGCGCGCGTCGTCCTCGCCCCATCCGGGCCACAGTGGGAGGCAGGCTACGAGTTCGCCGCGAAGATCAAGGCGCAGCTCTGATCGCGGTGCTCATCCGCCGCACAACAGTCCCACTCCGAGGCCGAGCAGCACCGCCGCGATCGCCGAATCCAGCACCCGCCAAGCCCGTGGACGGGTGAACAGCGGACCGAGCAGGCGCGCACCGAAGCCGAGAGCGGTGAACCAGAGCACGCTGGCCAGCATCGCCCCCGCGCCGAGAAACCAGCGATCCGGGCTCGCATAGGTGCTGGCGAAGGAACCCAGCAACACCACGGTGTCCAGGTAGACGTGCGGATTGAGCCAGGTCAATGCCAGGGAGGTTGCCACCGTCGCGCCGAGCGCCGCGGTTGCCCGCCCCGCTTCGGTGCGCAGCGCCGCGGCGCCGAACGCCCGCCGGACCGCCAGGACCGCGTAGCCGATCAGAAATGCCGCGCCCGCGTAGCGGGCCACCACGAGCACCGCGGGAGCCGACTCGACAACCACGCCGAAACCGCCGACCCCGGCCGCGATCAGCACGATGTCGGACACCGCGCACACCGCCACCACCGCGGGCACATGCCTGCCGCTGATCCCTTGACGCAGCACGAACGCGTTCTGCGCGCCGATCGCCACGATCAGCGACAAACCGAAGCCCAAACCGGAGGCGGCGGCCAGCGCCGCGGAGGAAACGCTCACGTCCAGCGACGCTAAGGGCGCGGATCATACCCAGGCAAGCTAAAGATTCTTAAGTATCATTAGAGTTTCTTGATATGGATCTGCAACTCGACCAGCTTCGCGCACTCGACGCCGTGATCACCGAGGGCACTTTCGACGCCGCGGCGCGGCGCTTGAGCGTGACGGCGTCGGCGGTCAGCCAGCGCATCAAGGCGCTGGAAGACGCCGCGGGCCGGATCCTCGTGCAACGTACGAAGCCGGTGCGCGCCACCGAATCCGGGCTGGCCGTGCTCCGTTTGGCCAGGCAGATCCAGCTGCTGTCGGGGGACGCCGCGCGCGAACTCGGCGGCGAGGCCGCCTACGGTCCGATCCGGGTGCCGATCGCGGTCAACGCCGACTCGCTGGAGACGTGGGTGCTGCCCGCTCTCGGCCGCGCGCCGCGCGGCGTGTGCTTCGAGATCCACCGCGAGGACGAGGAACACACCACGCGCCTGCTGCGCGACGGCACCGTGATGGCGGCGATCACCTCGACCGCGCAACCGGTGCAGGGCTGCAAGGTCGAGCGGCTCGGCGCGATCCGCTACCGGCCGATGGCCAGTCCGGAGTTCGCCGCCACCTGGTTCGCCGACGGCGCGACCGCGAAAGCCTACGCCGCCGCTCCGGTCGTGCTGTTCGACCGCAAGGACGACCTACAGGATCGCCTGTTGCGCAGACGCAGTCGGAAACCGTTGGATCCGCCGCGCCATTACGTACCGTCCTCCACGGGATTCGCCGAGGCGGTCCGGCTGGGGCTCGGCTGGGGCATGCTGCCCGACCTACAGACCCGCGAGGACCAAGCCACCGGCCGTCTGGTCTGCATCGATCCCCGCGCCGTCATCGACGTCCCGCTGTACTGGCAGCAGTGGCGGCTGGACTCCCCCGCCCTCGGCGCCGTCGCCGCCACCATCGCGGCCGAGGCGGCGGACGTGCTGCGCTGAACACGAGGCGCCTTGCGCCGGAGCACATTCCGGTTCGTGACACCGCCGGGCCAGTGGTGTGAGCACCCTGACCCGGCGGCGCCGTATCCGAGAAGGTGCGACCGTGGGCACGGTAGCACCGCCTGTTTGTTCGGAGCATCGAGCGAGTTGGATGGGCCACTCTCCGCAACCCGTCTCACGCGGCGCATCCGACGCGGCGATTCGCTGCCGCGGGTTGCCGAACGATTCGGCTCCGAGACTGCGAAGGCGCGGTGCAGTCCCGCGAAGATGCTTCGGCCCATACCGACCCGTGCGCCGACGACGGCCCCGGGCGCTGTCCGCGGACAGCGCATCGCACGACATCAGGACATCCGGGTACCTCGTATCCCTCCGCATCGGGACGAGGGGAGGTAATTTGATCTTCGCAGGCCGACCACAGCTTCAGCTCCATCCCGCACCCACCCGAGATGCACAGGAGTTCACTTTGGCACGGCACCGTCGCCCGAACCGCTCGCGCACCCGCGGGGCATTCGCCATCGCGGCCGCACTCGGCACCCTGCTCACCGGCATCGGACCCGATGCGGCCGCACGCCCGATCGGCCCCTACGACGTCGGCGGGCAGATCGAAGCCGAGTACGACCAGGCCGGTGGACCGGGGTTCTTCGGCGACCCCGTCACGCCCGAGTCCCCCGCCGCCCGCGGTGGCCGCTACCAAGCGTTCGAGCGCGGCTCCTCCATCTACTGGCACCCCGCCACCGGCGCCCACCAAGTCGGCGGCGCGATCCGCGACAAATGGGGCGACCTCGGTTACGAGGGCGGCGCACTCGGCTACCCCGTGGCGCGGGAAGGGGCGACACCGTCGAAACCGGGCAGCTACAGCGTCTTCCAGAACGGTTCGATCTACTGGTCCGTCGGCACCGCCGCGCATCAGATCGGTGGCGTGATCCGCGACAAGTGGGGTTCCTACGGCTGGGAGAGCAGCCCGCTGGGGTTCCCCATCACCGACGAATCGGCGGGCCGCGCCGGCAACGGGCGTTACAACCTCTTCGGCGGCGGAGCCATCTACTGGTCTTCGCGCACCGGCGCCCACGTCGTCTGGGGCTCCATCCGGGAGTCCTGGGAAGCCGCGGCGGGCGAAGCCGGACGCTACGGCTATCCCACCAGCGACGAATACGACTTCGAGAACGGCAAAGCCCAGGACTTCGAGGGGGGCCGCATCACCTGGTCCCCGTAGCCGGACCACCGATCGCCGCCGCACGCGCCGCACCCGAATCGACCGACACCGTGAACTTTCGGCAATCCGGATATCGTCGCGGTGTGTGACGGCTCCGCCGGCGACCCCAACTCGCGTTGGGGCCGCCGCGGCCGAACCAGCCTGTGCCCGAGTCGATCCTCAGACCCCGACCTCGACAGGGATCCTGCCACATCACAGCCGCCCCGTCGCATCGGTGATCGTCCATCGGTACGTACATGCGCGTGTGCATGTGCATTGGCGCCATCGGTCGTGAAAACCTCGAAAATCGAGGTGACCGAGCGCCAGTTGGTAACAAATGCGCATCGGCCACTGCTCTGCGATATGGAACTGTTACCTAATGGGCCGTGCGTTTTGCCGAGTTATTCGTGCTGCCAACGACTTTCACGACTCGCAAAGCAGATTCGATTCGCAGGCTTCGAGCCGGACCTCGATCGAGCCGACCGTCCGGTTCCCGCCCGCTCCGCGGCAGGTCCGCCCCCGCAGCGGGCGACACCGCCGATACGGTGGCGTGCCACCTGTTCGGCAAACTCTTCGCACGGAAAGATGGGCACGCCCGTCGAGTACGGGCACCGCACTTCGCCGCCCGGACGCGTCCTATTCTCCCGGGTGCATCTCGGTGAGTAGATCGTGCAGGAAATCCACGCTGTCGGCCGGCGACAGCGCCTCCACGCTGAGCCGGTTCATGACCGACATGTACAGCTCGACATCGCGCTGCTTGTCGAAGTACAGCGAGCTGGCGAGCTGTTCGGTGTAGACGATGTCGGGCAGCTCGGGTTCCGGGAAACGAAGGATGCTGAACGGGCCGCCCGCGGCGGAGTGCCCGCCCGCCGCGTACGGCAGGACTTGGATCCTGATGCTGGGCCGGTCGGCCATCGCCGCCAGATGCTCGATCTGCTCGCGCAGGACCACCATCCCGCCGACCGGTCTGCGCAGCGCGTTCTCATCGATGACCGCCCACAGCGTAGGAGCGGCGGCACGGTAGAGGATCCGCTGGCGGCGCATCCGGATGGCGACGCGGCGTTCGGTCTCGTCGGTGTTGCCCAGCTGGATCACCGAGCGCGCGTAATCGGCGGTCTGCAGCAGACCAGGGACGAACTGCGCCTCGTAGGTGCGGATGGTGGTGGCCGCCTGCTCGAGACCGATGTAGGTCTCGAACCATGCCGGAAGCAGATCGCTGTAGTGCTGCCACCAGCCCGGGTCGTTGGCCCGGCGAGCCAATTCGAAGTACGTTTCCCGTTCAGCGGGGTCGACAACGCTATAGAGATTCAGCAGGTCGTGCAGATCGCGTTCCTTGAACCCGGTCCGGCCCAGTTCCAACCGGCTGATCTTGGCGTGCGATCCCCGAATGGCGTCGCCCGCGGCCTCCCTGCTGATCCCGCAGCCCTCGCGCAGCTGACGCAACCGGCTGCCCAGCGCGATCCGCAGGACGGTCGGACCGCGTTCCGCCGCAGGGAATTCCGCGTTGTCGCCACTGTCCTCGTCGTTGGTCATGCCTGCCTCCGGCCGATCGGGGGTGAGACCGCGGGGCCCAGTGCCTCCACCATCACAGCTGTCTGAAACGTCGGCTGAAGATCCTACTCGGCCGTACCTCGACACCGGCCCCGACGCGGACGCGTGCCGCGAATCGCGCGCGCAAGTATGGATTCGCAAGAGCGCCAACGCAATATCTCGACCGCATTCCCGAGCGCGGCCGGGCGGCTGTGCGTAGAGTCGCCCCCGACGGTGGCCATGCGGAGGAGGAGCGCCATGACGTCGGCAGAGGCATCGACCCGACTAGCGGGTGTGGATCCGGACGTACCCAGCATCGCACGCGTGTACGACTATGCCCTCGGCGGGACGGACTGGTTCGAGTCCGACCGGCAGGTGTACCAGCACCTGAAGAAGGCGGTGCCGCATCAGGACGACGTCGGCGCCGCAAACTGGCGCTGGCTCGAGCGCGCGGTCCGGTACGTCACCCGGTCGGCGGGCGTCGACCAGGTCCTCGATCTGGGCAGCGGCCTGCCCACGCGGAAGAACACCCACGAGATCGCCCAGGAACTCGGCGCCGAGGTCGCGGTGGTGTACGTGGACAACGACCCGGTGTGCGTCGCACGCGGACGGGAACTGCTCGAAGCCAACGAACGCACCCACTTCCTCGACCTGGACCTCACCCGGCCCGCCGAGGTGCTGGACGACCCCGCCGTCAACCACTATCTCGATCTGACCCGGCCGGTGTTGCTGATGCAGTGCGGCACCTTGCATCACGTCGACGACGAGCAGGACCCCGCGGGCATCATGCGGCGGTACATCGACCGGCTCGCGCCGGGGTCCTACGTGATGATCAGCCACTTCTACGATCCGGCCGACGAGAACGAACACCTGCACGCGCTGGCCAGACTGGCCGAGCGGGCACTGCACGACGAGGGCCTCGGCACCGGGCGGTGGCGCACCCGTGCGGAGATCCAATCGTTCTTCGACGGGCTGGACATGGTTCCACCGGGATTGGTCGAGCTGCACGAATGGTGGCCCGGCGGCCCCGCGCTGCGCACGCCGTGGCCCGACGAACGTCTCATCCTCGGCGGCGTCGGCCGCAAAGCATGAGACCTCTTCCACCACGGAGCCCGACATGACCTCGAACGAAGTGCGGATCACCGATCAGGACATCCGAGACGCCCGTGATCCCCCCGTGAACCTCGCCCGGTCCCCATGCTCGGCCCTGGCCGAGCACACCCGCGCTGGATCCACGAAAACAGCACTGGCCGAACGCATCCGCACGGATTGCTCGCCGATTCGGCGGTCTCTAGGCTGGTGAGCCAGGCGACGGAAACTAGAGAGAGGTCTCCATGTCCGATCCCGCTCCCCAGACCGGTGTCCGCGCGCCGGTAGGCGTGGACACGACACGCGCGAGCATCGCCCGCGTCTACGACGCCACCCTCGGTGGCAAGGACAATTACGAGGTCGATCGCTACGTGCGCGACAAGGTCGCCGAAGTCGCGCCGCGGCAGAGTGATGTGGCCCGGATGAATCGCCGCTGGCTGCATCGCGTGGTGCGCTACCTGGCCGGTACCGCCGGCATCGACCAGTTCCTCGATATCGGCGCCGGACTGCCGACCGTCGGCAACACCCACGAGATCGCGCAACAGCAGAATCCCCACGCGCGCGTGGTGTACGTCGACAACGACCCGGTGTGCAACATCCATGGCCGCGTCCTGCTCGAGCGCAACGCGTACACGCATTTCGTGCCCGCGGACCTGACCGAGCCCGACACTCTGCTGGCTCACTCGGAGGTCACCCCGCACCTCGATCTCACCCGCCCGCTGGCGCTGATCCTGTGTGGCATCCTGCACCACGTCGACGACGACCTCGATCCGGCCGGGATCATGCGCCGGTACATCGATGCGCTCCCGGCCGGGTCCTACGTCGCGATCACGCATTTCTACGATCCCGCCGACGGCGGCGAGGCGCACGAGATGGCCATCGAGCTGCAACGGCGTTTCACCGAGATGGGTCTGGGTTCGGGCTGGTACCGCACCCGCGAGCAGATCGCCTCCTACTTCGGTGATCTGGATCTGATCGAGCCGGGGCTGGTCGAACTCGACGACTGGTGGCCGATGGGGCCCGCGCTCCGTCCACGGCTGACCGAGGAGCGCCTGCTGCTCGGCGGCGTCGGCTACAAGTCCGGATCGTCGAACGGCGTCGTGACCCCCCTGCGCCGCCGGGCGACCGAGCCCGGCCTCCCGGAATCCGCCGTGCGCGACACGGCTGAAAGGTAACTCCCGCGATGACCTACGACGACCTGAACGGCCCCGATCTGCGCGCAGACCGGTGGCGCTTCCTGGAAGTCCCGCTCGGCCCGGACCAGACCTGGCGCTACGCCGACCCGGCCGCCCGCACCGAGGTCGGCGAGGGCGCCGTGTCGGTCCGGATCGACGCCTTCACCCGGTCGCACGCCGAAGTCCAGATCCTGGACAACCCGAAGCATCTGCTGGTGTCGACCGAGACGTTCGATCTCACCGGTGGGCCGCGGACTTTCGCGGTGGAGATGGCGGCGGAGAACATCGGCGCCACCGGCGAGGACTACCGGGACGGCTTCGCCGCGTTCAACGTCCTCGACATGAACAGCGCACAGGTCTTCGACCTGATCGCGACGAGCAAGCACGCGTACGCGATCCACGAACGGTTGTTCGTGCCGGGCGTCGTCCCCGCGGCGGAGGCGTTCACGCACGTGGTGCACGCGCCGCTGGCCGGGGTGGGCATCAAGCCGGGCGAGTTCCACCGTTACAGCGTCACCATCGACCGGGCCACGGGCACCGCGGGCTGGTACGTCGACGACGCGCCGGTGTACACCACCACTGCGCCACAACTGCCGGAGACGGTGCAGATCGGTTTCGGCATCATCACCCTGCATCCGATCGAAGACGGGCGCAGCACGTCGCTGCGCGGGCAGGGCCTGCACGCGGCGTGGCGCAACTTCACCGTGGTGTGACCGCGCGGCGAAAGCCGTCGAAAACACCGATGCCCAGCCGCATTCGGCTGGGCATCCGGTTCGTTCACCGCCCGCGGGCGGCCGGTTCGCGCCGGTCAGACGCTCTCCTTGCGCGGCCACTCGACGCTGCGCGAGCGCGCGTACTCGTCCGGCGCGGCGTCATCTCCGTCCATGCCGTACTCGTAGTCGTACTCGTCCAACTCGGTACGACGGCGCGGATCCCACACCATCGCCACGGCCGACAGGGCCAGCAGTGCGATGACAATGGCCGCGATGACTACATAGAGCAACGACTTCCACCCTCCTGAAGGAAAAAACCGAACAGCACACAGCCGTGCCGGATACTCAACGCGCACAGCTTCTTTCACGCCGCAGGCATAGTACGGCGCGGCACTGGAAATCGGACATTCCGGCGCGGGTTACCGACGGGTCGGCATCGGATCCGGCCCCGGCGGCAGCGCCGACCGATTCGACGGAAACTCCCCCGCGAACCCTCAGCGTCGCATAGGCTCAGCACCGTCCCGGTGGCTCCGGGACTTCCAGCGCGGCACCGGCATGCCCAAGCCGACCGCGATCGCTGGTGGTAGCGGTGGGGTTCACCCGATTCGATGAACCTCGCCGTCCCCCATTTCCGGTGAAATCGTAGGGACATTCGCGCGGAATCACCCGCATCCGGCATCCTTCGAGCTACCGTCTTCGGTCATGGACGACATCGAACTGCAGCCACCGACCGTCGCCTCCGCCAAGCAGACCGGACTGGTCCTGGACATCGCCGCGCTCGACATCCACAACCCGCTCGCCCAGCCGGGCGAGATCACCTACCCGTACGTTCGCTGCACCGACCATCGGGTCCTGCGGCTACCCGAGCCGTTGCACCGATGGGCCACCGAAACCATCGCGCTCAATCACAGCAAGCACGCCACCGGCGCCCTGCCGCTGTTCCCCGGGCAGGTCGAATTCGGCATCCTCGACGGCACCATGTACGCCGAAGTGCTCTGATCCGGATCGGCGACGAAAGCCCGGTCGACCCGGCCGGGCTCACCCGCGTTGTGGTGCCTCGCCGCCCCGGACGGATGCGGGGCCGCCGCGCCGCATCGCCAGTTCGTCGCCGGCATCGCCGAGGAGCGGCAGACTCGCGGTATCGGACCGGCGGCGCCTGCCGCGACAGAGGCACCGTCACCGACGTGATCGGGTATGGGGATGATGCGCCTCCCAGCCCGGCGATCACGGCACGAAGCCCCTGGTGACTGCGTGGACCCGGTACGCCTGTGGCGCGGGTTGCGGGCACACGACACACTGGAGCCCGTGAATCGCATGTCAACCCGACGACGCCGCCGCCGATCGGACGGCTTGCCGTGACCGACCTCGCCCGCGGTGAGAACCGCCCCGCGCCCGGCGATCGGCTGACGGTGACCGTCACCTGCTCGGCTCCCGTCGACGTATCGGCGCTGTTGCTGAACGCGGCGGGGCGGGTGCGCTCCGACGCCGACTTCGTCTTCTTCAATCAACCGGTCGCCCCCGGCGTCACCTACCGGCACGGCCAGGGCGCGGGCGATGTGGTGGACATCCAGACCACGGCGCTGCCGGGCGACGTGGACCGCGTCGTCGTCACCGCGAGCCTGGACGGCAACGGCCCGCCCACCTTCGCGGCCGCGGGTTCGCTGCGCGCGACCATCGCCGCATCCTCCGGCACGCTGGCTTTCCCGATGACGGGCCTGAGCACCGAGACCGCCGTGGTGTGCGTGGAGATCTACCGTCGCGGCGGCGGATGGAAGGTGCGTGCGGTCGGCCAGGGGTACGACAACGGGCTGGCCGGCATCGCAACTGCTTTCGGCGTGCACATCGATGACGAGCCGTCCCCGCCGCCCGCGCCGGCTCCGCCACCGGCCCATCAACCGCCTCCGGCGTATCCATCAGCGCCCCTGCCGGCACATCAACCACCCCAGGCGTACCCATCAGCTCCGCCACCGGCGTACCAGTCCGCGCCCCCGCCTTCCTACCCACCGCAACCGGCCTATTCCGCGCCGCCCGCCGCGGTGCCGCCACCACCGATGCCCTCACCTCAGCAAGGAGCACTGCCGATGCAGAGCGATCTGTTCGCCCCCAGCCACGCCGAAGTCACCGGCGCGGGCATCCAGAAGCAGGGCGGCAAGATGATCAAGGTGGCCGTCAGCGGCGAGGTCATGGCCCGCGCCGGATCGATGGTCGCCTACCAGGGCGATCTGCATTTCCAGGCGCTCGGCGCGGGCGGGATCGGCCGGGCGATCCAGCAGCGGTTGACCGGCGAGGGCGTGCCGCTGATGAAGGTGTCCGGGCACGGCGACCTGTTCGTCGCCAACGGCGCCGCCGACGTGCACACCATCGACTTGGACGGCACCGACGGCCTCACCATCAACGGCGCCAACGTACTGGCCTTCGATTCCACCTTGCGTTACGACATCCGGATGGTGCAGGGAGCCGCCGGTTTCGCCAGCAACGCCGGGTTGTTCAACTGCGTCTTCACCGGCCGCGGCCGCATCGCCATCACCACGCACGGCACGCCGGTGGTACTCAATGTCGACCAGCCCACCTATGCCGACCCGCAGGCGGCGGTCGCGTGGTCGTCGAGCCTGCAGACCGGCATCAAACGCAACGATTCGTTCGGACTCGGCCGGCTGATGGGCCGCAGCACCGGCGAGGGCATGACGCTGTCGTTCTCCGGACGCGGTTTCGTCATCGTGCAGCCGTCGGAGCTGCCGCCCGGCGGGTTCGTCGGAGGCACCGGCGGCGGGCAGGAAGCCGGCCAGAGCGGTGGCGTGCTGGGCGGCTTGTTCGGGTGAGGTGACCGCGACCGGCGCGGTCACGCCTGGAGCGAGACGAGTTCCACGACGGTGATGTCCGACGGTGCGCCCACTCGCACCGGCGGACCCCACGCCCCGGCTCCCCGGGAGACGTACAACTGGGTGTCGCCGTACCGCTCCAACCCGGCGACGGTCGGATTCGCCAGTCCCGCAAGGTAATTGCCGGGCCAGAGCTGGCCGCCGTGGGTGTGGCCGGACAGCTGCAGGTCGACGCCGTGCGCGACCGCGTCATCGATCAGCACGGGCTGGTGCGCCAGCAGCACGGCGGCGCGGGCGCGGTCGCGGTCACCGAGCGCCTTGCCGAAGTCCGGGCCCTGCCCGGTTCGTTCGCCCTGCACGTCGTTGACGCCCGCGAGGTCGAATCCGGGCAGTTCGGTGCGCGCGTTCGCGAGGAGGTGCATGCCGAGTTCCTGGACGTGCTGCACCCACTGCTCGGCGCCGGAGAAGTACTCGTGGTTGCCGGTCACGAAGAACGCGCCGTAGCGGGCGCGCAGCCCGGCCAGCGGCTCGACGGCCGAGCGGAGATGCTCCACGCTGCCGTCCACCAGATCACCGACGACCGCGATGAGGTCTGGCCCGGTGTCGTTGACGGTCCGCACCACGCGCTCCGCGAAACCGCGCCCCAGGATCGGGCCGAGATGCACGTCGCTGACCACCGCGATACGGAATCCGTCGGCCCCGCGCGGCAGCTTCGCCAGCGGCACCGCGACGCGCTTGACACCGGGTCCGTTCAGGACTCCGTGAGCGCCGACGCCGACGGTAGTCATCGCGGCGGCGACAGCCGCGCCGCCGATCACCCGCGAGACGAAGACGCGACGCGGTAGCCGAGCGGGCGAGGACGCGGCCGGAGCGGCCGTATCCGGCGAACTCTCGGGTGCGAACCCGGTCCCCGCCCGGGACTCCGCCGCGGAACCGCCTCCCGCCGGCGACTCCGGCCCGGACCCGTCTCCTCCGGGAGACTCCTGCACGCCATCGCTTTCGACGGCAGGCTCCGCCCCGGAACCGCTTCCCACGCGAGACTCCTGGACGACAGCACTTTCGAGGGCAGACTCCGAGGGGAAACCGATATCCGCACGAGAGTCCGGCTGCCGTACCGCTCGGCCCCGAACCGACCTGCGCAGCGCCAGGATCCGGATCGGCTCGCCGATCGCCAGCGCCAGCAGGAGGTACACGAACAGCGCGCCCCACAGATAGCCGGGCCAGGCGATGATCCGGACCACCGCGAACGGCGCCGACGCCAGCTCCGCCACCGTCGTCCCCAACAGCAGCAACGGACCCGCCGACATGGTGGCGGTGCCGACCCGTCGCGCGCGTGTTCCCGCCGCGGTCGTGTCCCGCACGAGTCGCCGCCAGACATACCAGTGGGCGCCGACCACCGTGAGCACGACGACTCCCACGAGAACGAGCACGGCGACACCGATCAGAACAATTTTCACGACCACGGCGGCACTCTCTGTGAACATTCGGCTTGCGCCGCATCAACTTACGTCACGGCGCAGGCCGCACACGGGATATGGACTTCCCGCGGCCGGTTATTCCGTCCGTTCCAGCACGCCGCGCAGAAACGCGGCTTGACCCGCGTGCTGCAGATCGTCGGAGATCACGCTCACCAGCCGCACACCCAGCGTCACCGGTGGGTCCCATCTGGTGTCGACGACGCGGTCCAGGTCGCCGTCCCGCAGTGTCCGGACGAAGCGCAGCGTCTGGTCGTGCACCGCGTCGTAGTACCCCGCGAGCAACTCGGCCGAAGCCTGGACGACGGCCACATCGGCGGGGCGGTCACCGTAACCGGTCGCCCCTTTGTCGAGCGGCAGCCCGAAGCGCTCGTACCAGCCCTGCGCGGTCCAGACCTGCTCGAAGCCGGCCACATCCGCGATGTGATCGTCCTGCACGCGGGTCAGGTGCCAGATCAGCCAGGCGATCGAGTTGGCGCCCGGATCGACCCGGTGGGCGAGGGCGTACTCCCCCAGCCCGTCGACGGCTTCGTGCACCACCTCCTTGATCCGCTCGTAGGCGTCGGTCAGCACATCGGCACTGGTAGCCATCGGTCGACTCCTTTTCGAATGGTCCGCTGCCCAGACGCTACCGAGCACGCCTGCCCGGCACGAGCGGCGACGTGCCGACCGCAGAAATCTCGCACGATCGCACCACATTGAATGTGCCGTTATTCAACGGTACGATATGCATCGGTGAGATTGGTCGATGGCCATCGAATCGGTCACCGACCGGACGAAGACGTACCGAAGTGAGGAAGTACCGATGATGCACGATGCCGAGACCGGCCGGGCCCGGCAGGCGGTTGTCCGCCTGGCGATGATCGCCGCACTCGCACTGACGCCCGTCGCCGCGGTCGCCGCGCCCGCGGTCGCCGCCCCCGCGGTGGCCCAGCAGCCTGCCGTCACTCAGACGAGCCAGGCAGAGGAGATCCACGGCGGCTGGCACCGCCACGGCGGGTGGGGCCGCCACGGTTACGGCGGCTGGGGCGGTTACGGCGGCTGGGGCGGCTACGGCTACTGGGGTAGTCCGTTCGGCTACTGGGGCGGCCCGTTCGGCGCCTGGCCGGGCATCGCCTGGCTGCTGCCCGGCACCGGAAGCGCGTTCTGACCAGAAAGGTTCTCGCACGGTCCGCCAGGTGATCTCCGGCTCCGCGCGATCGTTCCGGCACGCGATCGCGGTTGCGCCCACACGCGGGGCGATCCCGGAATCACCTGGCTTCTGGCGGGTTCCGGTACCTAGGTAGGAACCGGAACCGACCCCCGTCACGAGTGCCGCAACCCCACAGCGGTCGCTGATCACCTTCCCGCACAAAGCGACCCCCAGCAGGAGAGCCGAGCGCCCTCCGCCCGAATCGAGCCGGGGCGCTCTCAGCGTCCCCACAGCGCTGGTCTATCGGAGACGCGCCGATTCGTACTGCCGTCCTGGCAATTTGGATAATTCCGTGCGCGCTGCCGGTCTAATTCCGGGATCAGCTAACGCAATTCAGCACACATTCCGCAATCCGCTGGATCGGACAACGAAACTGCCGCTGCGAGTGCGCAATTCAGCCATGTCCGCAGCGCTATTTTCCGTGAAATTCGCAGAACGATTGCTTCGAGAAAGCGCTGCGGCCAGAATGGGTGGGGCCGACAACCGGCATCTTGGGGATCCGTCGGCACTCGTGGCCGACACGACTAAGTGGGGAAATACGATGAGAGTCAACAGATTCGCCGCAACCGCCCTGCTCGCGGTCGGGGCCACCGGAATAGCGACGGGCGTCGCGCACGCCCAGCCCGCGGCACCCGCGCAGGTCAGCGTGGACGGCGTCGAGCAGGGACTCGGTTTCACCTCGGCTCCCGCCGCCGACGGCACCGGGGTGGTCACCACCCTGGACGCGGGCAGCTTCGCGTTGACGACCGACGCGCGGGCGGTCGAGCTGCGCAACGAAGCGGGGCAGGTCGTCGCGACCCTGCCCCTGGCGTTCCAGGCCTCCGGCGCGGCGCACGGGCTGGCGCCGGCCATCTCCGATTCCGGCCGCACCCTCACGGTGACGCCGGTGGGCTCGCCCGCCACGACCGAGCGCCTGAACCAGTTCGTCGGCGAGGACGACACGCTCGCGCGCAAGCAGTACAACGCCGGTATCGGCGCGCTCATCGGCGCGGGGATCGGCGCCGTGATCGGCTTCTTCCTCGGCGGGGTCGGCGCGCTGGTCACCATTCCGATCGGCGCGGGCATCGGGGCGCTGATCGGGTTCTCCACGCCGTAATCGGCCGGGGCGGTGTGCGGCCGCCGCGAGACGACCGCACACCGATCGCCGGTCGCACGGCCGTTGCTTCCGGGCAGGTACACGCTTCCTACGCCTCGCGGCCGCGACGGACGCTGCGTTCCGACCGTCTTCGGCCGATTCGTCCAGGCCCGTAGCGCGCACGCCGAAACGGAATGCCCGGCCGTGCGCTGGGGCATGATGAGAGGGCACGAAGACGATCGGAGCGAAGACACAGGATCCGCGAGATGGCACAGCGTAGTTCCCTCTCGCAGCGACGCGCTGCACTGGAACAAGAGTGGTCCCGATGGATACCCGCCGGGACACCGCAGGGTGATTCCGCGCTGCGCAGCGAGGTCGCGCAATCGTGGCTGCGGTCGCTGCGCACCGTCGACCCGGCCTGCGAGCAGGCGCCCCTCGCCGAAGCCGACGTGGCCGCCCGCTGGGCCGAATCCCCCTTGCGTACCCCGGTTTCGGAGCTGACCGATCAATTGCGCGACATCACCGAAGGCGCGGGCTACGTCGCGGCGATCACCGACGAGACCGGCACCATCCTGTGGTCGCACGGCGGTCCGGTCATGCGGCGCCGCGCCGAACAGGTGAACTTCGCGCCGGGCGGCCGCTGGGACGAGGCGCACATGGGCACCAACGCGCTGTCGCTGGCGTTGCGCACCGAACGGCCGCACACCGTGTTCTCCGCCGAGCACTTGGTCGCGGCCCTGCACGGCTGGGTCTGTTACTGCGCCCCGATCCGCGCCGCGAACGGCCGCCAACTGGGCGTGCTCGACCTGTCCACCACCTGGGACCGCGCGCACCCGCTGGCCATGTCCACCGCACGCACGCTGGTCACCGCCATCGAAACCAAGCTGCAGCACCGCATGACCGCGCCGGGAGTCCGGCTGACCTGCCTCGGCGCCGCCCGTCTCATCCGCGACGGCGCGCCCGTGCGGCTGCGCCCCAGACAACTCGAGATCCTGACGCTGCTGGCACTCGAGCCCGAGGGATTCACCCACGAACGCCTGCATTTCGCGGTGTACGGCGACCGGCCGGTCGGCGCGAGCACGCTCAAATCGGAGATGTCCTACCTGCGGCGCGCCACCGGCGGCGACATCACCAGCCGGGTCTATCAGCTGGTGAGCCCGCTGTCCTGCGACGCCGTGGACGTGCTCGCGGCGCTCGAAGCGGGCGACACCGCCACGGCCGTCGAGTTGTATCGCGGGCCACTGCTGCCGGACTCGGATACGCCGGGGATCGTGCAATGGCGCGAGTATCTGGAGGTCGGCGTGCGCACCGCGGTGCTGGCCGGCGGGAACGTCGAGCACGCGCTGCGCTACGGCGAGCGTGCGCCGCACGACGTCGAGGTGCACGAACACGCGCTGGGCCTGCTCCCCGCGGGCGACGGTCGGCGTGCGCTCGCGGCCGCGCGGCTGCACGCCGCGCTGCGTGACTGAGCGCGCGCGCCTCAACGTTTCGTCAACCCTCGCCCGGCATAGTGACCCGCATCACGGCCGTCGCGCCGTGTGCATCAGGTCCGCAACCAGCGAGGAGTCACCCGCCATGAGCTACGCGAAGCCGGGAACCGAGGGCAGCGTCGTCGAATTCGCCACGCGCTACGACAACTTCATCGGCGGTGCGTGGACCGCCCCGGTCGAAGGCCGCTATTTCGAGAATCCCTCCCCGGTGGACGGCCAGACCTTCTGCGAGGTGGCGCGGTCCTCCGCCGCCGACATCGAGCTGGCCTTGGACGCCGCGCACCGGGCGGCCGACGCGTGGGGGGCCACATCGACCACCGAGCGCGCCAACATCCTCAACAAGATCGCCGACCGGATCGAGGACAACCTCGAGGCACTGGCGGTGGCCGAGACCTGGGAGAACGGCAAGCCGGTCCGCGAGACGCTGGCCGCCGACCTGCCGCTGGCCGTCGATCACTTCCGCTATTTCGCCGGGGCGGTCCGCGCCCAGGAAGGCGGCATCAGCGAGATCGATGCCGACACCATCGCCTATCACTTCCACGAACCACTCGGCGTCGTCGGGCAGATCATCCCCTGGAACTTCCCGATCCTGATGGCCGCATGGAAGCTCGCGCCCGCCCTCGCCGCGGGAAACGCGGTGGTGCTCAAGCCCGCCGAGCAGACCCCGGCCTCGATCCTGAAGGTCGTCGAACTCATCGCCGATCTGCTGCCCGCGGGTGTGCTCAACGTGGTCAACGGCTTCGGCGTCGAGGCGGGCAAGCCGCTGGCGGCCAGCCCGCGCGTGGCCAAGGTCGCCTTCACCGGCGAGACCACCACCGGCAGGCTGATCATGCAGTACGCCAGCGAGAACATCATCCCGGTGACGCTCGAGCTGGGCGGCAAGAGCCCGAACATCTTCCTGCCCGACGTGATGG
This sequence comes from Nocardia sp. NPDC019219, assembly GCF_040632645.1. Taxonomy (NCBI): domain Bacteria; kingdom Bacillati; phylum Actinomycetota; class Actinomycetes; order Mycobacteriales; family Nocardiaceae; genus Nocardia; species Nocardia sp. NPDC019219. The sequence goes on along the minus strand of NZ_JBEYCG010000006.1, from coordinate 266,408 downwards.
CCGCCGACGACGCCTTCCTCGACAAGGCGGTGGAGGGCTTCGTGATGTTCGCGCTCAACCAGGGCGAGGTGTGCACCTGTCCGTCCCGCGCGTTGATCCATTCCTCCATCTACGACGAGTTCATCGCCCGGTGTGTCGAACGGACCAAAGCCATCCGCGGCGGCAACCCGCTCGACGAGGCCACCATGATCGGCGCGCAGGCCAGCAACGACCAGTTCGAGAAGATCCTGTCCTACATCGATATCGGCCGCCAGGAAGGCGCCGAGGTGCTCACCGGCGGCGGCCCGCGCAAGGTCGACGAGTTCCCCGGCGGCTTCTACGTCGAGCCGACGATCTTCTCCGGCCGCAACGACATGCGCATCTTCCAGGAGGAGATCTTCGGACCGGTGGTGTCGGTGACCACGTTCGACTCCGTCGACGAAGCGCTGAAGATCGCCAACGACACTCTCTACGGGCTCGGCGCCGGCGTGTGGACCCGCGACATCAACGCCGCCTATCGCCTGGGCCGCCAGATCAAGGCGGGGCGGGTGTGGACCAACTGCTACCACGCCTACCCCGCGCACGCGGCCTTCGGCGGCTACAAGAAGTCCGGCATCGGACGCGAGAACCACCGCATGATGCTCGACCACTACCAGCAGACGAAGAACCTGCTCGTCAGCTACTCGCCGGACAAGCTCGGATTCTTCTGATGCCGGATCCGGTCCAGCGCGTCGAGTTCACCGGGCCCGCGGAAGAACTGCTGCGCAGGCTGATCGAACAGCACGGTCCGGTCATGTTCCATCAGTCCGGTGGCTGCTGCGACGGCAGCTCGCCGATGTGTTATCCGCGCGGCGAATTCCGGGTGGGCGCCTCGGACGTGCTGCTGGGGCATCCCGCGGCGGACACGCCGTTCTGGATGAGCGCCGACCAATACGAGTACTGGCGCCACACCCACCTCACCGTCGACGTGGTGCCGGGCCGGGGCAGCGGATTCTCTCTGGAAGCGCCCGAAGGAGTGCGGTTCCTGATCCGGTCGCGACTGCTCACCGACCAGGAACTCGCCGTCCTCGATGCCGAACCGCCACCCACGGGGGCGGAGCTGTCCCACTGACCCGGAGCATGGGCTGCGCACCGGAGCACCGGTGCGCAGCCCTTTCCCGATTCGGTGGACGAAAAAAATTCCATGCGGGAATAGCTGCGCGGCGGATACGGTCGTTCGAGGTGGTTAGACAGGCGAACGAGAGGGGCCGCGGTGGCGACCGAGACTGTGCCGGCGTCCGTTGGATTCCGCTCCGAGCGCGGCGCCATCCTCGGCTCGTTGATGCTGGCCACCGCGCTGGTCGCGCTCGATTCGACGGTCATCGCCACGGCGGTGCTCACCATCACCGGCAGTCTCGGCGGCTTCGCGCAGTTCCCCTGGCTGTTCTCCATCTATCTGCTGGCGCAGGCGGTGACGGTGCCGATCTACGGCAAGCTCGCCGACACCGTGGGGCGCAAACCCGTGATCCTGTTCGGAATCGCGATGTTCGCGCTGGGTTCGCTGCTGTGCGGCGTGGCGACCAACATGCTCGGCTTGATCATCTTCCGCGCCGTGCAGGGCATCGGCGCGGGAGCGATCCAGCCGATGACGATGACGATCGCGGGCGACTTGTACACGCTGTCGGAGCGTGCCAGGGTCCAGGGCTATCTGGCCAGCGTGTGGGCCATGTCGAGTGTGGCGGGCCCGCTGCTGGGCGGCCTGTTCGCCGAGTACGTCAGCTGGCGCTGGATCTTCCTGATCAATCTTCCGCTCGCCGCGCTGGCCGGCTGGATGCTGGTGCGCCATTTCACCGAGAGCGCGCCCCGGCGCAGGCAGCGCGTCGACTACCTGGGCGCGGCCCTGCTGACGGTCGGCGCGGGCGCGTTGATCCTCGGGCTGCTCGAAGGCGGCCAGGCGTGGGCCTGGTCCTCGCCGGTGAGCATCGGCATCTTCGCGGGCGGCGTCGTCCTGCTCGTGCTGTTCGGCCTGGTGGAACGCCGGGTACGGAATCCGATCCTGCCGCTGTGGGTGTTCGGCCGGCGCGTGGTGATCGCCAGCAGCCTGGTGTCGGTCCTGATCGGCGCGGTCGTGCTGGGAGCGACCTCCTACGTGCCGACCTTTACCCAGGGTGTACTCGGCACCGGCGCGCTCGTCGCGGGCCTGACGGTCGGCGCGCTGACGCTGGGCTGGCCGCTGGCCGCCTCCCAAGCCGGAAAGGTGTATCTGCGGTTCGGTTTTCGCGCGACGGCTCTGCTCGGTAGCGGTCTGGCGACGGCCGGCGCCGCGAGCACCCTGCTGATCACGCAGCACTCGGCGCTGTGGCAGATCGCCGCGTCCTGCTTCGTGATCGGCACCGGCATGGGCCTGGTCGCCACACCGACCCTGATCGCCGCGCAGACCAGCGCCGAATGGTCCGAGCGGGGTGTGGTCACCTCGGCCAATATGTTCGCGCGCTCGATCGGCAGCGCGGTGGGCGTCGCGGTGTTCGGCGCGATCGTCAACGCACGGGTCGGGCACACCGATCACCCGTTGCCCACCACCCTGGCCTCGGCGGTGCATCTGGTCTTCGTCGCCATCGCCGCGATGGCCGTGGCCATGGTCGTCGCCGCGGCCATGATGCCGCGGCGGGCGGCCACCGACTGACCCTCCTGCCAGGCGGAGTTCGCGGCGGCGCACGAACCAGCCACACCGGTGGGCTTCCGGTGAGTGTTCAGCCGCCGGTGCGAGGCTGTCCCGGCGGGCACAGCGACGCTCGAACACGCGGCGCCCGGCGCGGCTCGCTGACGCCCGAGGCGGTCCGGACGACGACGCGATGCAGCGGGTTTTCGGAAGCGTCCGGTACCGGACGTGCCACAAGCTGGGCTTCCCAACCGAACCGGAATATGGAGGTCGCAATGGCAGAGGCCGTATGCGGGATCGTCGGCGTTTTCTTCCTGGCTATGGGTGTGTACGCCCTCGCCGCACCCACAGCCCTGATCCGGCCGTTCGGCATCCGGCTCACCGAAGCGAGCGCCCGATACGAAGTGCGCGCCGTCTACGGCGGATTCGGGCTGGCGATGGCGGCCGTGCTCACGGTGGCCGCGCTGGACCTCGGATCTCTGCGCGGCGGAATCATGGTCGCGGTCGGCGCGGCCCTGGCGGGTATGGCGTTCGGACGGGTGGTGTCGGCCGTGCTCGACGAGCGAGCGGCTTTCTATCCCACCTGGTTCTACGGCGCGGTCGAGGTCGCCGGCGCCGCCGCGCTCGTCCTCGCCGCTTAGCGGAAAGCGCTCGTCAGCTGGTGTGCACGGTGCCGGACGCCGCGCCGAGTTTGCGCAGCGCGAAGTACCCGGCCGACACCAGCGCCGCCCACACCACGCCGACGACGATCGCGGTGCGCCCGCTGTCGGTGAACAGCAGCAGCACGACCACCAATCCCAGGAACGCGAGCGCCAGCACGGTGGTGTAGGGAGCGGCGGGCAGCCGGTAGTCGCTCGCGGGGAGCTCACCGCGGGCGACCTTGGCCCGGTAGATCAGGTGGCAGACGAGGATGACGCCCCAGACGAAGATGATGCCGATGGTCGACACCGAGGTGATGTAGGCGAAGGCCTTGTCCGGCGAGATGATGTTGACCACCACGCCGATCACCATCGCCGCCGCCGACGCGGTGATCCCGGTGTAGGGCACCGCGTTCGCGCTCAGCTTGTTCAGCCGGGCGGGCGCCTCACCGCGCAGCGACAGCGTGCGCAGCATCCGGCCGGTCGAGTAGATCCCCGAGTTGCACGACGACAGTGCCGCGGTGAGCAGCACGAAGTTGACGATGCCCGCCGCGCCGGGGATGCCGATCTGCTCGAAGACCTCCACGAACGGGCTCTTGCCCGCGTGGAAGTTGCGCCAGCTGGACACCGCCATGATCACCACGAGCGCGCCGACGTAGAACAGGCCGATCCGGAACGGCAACGTGTTGATCGCCTTGCGCAGGGTCGTGCGGGGTTCGCGCGCCTCCCCGGCCGTGACGCCGACCAATTCGACGCCGACGTAGGCGAACAGCACGATCTGCAGCACCAGCAGCGACTGGCCGATGCCGTTGGGGAACACGCCGCCGTCGGCCCACAGATTGGTGACGGTGGGATCGGGCGCGTGACCGAATCCGAACAGCAGCACGCCGATGCCGAGCAGGATCATGCCGACGATCGCGGTCACCTTGATGGTGGAGAACCAGAACTCGCCCTCGCCGAACAGCCGCACCGAGATCAGGTTGGCGCCGAACATCACCGCGAGCACCACCAGCGCGGTGACCCACGGCGCGATGTCGAACCAGTACTCCACGTACTTGCCCGCCACGGTGATCTCGGCCATGCAGGTGGCCACCCATACCGCCCAATACGACCAGCCGGTCGCGAATCCGGCGAAGCGACCGAGGAACTCGTGCGCGTACTCGGCGAAGCTGCCGGAGATCGGCCGGTAGGTCAGCAGTTCGCCGAGCGCGCGCATGATCACGAAGATGGCCAGGCCCGCCGCCAGGTAGGCGAGGATGAGACCGGGGCCCGCCTGCTCGATCGCGCCGCCCGCACCGTAGAACAGGCCCGTGCCGATCGCTCCGCCGATGGCGATCATCTGGATGGTGCGCGGGCTGAGGCCCCGGGCGTATCCCTCCGAGTCCCCGCCGTCCGCCGGAGCCGACGGTTCCGCGTCCTGCAGGTGCCGATCAGAGGCTGTCATACTGCGGTCCTTCCCTCGCTGGGCAGCGGCGCCGGTCGCCCGCCGGTGCGCCGTGCACACGATGTCGGATCGTCGCACGGCCGCCCGGCTCAGGGCGTCACGCTACCGCCCCGCCCGCACGCGCGTCGTCTCCGGGCCGATCGCGGCTACCGGTCCGGCGCCGGGCATGCCATCATCGGAACCCCTACCGATCGGCTTGCGTCATGACCGAACTCTCCCCCCGCCGCAGACGACCCGCACGTGCCGCGCTGCGCGCTCTCGTGGTCCTGCTCGCGGTCGTCGCCGTCCTGGTCGGCGCGGCGTTCGCGACGACGGCGGTCTTGCACATCCCCGGGCCGCCGACGCTGCTGCGGCTGCTGACCGATCCGCCGTCGGCGCAGGGCACGCTGTTCGAGAGCCGGACGGTGGCCGCCTCCCCGGTCCCGCGCCCCCTGCCGAGGACGCCGCGGCCGCTGCCCGGCCAGGTGCCGTGGAAGGGCTCGGCCGTGTCGATCGCCGAGTTCCTCGACACCACGCACACCAATTCGTTCCTCGTCCTGCGCGGCGGCGCCCTGACCCACGAGTGGTATCGCGACGGCTTCACCGCGACCACCCGGCAGTCCTCCTGGTCGGTGGTGAAGTCCATCGTGTCGCTGCTGACCGGCCGAGCCGTCGCCGCGGGGAAACTCGCCGAGGACGACCGCCTGGTGCGGATCCTGCCCGAGCTGGCCACCGGCGGCGCGTACGACACCGTCACCATCCGCGACCTGCTCGACATGGCCTCCGGCGTCGACGTCGCGGAGAACTACAACAAGTACCTGCCGCTGACCGGCACGGCCCGCATGTACCTCACCGAGGACCTCGACGGATTCGTCCGGGCGCACCGCGGCCTGCGGTTCCCGCCGGGCAGCGCGGGCGAGTACCGCAGCGTGGACACCCAATTGCTGGGGATGGCCCTGGCGCGGGTCGAGGGCCTGCCGCTGGCCCGACTGCTGGAGCGTGACCTCTGGGCGCCGATCGGCGCCGAGGACGAGGCGCTGTGGAATCTGGATCGCGCCGGTGGCCAGGAGAAGGGTTTCTGCTGCCTGAACGCGACCGCCCGCGACTTCGCCAAGATCGGCGAGCTGGTGCTGGACGGCGGACGCGTGGGCGAGGCGCAGATCGTGCCACCGACCTGGATCGATCGCATCCGCACCCCGGCCCCGCACCGGGTGGGCGAGTGGCCCTACGGGGCGCAATGGTGGCATCCGACCGGTGGCGACGGCGCGGACCTCACCGCCGTCGGCGTCTACGGCCAGTACGTCTACGTCGACCCGCCCAGCGGCACCGTCATCGTCAAACTCAGTGACCACGGCACCACCCAGGACGAGCAGGACACCATCGAGGTGTTCCGGGCGATCGCGCGCGGCTGAGCCGGTCGCGAAATACCGCGGGCACGCGTGGCGTTGGCAGTGGAGATCGCCACTGTGGAGGAGACCCATGATCGACGTCCCGCTGTCCGTCCTGGATCTGGCGCCGGTGCAGTCCGGCCGCACCGTCGGCGAGGGGCTGGAGGCGACCACCGAATTGGCCAGGCGCACCGAGGCTTTGGGCTATCACCGGTTCTGGGTGGCCGAACACCACAACATGCCCGGCATCGCCAGCTCGGCGCCGAGCGTGCTGCTGGCGCATCTGGCGGCCGCCACCTCGACCATCCGGGTCGGCTCCGGCGGGGTGATGCTGCCCAATCACGCGCCGCTGGTGGTCGCCGAGCAGTTCGGCACCCTGCACGCGCTGCATCCCGGACGGATCGACCTGGGCATCGGGCGCGCGCCGGGCACCGACCAAGCGACCGCCCGCGCGCTGCGGCGGACCGCGGACGGACTGTCGGCGGAATCGTTCCCCCAGGAACTCGCCGCTCTGCTGGGCTACTTCCGGGGCAGCGATCCCGGCGGCATCGCCGCGACGCCGGGCCGCGGCGAGGAGCCGGACATCTGGCTGCTGGGGTCCAGCGGCTACAGCGCCCAGGTGGCCGCGGTGCTCGGGCTTCCGTTCGCGTTCGCCCACCACATCAGTCCCGACAACACCGAGCCCGCGCTCGCGCTCTACCGCGAGCACTTCCGGCCTTCGCCGCGCCTGGAGCGTCCGCACGCGATGGTGGCGGTCGCGGCGATCTGCGCGGACACCGACGAGCGCGCCGAGGTCCTCGCCGGTCCGCGCGACCTGGCCTTCCTGAACCTGGTGCGCGGCACGCCGCAGGCGCTGGCCACCCCGGAGGAGGCGGCCGCGTTCCGTCCGTCGGAGCAGGAGCGCGCGTTCATCCGGCAGCGCCGCGCCGGGCAGTTGCTCGGCTCGCCGGAGACGGTGCGCGGGCAGCTCGCGGACCTGCTCGAGCGCACCCGTGCCGACGAGCTGATGATCAACACGCTGGTCTACGACATCGACGACCGTGCCCGATCGTTCGAACTGCTCACCGAGAAGGTCGCGGCCTGAGGCGGCGGATCAGTGCAACCGGAAGCCGTGGTTGGTCAGCGATTCGCGCAGCCGATGCCGACCGTCGAGCGCTGCCGCCGAGGTCAGCCGGGCCAGGACACGTTCGGTCCAGGAATGCGAAAGCTGTTGCTCGGCATAGAATTCGGCGATGCGGGTCTCGTACGCGGCCACATGCGCCCGCTGCGCGTCCAGATCGTAGGTCTCCCGGTGCAGGACGGCGTCCTGCGGCAGGCGCGGCTTCACTCGCGCGTCCTCGGCGGGGTCGGGGTGGCCGACCACCAAGCCGAATACGGCGAAGACCTGCGGCGGCAGGCCGAGTTCGGCGGCGACTTCTTCCGGCTTGTTGCGCAACGCGCCGATGTAGACGGTGCCGAGCCCGAGCGATTCCGCCGCCACGACCGCGTTCTGCGCCGCGAGCGCGGCGTCGATGAAGCCGACGTAGCTGGATTCGAGATAGTCCGCGCCTTCCAGCGGCGCGCTCCGGTCGTCGGCGAGCTGGCGCAGACGCGCGAAGTCGGCCGTCCAGACCAGCAGCACCGGCGCCTGCACGATGTGGGCCTGGTCGCCCGCGAGCGCGGCCAAGCGGGCTTTGCGCTGCGGGTCGCGCACCGCGATGACGCTCCAGACCTGCAGGTTCGACGAGGTGGGCGCGGACTGCGCCGCCGAGATCAGCAGGCGCAGGGTGGCGTCGGGCACCGGGTCGGACAGGTAGCGGCGCACCGAGCGATGCTCGTGCAGCACCTGCAGGACCTGGTTCCACTGCGCGGGCTCGACCGGTCGAGGGTCGCGGTAGCGCTGTTGCACGGCGTGGGTCGGTGTCGGCACGGACTGCGTCATGGACATCATCCTCTCGGCCGCCCGGCGCGCCGTCAGCGGTTGACCGCAGGCTGAGCCGAACACGGGTAGGGTAAGTAAGGCAATCCTAATAACATTTATCGGAGGTTCCCTTGGCACGTCCCCGCACCACCCTCACGGTGCAGCGCACCGAATGGCTCACCCCGCACCTGATCCGCGTGCACCTCGGTGGTCCCGGCTTCACCGCGTTCCGGCCCAGCGAGTTCACCGACTCGTATGTGAAGTTCATCTTCGCGCAGGACGGGAACGAGGTGCTGCGGACCTACACCGTCCGTTCGGTCGACCCAGTCGCCGGAGAGATCGCGGTGGACTTCGTCTACCACGGAGCGGAGGGCATCGCGGGACCGTGGGCGGCCGCGGTCGAGCCCGGCGCGACCATCGACGTGTACGGTCCCGGCGGCGCCTACTCGCCGCGCGCGGATGCCGATTGGCATCTGCTGGCCGGTGACGAGGCGGCGCTACCCGCCATCGCCGCCGCGCTCGAGGCGCTGCCCGCCGACGCGACCGGGCTGGCGTTCGTGGAGGTCACCGGTCCGGACGACGAACTGCCGGTGCGGAAACCCGACGGCATCGAGCTGACCTGGCTGCACCGGGGCGTCCGGTCCCCGGGCGAGGTGCTCGCCGAGACCGTCCGCTCCGCGCCGTGGTCGCCGGGGCAGGTGCAGGTCTTCATTCACGGGGAAGCCGACGCGGTCATGAAGGATCTGCGCCGCTACATCCGTAAGGATCGCGGTGTCTCCGCCGAGTGGGCCGCATCGATCTCCGGGTACTGGCGTCGCGGCCGCACCGAGGAAGGCTTCCGGCAATGGAAGGCCGAACTGCGGGCGACCGAGGAGGCCAACGCCTGACCGTCAATCACCCCACCCGCTCATCGCCACGATCGCGTCCCAGGTGAGCGTCGGGTATTCGGGGTGACGCTGCTGCAGGATGGCGCCGGCCAAGCTCGCGGGCGGCGCCTTCCGCGGGTTCGCCGCCGCTTGGGCTTCGATCGCCGCACCGAGCGCGCGGCTGCCGCCCAGCCGCGGATAGGCGGTGTGCACCAGGGCGGCGAAGCCGGGCAGCAGGTCGGTCGGCGCGCCGCCCACGTCGACGCCGATGCCGTCCACGGCGATCCACGTCTCCGGCGGCCTGCGGCGGCGCCAGACCGGCGAGTCGGTGTATCCCGCGGTGTGCGCGGCGATGGCGTCCCAGATCGCGTCCACCCTGGCGTCGGTGACGCCGTTGTCCTCGAGGAATCGCGCGGCACGATCGGCGCCGTCGATCTCGAACTTCTGGTCACCGGTCGCGCCGTCGGCCAGACCGAGGTCGTGCAGCGCGCAGATGAGGTACATCGTCTCCTCGTCGTAGTCGGAGCCGGGCCGCAGACCTTGCCGCTCGGCGACCGCACGTCCGAAGAGGAAGCCCCGCACGCTGTGGTTGCGCAGCATGGGCGAGAGTTCGGCGGCGATGAGTTCGTCTGCTTTGCCGGTCAACAAGGTCTGCGGGTGCTGTAGTGAAAATTGCTGCGCCCCGGCAGTTTTCGATGCGACAGCGAATACGCTCGCGGCGATCCCCGCGCTCAGCGCGGCACGACGAGACAGCGACATGGTCGAACTCCTGGTGAGTGTGCGAGGTGTGATCAGCGCGCGGGCGCGCGGAAGCGCCTGCGGTAGTCGCTCGGCGAGACGCCGAGCAGTTCGAGAAAGGTCCGCCGCATCGTCTCCTCGGAGCCGAAGCCGCTGCGGCGGGCGATCGCCGACATCGGTTCGTCGCCGGATTCGAGCAGCGCTTGCGCAGCTTCCAGTCGCGCCTGTTTGACGTAACGTCCCGGCGTCATCCCGATCTCCTGCCGGAACACGCGACTGAAGTGGCGTTCACTCAGCGCGGCACGGGCGGCCATGGCCGCCAGGCTGTGATCGGCGCACAGGTCGGCGATCACCGCGTCCACGGCGTGCCGCAGACCGGCGGTGCGCGGCGCCGGAATGCTCGTGCGCAGGCTGAACTGCGACTGGCCGCCGGGCCGGTGCAAGAACACGACGAGGTGTTTGGCCAGTGAGCGCGCGAGATCCGCGCCGTGCTCCTCTTCCACCAGCGCCAAGGCCATGTCGATACCCGCGGTGACTCCAGCGGAGGTGATGATCGGGCCGTCGCGCAGATAGATGGCGTCGGCTTCGACGCGGATGCTCGGAAAGCGTTGAGCCAGAACGGAACACGCCAGCCAATGCGTGGTGGCGCGCCGCCCGTCCAGCAAACCGGCCTCGGCCAGCACGAACGCGCCGGTGCACACCGAGGCCACCCGCCGCGCCGCGCCACCGGCCACCCGCACCGCGTCCACGAGCTCGCCGGGCACGCGATCTTCCGGGGGGTAGCCGGGAACCAAGAGCGTATCCACCGTTGCGCTCAGCTCGCTCAGCGTCCCGTCGACACCCAGGGGGACGCCCACATCGGTGCGGACCGGGGCGCCGTCCGGCGAGGCGAATCGAATGCGGCGCCCGGCCCAGTGCAGCACCTGCACGGGTCCGGCGACGTCGAGCATCAGCACTCCGTCCGCCACCGCCACCACGACGTCACCGCTTGCCCGCATGCACCCAGTCTCGAGCCGGCGCGACGGGTCCGCAAGGACACGTAACCCACAGAACCGGACACGCTCGGGCGGTCCAGCCGGCGCGCCCCACCGTCAATGCTCGGCGTTCCAGAAGCCGATGAAGACAGCTCCCCACCAGCAGATCTGGGAGATCACGCCGGTAGCGGCCGCCCAGACCAGCACCCCCGTGGACAGCTGGGCAGAAGGGCGGCGACCGAGTCGCTTACTCAGCATCATGGCTTGGATTCCGTTGACTGTGAGGACGAGAACCAAGACCAGTTTGGTTCGGGTCAGCGTCGATGCGAGATTTGGTTCCAGGACGCAGCCGCTGACGATCAGCCCCACCAGCCCGGCCCAGATCGGCGCGTGCAGCCGGTCGGCGCCGTCCAGCGCTTCCGCGAAGGTACTACGTCCCACAAGCCAGCGCAGCGCCAGATAGTCCGCCATCAGCACACCGCCGAAGCCGATTACCAGCGCGGACAGGTGCACGAACAGCCCGGCGGTGTGCAGGACCGGATGGACGGCCAGGTGGCCGGAGATCCAGACGGCCACCGCCAGTGCCGCCGCCGCCAGCACGCCGGCGGCGGCGACGGTCCACCACGAATCGTGCACGCGCAGGGGCTTTTCGGGTTCCGCCACCGGCCACCGCCTGCTACCGCGGACCGACCATCCGCCGGTATGGTGCTCGCCCCACCGCACGGTATCGGCACGCGGACCCGGCAGCACCACGATAACGGGCGCGACGGCCATGGGGCCGGGAGCGTCGGCGAGCGGGATACCGGTCACGGATTCCTCCGAACAACGTGATGCGAATAAATAAGTTAGGTCAGGCTAAACTATCTTGTCGGGTCGGTAAAGGTCGTGCCGGATGAGGGACGGCACGACCTGAACACGATGGGAATGGGTTATGTCATGTGGTGTTGGTTTGAGCGTCGGCACGGTGAACTCGGTGGCGGCCGTTGTATCCGGAGGAGTCGAGCAGAGGATACGAATTTGCCGCACCCGGTCCGCGCCACCCGGCACCGACGATAATTTGCCGTTCACGGCCAGCATCCATGATTCCGCTGCTGAAAGCAGTGCGCAGCCGATAGCCGGGCCGCCCATCCTGCCCGACGCCGAAGTCATCGCGACGATGACGAGTTATTTGACCGATGCGATGGATTCGGACGCCGATATCGTATTGGCCTGTCCTGCAATATATTCCGTTCAGGAATCATCCGGGCTGCGGGAGCTGCTCGATGCCGCCGGGTTGGCGCGAATCGCGTTGACACCGGAACCGGTCGCCGCTGCGGCTTGGCTCGAAATGCACTGCGAGTCGGCGAAATCCGCTTCTATCCTGGTCTACGACCTGGGTGGCGGCGGTCTCGACGTCACCGTGCTCCGGACCGGATCCGATGGCGGCGCCCGGATCGTCGGCCGTCCGGTGCGCTCGTCGGCGTTCGGCGGACGGGCATTCAGCGCGCTGCTGGCCCACTACACCCACGATCTGACCGCCGACACCACCTCACCCGGCCTGCCCGGGGCGCTTCCGGACGCGGAGGTGGCCGGGTTACGGGCCGGATTCGTCCGGTCATCGGTACCGCTGCTGCACGAGTGCATCCGGGCCGCGGGACTGACCGCTGCGGATATCGACCGAATCCTGCTGGTAGGCGGGGCGTCCCGGCCGGCGGAGGTCGCCCAGGTGCTCACGGACGAACTCCGCCGCCCGGTCGTCACCGCGCCCCATCCAGCACACTGCGTCGCCATCGGCGCCGCGGCCCTGGCCGCGCGCGGCCTCGGCGGGGCCGAGTTCGTGATGCCGCCACCACGGACCGGACATCCGGCAAAGCGCATCGCGGCGCTGGCCGGAGCCGCTGCCGTTCTGGCGGCGGTGGGCGTGTCGGCGAGGTACGGGGACCTCGGCGAACAGCCCGCGACGCAGGCGCAGGCGCCGGGTGTGGGAACTGTGGCCCCGCTCGGACCGCTCCTTCCCAACCGCGCGGAAGAAGGAAGTGAGCATGCGGACCGCCCCGGCTCGCCCCAGCCGCATGCCGCGCGCTGGAGCACCACCGATCATCCTGGCGGAGATCGGAATTCGACACTCTTTGCGGCGGATGTCGCAGCCTCTCCACGAGCGGACGCGACGCTCGGACCGCCGCATTCGATGCCGGGCACGACCATCGTCGAATCATCCCTCTCGCATCCACCGCGGATGCCGGTCCAGCGGGTGGACACATCGGGATCCGGGGGATCGCGACCGAGAACCGGCGATGCCGTTGCACTCCCCTCCGAGCTCGCCGTACCGACGGCCGGGAGTCTTCGTCCACCAGGTGCACCCAACAGGTTCGACTACGGAACGATGAGCGGCACGGGGGCATCGATCGATTCCACGACGAACTCGTCCGGTCGGATCGGGGTTGGTGAACCCGTGAGCGCATCGAGCACTGCCGGGGCGGGGGCCTGGAGCCACCCCGCCGTGAGCGCATCGCGCCGATCCGGGCCGAGCACGGGAAACGACTCCGCCGCACGGGCATCGAGCCGAACCAGCGGCAGCACAGCAAGCGACTCCCGCGCAGGAACATCGAACCGGCCCACCGGGAGCACAGCACGCGGCCCCCACGCTGACGCAGCGAACCGGACCGGGGACGGCACGAAAACCGATTCCGACGCGAGCACCGGCAGCCGCTGCGGCCCGGGTGCGGCGAGCCGGGCGGGCGGAAGTACGGGCAGCCATGTCGGCGACCGCGCCGGAAGCGATTCAGCGGGAAGTACCGGGTCCCGCCCTGGGTCTTGACGAGCGGGTCGTCCTAGCTCAGGAGACCGACGATGGTGGCGGACAGGAAGCTGACCAAGGTGGCGCCGTAGAGCAGGCGAAGGCCGTTGCGCGCGATCACTGTTCCTTGCTTCTCGCTGAGGCTGCGGACCGCGCCGGTGACGATGGCGATGGTGGAGAAGTTCGCGAACGACACCAGATAGGTGGACACGATCGCGACGGTGCGGTCGGACAGTCCGCCGTGTTGCCGGTTCAGCTCCTGCATGGCGACCACTTCGTTGGACACCAGCTTGGTGCCCATGAATCGGCCCGCGGCCGCCGCCTCGTCCCACGGGATGCCGGTGAGCCAGGCGGCGGGGGCGAAGATGTGCCCCATCACATCCTGGAACGTGGTGCCGTGGAACAGCGCGGCGAAGATTCCGTTGACCATGGCCAGCAGGGCGATGAATCCGATCAGCATGGCCGCGACGGTGAAGGCGACTTTGAAGCCGACCAGGATGTACTCGGTGAGCATCTCGAAGAACGATTGCGGCTTGCGGCTGTCGGCGATCTCCTCGCCGAGCAGCCGGGCGTCGTCGGCGGCGGTGACCGCGTACGGGTTGATCAGCGAGCACACCACGAAGGCGCCCAGCATGTTCAGCATGATGGCCGCGATCACGTACTTCGGGTCGATGAGCTGCATGTAGGCGCCGAGGATGCCCGCCGAGACCGTCGACATCGCCGAGGCCGCCAAGGTGTACATCCGCTGTGCCGGGATGTCGTCGAGCATGGCGCGCAGCGAGATGAACACCTCGGACTGGCCGAGGATGGCGGAGGCGACCGCGTTGAACGATTCGATCTTGCCGAAGCCGCTCACCCACGCCAGCAGCAGGCCGAGATATTTGATGATCCAGGGCAACACCCGCAGGTGCTGCAAGATGCCGATCAAGGCGGAGACGAGCACGATCGGCATCAGCACCGCGAAGAGGAAGGCGGGCCCGCTGCTGCCGACTCGGGGCAGGTCGCCGAACACGAACGCCGTGCCCTGGGCGGCGTAGCCGAGGATGTGTTCGAAGGTGTCGCTGATCCCCCCGATCACGGTGCGCCCGATCCCGGTCTTCAGCAGCAGGAAACCGAACGCCACCTGCAGGATCAGCAATATGCCTATGCGCGGCAGCCGGGCGGCGGCGGCGCGGCGGTCGGTACTGGGCAACCATGCCAGCAGCAAAAAGCACACCAGCCCGAGGAACCCGATCAGATAGTGCACGCGCACCTCGGCTGCGGCGGCGTGCATCGGCTTGTGGGAGCACCTCTCATGTCGGTCTATGGTGCGGTGTCTCCAGAGTTGAGAAGATCGACGGCGGCTCCGGAACTTAGGTACGCGAAGAAGCAGTGACATCGCGCAGGTGACAAGGAATGATCGGTGTGCAGACCGGTCGCCACAATCTCATCCTGATGACCTTCCCGATCGACCCCGGGGTCGGCGCACCCCTCCGAATCGAAGGTGAGGTGGCGGCGGTGGCGCGAGCTTCGGCAGACCAGGCCGACGAGGATTCCGTCGAAATCGGCGGCTACCGGCAGGAGCTGAAACGAACGCTCGGCTCCTTCCAGGTGTTCGCGATCTCGTTCGCGTTCATCTCGGTGGCGGTCGGCATCTTCGCGACCTACGACGACGTGCTGCGCAACGCGGGTCCGGTCGGTATCTGGCTGTGGATCCTCGCGGCGGTGGGCCAGGCCCTGGTGGCGCTGGTGGTGGCGCAGTTCGCGGCGCGCATCCCGCTCAGCGGCTCCGCCTACCAGTGGGCCTCACGACTGGCGAACCCCAAGATCGGTTGGTGGTTCGGCTGGGTGACTTTCTGCTATCTGGCGATCGCGGTGGTGGCGGTCGACAACGCGCTCGCGAGCCAGGCGTTCATGCCGCTCGCGGGCCTCGAGCGGGACGAGGAGACCGCCCGGGTCATCACGCTCGTGGTGCTGTTCGTCCAAGCCGTGCTGGCCATCGCCTCGACGCGCATCGTCAGCATGATCAACACCGCCGCGGTGGCGCTGGAACTGGCGCTCGTCGTTGTGCTGGCGATCGCGCTCGTCGTCGCCGTGGTGATCACCGGCCGTGGGGCGACCGGCAATCTCACCTCGCGCGGTATCACCGAGAACGCCTCCGGCTATTTCGCCGTCGGCGGTGGGTTGATGCTGGCGATGATCATGGGCCTCGGCACGCTGGTCGGCTTCGACGCGGCGGCCAACCTGGCCGAGGAGGCGAAGGACCCGCATCGCAGCGTCCCCCGCGCGATCGTGGGATCGGTCGTGGCGGCCGGCGTGCTGGGGTTGCTGTTCCTGATCGCGCTCACCGTGGCGATCGATGACATCCCCGGGGTCAGCGCCAGCGGCTCGCCGGTCGCGGCGATCATGCGCGACCAACTCGGCCCGGTGATGGAAAGGGTCCTTCTCGCGGCGATCACGTTCGCGTTCTTCGGCGCGGGGATGGTGGTGCTGGCCGCCTGCTCGCGGCTGGTTTTCGCGATGTCGCGCGACGCGCGCTTCCCCGCCCACAAGCTGATGCGGCGGGTCGACCCGCGCACGCGCACTCCGGTCCCGGCGACGATCCTGATCTTGCTGCTCGGCGTCGTCCTGATGGTCGCGCTACCAGGTGACGCTCTGCTGGAACTGATCACGGCCTCGACCATCCTGCCCGCCCTCATCTACGGCGCGACGATCGTTCTCTACCTGGCGGTGCGCAGGCGGTTGGACCGCAGGAAAGGCGCGTTCGATCTCGGGCGCTTCGAGTTGCCGATCGCCGTCGCAGCGCTGGTGTGGTCGGCCGTCGCACTGTTCGTGCTGGTCACGCCCGCGGACGCGACGGTTCCCGTCGTGATCGTGGCCGGTTTGCTGCTCGTGGGCGGGCTGTTCTTCCTCGCCGTGCTGACCTTCGACCGGCAGGCGCTGGAAACGGAACCCGGGGACGTGAGCGTCTTCGAACACTGACCGGGAGACGCCGCGCCGCCCGGAAGCGTCGTGGCTTCCGGGCGGCGCGTAACGGGTACCGGGCACTGCTACTGGCGCGGCGCGCGCAACGCCTCCTCGACGAACTGCGTGGTGTAGGTCTTCGACAGATCGATGCGATCGCGCACGGGACGCACGTTCCTCGAGTACTTGCCGAGAATGTCCAGCACGTTCTGCGCGCCTTCGGGTTTCATCAGGCCGTCGCCGTTGAACATGCCGATGGAGTCGCGGATCGACTGGACGTAGAGGTCCTTGCCCGCGCTCGCGTACTGCGGCGGCATCTTCGCGGCGATCTCCTCGGGCGTGTGCGTCTGGATCCACTGCAGCGTCTGCACGAACGCGGCGGCGAGTTTGCGCACGATCTCCGGGTGGGCGTCGATCGTCGCGCAACTCATGTACAGCGACGTCGCCGGATACAGCCCGCCGAGCGCGGCCCGGGTGCCCGCCTCGGTGCGCAGGTCGACCAGAATCCGCGCATCGCCGGAGTTCACCATCTGGGCCACGGTGGGGTCGGTGGTCATGCCCGCGTCGATGCCGTCGTGGTTCATGCCCGCGATGAACGTCTGTCCCGCACCGACTTTCACCCGGGTGTAGTCGGCGGTGCTCATGCCGACCTGGCCGGTGAGCGCCTGGGTGAGGAAGTCGGTGGAGGAACCGAGCGAGGTCACGCCCAGTTTCCTGCCGCGCAGATCGGCGACCGAGGTGATGTCCGGGTCCGCCCTCGACACCAGTTCCACCTCACCGGGCACGTCGGACATCTGCACCACCGAGCGGATGCACTGATCCTTGGCCTGCAGGTCGATGGTGTGGTCGTAGAACCCGACCACGCCCTGCACGTCGCCGGTGAGCAACGCGGTCTCGGCGGTGGCGCCGGACTGCTCGCCCAGCAGTTTCACATCGATGTCGTTGCGCTCGAAGAATCCGAGTTGCTGCGTGAGCATGGCAGGCAGATAGATCACCTTTTCCAGCCCGCCCACCATGATGGTGATCTGCGGCCTGCCGTCGGCCATCGGAATGGTGCGCGAATCCCGGCATCCGGTGGCCGTCAGCAGCGCCGCGATCGCGACGGCGACGAGCGCCAAGTGCTTGCGATACCTCATGATCAGATCCCGTGATTCGACGACGCTTGCGAGGGCCGCCACTTCAGCAACCGGTTCTCCGCCATGCCGATCCCCCATTCGGCGATCAGCGCGATCACGGTGATGACGATCATGCCCGCGTAGATGCCCGCCGAGTCGAACGTGCCTTGCGCGTTGCTGATCAACAGCCCCAAACCTTTACTCGCTCCCGCGTATTCGCCCACGACCGCGCCGATCAGCGCGAAGCCGAAGGCGGTGTGCAGGCTGGACAGGATCCAGGTGGTCGCGCTCGGCAGCACGATCGACACCAGCACCTGCCCACGACTCGCACCGAGGATGCGGGCGTTGTTGATCACATTGCCGTCCACCTCGCGCGCGCCGGTGAACGCGTTGAAGAACACCGCGAAGAACACCAGCACCACCACGGTCGCGACCTTGGAGCTCAGCCCGAGTCCGAACCAGATGATGAACAGCGAGGCCAGCACGATGCGCGGCACGGCGTTGAGCGCCTTGATGAACGGCGCGAGCACCTCGGCCCAGTACCGGCTGCGACCCAGCAGCACGCCCAGCACGACGCCGGCCACCGTGCCGATCACGAAGCCGAGCACGGCCTCCTGCACGGTGGTGTAGATCTGCAGCCAGATGGAGCCGAACTGCGTGCCGTCCGTGAACCATTCGATCAGCCGAGCCCAGATCAGCGACGGCTTGGAGTAGAAGAACGGGTCGATCCAGACCGTGGCGGTGAGTTCCCACGCGCCCAGCCACAGCGCCACCAGAGCGGCGCGCAGGCCCCAGGTGCGGATCCGTGCGCGCCGCGCGGTGGTGCGCACTCTGGCCAGGATCTGCTCTTCGGTCTCGTTCTCCACCACGGGCGCGGCGGCGTCGGGCACCAGCACGTCATGCGACACGGGAGACTCCCTTCGCGCGCGCCGCCTCGACCTGGTCGCGCAGCGTCTCCCAGATCTCCTGGTAGATGTCGCGGAACTCGGCGGTCAACCGCACTTCCTCGACACTGCGCGGCCGCGCCAAGCCGACGGGGAAGTCCCCGCAGACGGTGGCCGGGCTCGCGGTCATGACGACCACCCGGTCGGCGAGCACGATCGCCTCCTCCAGATCGTGGGTGACGAAGATGACCGCCGCGTTGGTGCCCGCCCAGACCCGCAGCAGTTCGTCCTGCATGAGCTGGCGGGTCTGCACGTCCAGCGCGCTGAACGGCTCGTCCATCAGCAGGATCTCCGGCTCGTTGACCAGCGTCTGCGCCAGCGCCACGCGCTTGCGCATGCCGCCGGACAGCTGGTGCGGGTAGTACTTCTCGAACCCGGCCAGACCGACCTTGCGCACCCAGCCCGACGCCTGCGCGCGCGCCTCGGCTTTCGACGCGCCGCGCAGGCGCGGGCCGAGCGCGACGTTGTCCAGCACGCTCTTCCACGGCAGCACGGCGTCCTGCTGGAACATGTAGCCGATGCCGTCCGGGATGCCGTCGACATCTTTCCCGCGCACCAGCGTCCGCCCGGCCGACGCCGGTTCCAGACCGGACACCAGCGACAACGTGGTCGACTTGCCGCATCCGGTCGGGCCGACGACGGCGACGAATTCGCCGGGGGCCACCGTGAGGTTCAGATTGCGCACGGCGGTGTGGATGCCGCCGCCGGTGCCGGGGAAGCGCTTGGTCGCGCTCCGCAGCTCGATGAGTGATTGCGTCATTGCTTCCTACTCCTGCGAGATCGGGTAGGGCGAACGTACGTGGCGCCGGTCACATGCCGGAGCTTGTGCGCACAACCGCCACAAACGCGGGATTCGCAGGTTTTGCGCATTCTGCTCATGCACCGTGCGCGGTGGTCTACGCCTATGCTGCGGCCATGGCCACTGAGGGCGCGCGGGCCGTGCGGTTGCGGACCCAGGTTCTGCTGTCGCAGATCCTGGTCGTCGCGCTGACGCTCGGTGTGGCGTTCGCGGTGTTCGGCTACCTCAGCGATCAGCGGCTGCGCGACGCCTACGGCCAGCGGGCGCTGGCCGTCGCGCGCACCGTCGCGGCCGACCCGGTGGTGCGCGCCGAGGTGGCCAGATACGCGCCGGGCGCGGTCGCCGACGATCCCGGCGTGCGCCGCGACCTCGCCGCGGGTCCCCTGGAACGGCTCGCGGTGGACGCCACGCAGCGCAACGGCGCGTTGTTCGTCGTCATCACCGACGACGCGGGCATCCGCCTCGCACACCCGGACGCCGGACGGCTCGCCGAACACGTCAGCACCGATCCGTCCGAGGCGCTGGCGGGCCGCGAGTCGATCACCGAGGAACGCGGCACGCTCGGCGACTCGGTGCGCGCGAAAGTGCCGGTGCTCGCGCCCGGCGCCGATCGTGTGGTCGGCGCGGTCAGCGTCGGCATCGCCACCGACGCGGTGCACGAGCAACTGCTCGGCGATCTGCGCACCGCGGGCGGGCTGGTCGCGGTGGCGCTCGCGGTCGGCATCGCCGGATCGATCCTGCTCGCCCGCCGGTGGCGCGGGCTGACGCTCGGGCTGGAACCGGACGAACTGGCCGAGCTGGTGCGCGGCCAGGCGGCGGTG
Organism: Nocardia sp. NPDC019219; assembly: GCF_040632645.1. Lineage (NCBI taxonomy): Bacteria > Bacillati > Actinomycetota > Actinomycetes > Mycobacteriales > Nocardiaceae > Nocardia > Nocardia sp. NPDC019219. The sequence goes on along the minus strand of NZ_JBEYCG010000006.1, from coordinate 246,466 downwards.
CTGCACGGCATCGGCGGCGGCGTGCTCGCCGTCGACGCCTCGGGGCGCACGACATTCGTCAACGACGAGGCGCGCCGGTTGCTCGGCATCGCCCCCGACATCGGTCGCCCGGTGGACGAGATCGGCCTGACGCCGCGGGTGCTGGAGGTATTGCGCGAACCCGACCAACCGCCCGCCTCGGCGACGGTCGGCGCGAACATCGTCATCGTCTCGGCGCGCCGGGTGAGTCGCGACGGGCACGATCTCGGCGCGGTGCTCACGGTGCGCGACCGCACCGACGTGGAATCGCTGACCCGGCAGCTGGACGCGGTGCAGTCGATGAGCACGGTGCTGCGCGCGCAGCGCCACGAGTTCTCCAACAAGATGCACCTGGTCAGCGGGTTGTTGCACAGCGGGCGCGTCGAGGAGGCGGCGCGCTCGGTCGACGAACTGGTCGGGGCGGGCCCGCTCGGTCCCGCGACGCCGGGCATCGACGCCATCCACGACGCGTACCTGCAAGCCTTCCTGGCCGCCAAGGCCGCGCACGCCAGGGAGAACGGGGTCGAACTCGCGCTCGGGCCCAACACCTGGGTCGAGGGCGACCTCACCGATCCGGTGGACGTGACCACCGTGCTCGGCAACCTCCTGGACAATGCCATGGAGGCGGTCCGCGACCGGGACCGGCCGGTGCGGCAGGTGGAAGCCGAACTGGTGCAGGAAGATTCGACACTGCACATCACCGTCGCCGACAGCGGCGACGGCGTCGCCCCCGACCTGGTCGACACACTGTTCGCCGAAGGTGTCTCGACCCGCGACGATCGCGGTGTCCCCGGCGGGCGCGGGGTGGGCTTGGCCTTGATCCGCCAGATCGCCCGCGCCCATGGCGGCGATGTGCGCCTGTCGAGTCCCGGCGGCGGCCGTCCGCCGCTCACCGGCGCGGAGTTCATCGCCCGCATCCCGGGGGTGCTCATGGAAAGCGAGGTGTCGTGGCCACGCCGACCTTGACCGTCCTGGTCGTCGACGACGACTTCCGGGTGGCGAACCTGCACGCCGGGATCGTGCAGGTCATCCCGGGTTTCACGGTGGCGGGTACCGCCAACACCCTCGCGGCCGCGCGGGAACTCGTCGCGGCGGCGCCGATCGACTTGGCGTTGGTGGACGTCTACCTCCCGGATGGATCCGGCATCGACTTCCTCCGCGAGATCCGCTGCGACGCGATGATGCTCACCGCGTCGACGGAGAGCGACGCCGTGCGAGCCGCCGTCGCGGCGGGTGCGCTGGCCTACCTCGTCAAGCCGTTCCCGCACACCGAACTGGCCGCCCGGCTGGCCGCCTACGCCCGCTACCGGCGCATTCTCGCGGTGCCGCAGGTCGACAACGCCCGGGTGTCCGCAGCGCTGCACGCGCTGCGTCCCGCGGTCACCGCGAGCCCGGCGGCGACGGTGTCCTCCCCGACCAAAGAGGCTGTCCTGCAAGCGATCATCGATGCGGGTGCGCCGCTGTCTGCGGGCGAGGTGGCGAGCGCCATCGGCGTCTCGCGCGCCACCGCCCAGCGCTACCTGGCCGGGCTCGTGGCGAGCGGCACGGTGCGCATGAGCCTGCGCTACGGCACCACGGGACGGCCGGAACAGGAGTACTCCGCCGGACCGCAACGCTGAGCAGGCGGTGCCGACGGCGCCCGGCGGATGCGGCCCCCGCGCGGCACCTCCGCGCGCGCCGGGATGTGGCCCCGCCCGCGGTGCCTCTTGCGACTACCGGGCCGCCCCTTCCGCGCGCGACAATATGCCGCCTCGGCGAGCTGACGCCTCCGACCGAGCTCGCCAGTATGCCGCCTCGGCGAGCCGGCTATTCCGCGCTCGGCGGCGTGCGATCTCGACGGGCAGGCTATCCCGCGCCCGCCGGGATGCGGCCCTGGCGAAGTGACCCCTTTCGATCGCGCTGACCGGTATGCAGCCCCGGCGACATGCCCTTCCGCGCCCGGCAGCATGCGGCCCTGGCGGTCTCCTCCTCCCGCACTCGGCGATGCACCGTCCACAGTCCCAGCGGCTGCCCCTCCCCAGCCGGCGGTACACAGACCCAGCAAGCTGCCCTGCCACGCCCGGCGGCGTGCAGTCCCGGCGGGGTGACGAGTCCGCGCCCGGCGTCGGCAGGCCGACCTCCTGCGCCCCGCGGTACGCGGTCCCGCCGGGGGCCTGACTATTCCAGCGCGGACCACTGCGAACGTGGCGATGCCTGCCGCGGTCGCCGGGCGGTAGCGTCGGGGCATGAGCATCGTCGAGGTCGCCGTTCTCGGGTACGGCCTGGCCGGGTCGGTCTTCCACGCTCCGCTGATCGCGGCCGAGCCTCGGATGCGGGTCGCGGCCGTGGTCACCTCCTCGGAAGAACGCGCGGGCCAGGCGCGCGCCGAACACCCCGGCGTGCGCGTGGTACCGCGAGCCGAGGAACTGTTCGCCGCGCCGGACGGCATCGATCTGGTCGTGATCGCGACGCCGAACCGCACGCACGCGCCGCTGGCCGGGCAGGCGCTCGCGGCCGGGCTGCCGGTGGTGGTAGACAAGCCGTTCGCGGTCGCGGTGGACGACGCCGAAGACCTCGTCGCACGTTCGGAACGGACCGGCCTGGCGTTGTCGGTGTTCCAGAACCGGCGCTGGGACGGCGACTTCCGGACCGTGCGCGAACTCGTCGAGACCGGGAAGCTGGGGCAGGTGCGGCGTTTCGAGTCGCGGTTCGAACGGTGGCGTCCGGTGCCGAAGGGCGGCTGGCGGGAGATCGGCACCGACGAGGAAGGCGCGGGGATCCTGCTGGATCTCGGCAGCCACCTGGTCGACCAAGCCGTCACCCTGTTCGGCCCGGTGGCCTCGGTCTATTGCGAACTGGACCGGCGGCGCGCGGGGATCACCACCGACGACGACGCGTTCGTCGCGCTCACCCACACCGGCGGCGTCCGCTCCCATCTGTGGATGAGCGCCGTCGCGCCGCAGCTCGGACCGCGCTTCCGGGTGCTCGGGTCGGAAGCCGGGTACGTCACCTACGGACTGGACCCGCAGGAAGACGCGCTCCGGTCCGGCCGCCGTCCGGGCGATTCAGCTTGGGGCACCGTTGATTCCGACCGCTGGGGCATGCTGGGCGCGGAGCCCGGATTCGCCCCTGTGCCGACCCTGCCCGGCGCGTATCCCGCGTTCTACGCGGCGATGGCCGCGGCGCTGCTCGACGGCGCACCCGTGCCGGTCGACCCGCGCGATGCCGTCACCACCCTGCGCCTGCTGACGAAAGCGCGAGAGTCGGCGGCCCGCGGTGTGACCGTCACCGCCTGACCCGGGGCTGGCCACCTCCGCCACGACTCGATAACGTCGGAGCCCGGGATCGGCCGGTCCGGTCGCTCGGCGGAGAGGAGACCCGAATGGGTGCAACGGTTTTCGCGGTACTGCTGCCGCTGGCGCTGGCCTTGGTGATGTTCGGGCTCGGATTGACCCTGACCACCGAGGATTTCGCCCGCGTACTGCGGTATCCGAAAGCCGCGGTGATCGCGCTGGTGTGCCAGATGGTCGTGCTTCCTGCCCTGTGCCTGGGCCTGATCTACCTGTTCGGCTTGGAAGGCGCCCTCGCCGCGGGCATGCTGCTGCTCGCCGCGTCCCCGGGCGGAGCGTCGGCGAACCTGTTCAGTCACATCGCCGGAGGCAATGTGGCGCTGAACATCACGCTCACCGCGATCAATTCGGTGCTAGCCGTGTTCACCATGCCGGTGGTGGTGGCGCTGTCCTACGCCTTGTTCCTTGACAGCGAGGGCTCGGTCGGACTGCGGCCGGAGAAATTCGCGCAGGTCTTCGCCATCGTGCTCGTGCCCGTCGCGATCGGCATGGTGGTGCACCGGCGGTTCGCGGAGTGGTCGCGCCGGATGCGCGGCGCGGTGAAGATACTCTCCGTCGTAGTGCTGGCGCTGGTGGTCGCGGCCGGGGTGGGCTCGAACCTGGACACGCTGTCGGAGCACATCGGCGAACTGTCCGCGATCTGCTTGTCCTTCGCCGTGATCAGCCTCGCGGTCGGCTATTTCGTGCCCCGGGTCTTGCGCGTGGAAGCCGATCAGGCGATCGCCTCGGCCATGGAGATCGGCGTGCACAACGCGGCGCTCGCGATCGCGGTCGCCGCTTCGGTGCTGGACAACGAGACCATGGCCGTGCCGGGCGCGGTGTACGGGGTCCTGATGAACATCCCGGCCGCGATCGCGGCGTATCTGCTGGCCAGGCGGGCGCGGCGGGAGCAGCCCGAGGCCGAGCCGAGCGTCGCGGGTTAGCGGGGCAGTGAGCTGCGCGGACAGGGACGCCGGGCGATGAGTAGCCTCTCGGAGGATCGACCTGATTCGAAGGGAGCCAGCTGCGCGATGCAACCGCTCGGCACGAACGATCCGGCCCGGATCGGGGACTACCGTCTGCTCGGCGTGCTCGGTGCGGGCGGCATGGGCCGGGTCTACCTCGGCCGGAACGCGGGCGGGCGCACCGTCGCGGTCAAGGTCATCCGGCCCGACATGATCGATGCCGAGTTCCGTCAGCGCTTCCGGCGCGAGGTCGCCGCGGCGCGCCGGGTCGGCGGACAGTTCACCGCGCCGGTCATCGACGCCGACGTGGACGCCGATCCGCCGTGGCTGGCCACCGGGTACGTGGCCGGATTCGCGCTGGCCGACGCGGTCGACCGGTACGGGCCGCTCACCGAGAACGCGCTGCTCGTGCTGGCGCACGGACTGATCGAGGCGTTGACCGCGGTCCACCGGGCCGGGGTGGTGCATCGCGACCTGAAACCGTCCAATGTCCTGCTGGCCCTGGACGGCCCGAAGGTGATCGATTTCGGCATCGCCCGCGCCGCCGACGACAGCCGGCTCACCACCACCGGAAAAGTCATCGGCTCCCCGGGATTCATGTGCCCGGAGCAGGTGACCGGCGATCCGGTCGGCCCACCCGCCGACGTCTTCGCCCTCGGTGGCGTCCTCGTGTTCGCCGCGACCGGCCACGGACCGTTCGGCGTGGGCGAGACGATGCAGATGCTGTGGCGGGTGGTGTACGAGGAGCCGCAGCTCGATGACGTGCCCGAACGGCTGCGCCCGCTGGTGGCGGCCTGCCTGACCAAGGACGCCGCCGCACGTCCGACCGCCGACCAACTGCTCACCCAGCTCACCGCCCTCGGCATCCCCGACCGCGGCGGCTGGCTGCCCGCCCCGGTGCTCGAGGAGGTCAGCCGCCGCGCGGTGGAGCTGCTGAACCTGGATTCCGGCGCGTTCGACCACGTGACTAGGCCCGCACCGGCCGATCCGGCGCGCACCGCCGACACGATGGTCGGCCCCGCCGCGTATCCGGACACGCACAGCGACCCCGGGCGATCGGTGCCCACGCGGATGCAGTACCTGGGCTCACCGCAGTCGTCTCCCACCTTCATGGGACACCAGACGTACCCGCCCGCGCATCAGAGTTCGCCCCGGCTCGGCGCGGTCGCCGCTCCACCTCCCGCGCACCGCCCCGGCCGCGCCCTGCTCGTCGTGGGCGCCCTGGTCGTCGCCGTCGCCGTCGCCGTAGCGGCGTTCGTGGTCGGCGCACAGTTACGGAACGACGACGCGGACCGTTCGATCGCCCAGACCACCCGAATCGACAGCGCTCCTTCGACGGCTACCGCCACGCAGGCCGGTGACGCGATTACCACCACCACCAGCAGTCCCTCCGGCACAAGTGTTCCGAAGGCGTTTGTCGGCGAATGGAAAGGCGTGGCCCGTGACGTGCTCGCGTCCTTCGACATCGTGCTGACCATCAGAGACGGCACGGTCGGCGAAGAAGTCGCGCAGTCGTCGAACACCGGCAAACTGGGGGGCGAGCGCTGCGAGCGCACGGAGACTCTCACCGGCGCCACCGACAACGAGCTGTCTTTCGTCGCGCGCCTCTCCGGCGGCTCGCCCACCTGCTTCGACAACGGCTCCACGTCGACGGTCAGATTGCAACCGGACGGCTCGGTGGCCTACCGCCTTTCCGGCGTTCTCGGCAACATCGAAGGGGTTCTGCACAAGAGCTGAAGGCCGGACGCCGGCGTCGCGCCGGGTGCCGTGCGCGGGAACGCACGCCCGAGCGCGGTCGGCGGCGGGCGGTTAAGGTGCGGCGGTGGACAGAGCGGAATTCTTCGAGCGCGGCGCCTCCATCGCCGATCGTCTGACGACGACGCAAGCGCAACCGCCGTGGTGGCTGGTGGTGGCGGCCGCCGTGGTGGCGCTCGCGCTGGTGGGTTACACACCCGTCTGGCGGCTGACCCGCAATATCGTCACCATCGCGCACGAAGGCGGGCACGCCCTGGTCGCGTTGCTGACCGGCCGGAAGCTCAACAGCATTCGCTTGCATTCGGACACCTCGGGTCTCACGGTGTCGAGCGGAAAACCGTACGGGCTCGGGATGATCCTCACCACGATGGCGGGCTATCCCGCCCCGCCGCTGCTCGGTCTCGGCTTCGCCGCGCTGCTGGGCGCGAGCCGGATCACGCTGATGCTGTGGACCGCCATCGCCCTGCTCGCCGCGCTGTTGATCAAGATCAGGAATGTCTACGGCGGCATCACGGTGCTCGGCCTGGGCGCGGTGGTCTTCGTCGTCTCCTGGTTCGGCACGGACACGCTGCAAGCGGGATTCGCGTATCTGGGCGCCTGGTTCCTGCTGTTCGCCGGGGCGCGGCCGGTGCTCGAACTGCAGCGCAGCCGCTCCCGGCAGCAACGTGCCCGCTATCAGGAGGTCGATTCCGACGCCGATCAGCTCGCCCGGCTCACCCGGCTGCCGGGCCTGCTCTGGGTTCTCGTGTTCGGCGCCGTCGCCGTGGGTTCACTGCTACTCGGCGCGTGGCTGCTCGTCTCCGCCATCGCCGAGGTCTGCCTGCCCGGCACGCCCTCCGGCTCCTGCTTCGAGGCACGCTGACCGCCGCACCGCCGGATCGGCTCGGTTAGGCTTCGATCCCGACCTGCGCCATCGCCTCACCCGCGGCCGCGGCGCATCGCCGAGCTCACCCCTATCGGCTATCCCGACACCAGATCGCGATTCACGACCTTCGGAGCCAGCATGGCGGACATCCTCGCGCGCCCATCGCATGCCCTTGCCCGGCACAGTTTTTCGGCATTGACGTCGGCCGTCGCGGTGCTGCTCGCCGCAATAACGCTCTCCCCGACCGCCTTCGCCGCACCGGCTGGCACGGCCTGCGGCACACCGTTGACTCCGGCCGAGACGGCCACGATCACGGAACTGTCCGACACCGGGACGCTGACCGGTTCCTCGCTGACACAACTAGAGCAGGCAGTCGACCGGCACCGGCGAATCACCGAGATCCTGGTCGCCCACCGCGACCTGCGCGGTGTGTTCGCCCTCGGCCTCGACGCGGTCGAGCATGCCGCCGTGCTGCCGCTGCAACGCGATCCCGCGTCGTTCGACGACCCGGAATGGGCGCACCGGATCAGCCTCGAGCTGCTCTCGCGCTTCCTGCACACGGTGCATGCCGAATTCACCGGGGCGCCCGCCGACCCGCACTGGGCGCACTACTTCGCACTGACCCGTCGCTGCGAACTGTCCCCCGCGCGCGTCGCGATGGCCGGTTACAACGCGCATCTGACCGTCGACCTGTCCTACTCGGTCGCCGCGGTAGGCAGCACCACCGCCAACGCGCGCGACTATTACCGCATCGTCGACGCGATCGCCCAGCACGGCGCGCTGATCGTCGAGGCGACCAAAGCCGTCTACGGCGGCGACCTCGGGCCGCTGTGGCGCTTCTACTTCGTCGGCGAGGGCTTGGACCTGCTGCTGGGCCGGGGCGTGGCGACCGGTCCGTTGCTCCGGCTGGCCGACGCGGGCGCCAACGTCGTCATCTTCGCCAACGGCTTGGCGCTACAGGATCCAGCCGCGGCGCCCGCCGCCGTCGCCGAGATCGACGCGTTGTGGCGCGCACTCGATCCGGCTTTCCAAGCCCTTTCGGATATCGGCGCGCTCTAGCGAACGCCTCCGGAGGCAGCGCTCACTCGTGCAGCGCCGCCACGGCTTGCCGGATCACTTCCCGGGGCGGTCGGGTCGCATCGACGGTGCGGCCGTACTCGTCGGGATCCAGCGGCTCCAGGGCGGCCAGTTGCGAAGCGAGCAGGCCCGGCGGCATGAAATGTCCCCGGCGCGCGGCCACGCGACGCTGGAGTTCGTCCCGGGGCACGTCCAGGTGCAGGAAGAACGCGTAGGAAGCGGACGCGCGCAGCCGGTCGCGATAGGCCCGTTTGAGGGCGGAGCAAGCGACGACGCCTCCCTGTCCGGATCGCTCGGCCATCCACGCGGCCAGCGCGTCGAGCCAGGGTTCCCGGTCGGCGTCGTCCAACGGGATCCCCGCCGCCATCTTCGCGACGTTCGCGGGCGAGTGGAAATCGTCGCCCTCGGCGTACTCGACCCCGAGCGCCTCGGCCAAGGCGGTGCCGACCGTCGTCTTTCCCGAACCCGTCACGCCCATCACGACGATCACCGACACCTCGTGCACTGGAACCTCCTTCCCGTACCGCGGCGGATCAGTTCTGCGCGTGGACTTGTCCCCGGCGACAACCTACCCGCAGGCCACTTCGTCCACCCGTGCGGTGACGATCGCCGCACCCGCCCGACAGATTTCGAATGCCGAGACAGTGCGATCTCGCAGAACTCCAAAAATATTCTGCGACAAGTATTTCGAGATAGCACGGACGACTGGACAGGAAGTACCGAATGTTTGCGACGACGCCAGACACGGACCTGGTCCGACATCCGGACCGCGACCGCGGGCTCGCCCCAGGCGCCGCCGGGGGCGGAATCTGAGCAGCGGCATGCCCCGCACACGGAGCGCCGCCCCCGCCTCCGGCGAACTCGTCCCGGCCACCGAGCACATCGTGCGCCACCTGCTCGGCATCATCCCCCGGCGGCACGTCGAGCGCGGGAACCTGCTGCGGGAGGAGATCCGCGCCACCGTCGCGCACTGCCTGTCGACCATCGGCTCGAGCGCATCGGCCGCCTCACCGGCCTGGACACCGCCGCTCCGCACGCGCTCTACCGGTTGCGGGCCGCGCTCATCGCGCGGACCTACACGCGGCCGGAGCCCCAAGCGCCGCCGGACGAGCGCCGATCTCCGCACCGCGCGTGAGGCCCGGCCCACCGGCTAGGGTCGTCGACATGGAACTACGCATCTTCACCGAGCCGCAGCAGGGTGCCAGCTACGACACCCTGCTCACCGTTGCCAAGGCCACCGAGGACTTGGGATTCGACGCGTTCTTCCGCTCCGACCACTACCTGAGCATGGGCGGCGCCGACGGACTGCCCGGCCCCACCGACGCCTGGATCACCCTCGCCGGACTGGCCAGGGAGACCAAGCGCATCCGCCTGGGCACCCTGGTCACCGCCGCCACCTTCCGGCTGCCAGGACCGCTGGCGATCCAGGTGGCGCAGGTGGACCAGATGTCCGGCGGGCGGGTCGAATTCGGCTTGGGCAGTGGATGGTTCGCCGAGGAGCACGCCGCGTACGGCATCCCGTTCCCCGCCGACAAGTTCGCCCGGCTGGAGGAACAGCTGGCCGTGATCACCGGGCTGTGGGCCACCAAACCCGGCGACACCTTCAGCTACGACGGCAAACACTATCAGCTCACCGACTCCCCCGCGCTGCCCAAACCCGTGCAGGACCCGATCCCGGTGCTGATCGGCGGGCAGGGCGCCACCCGCACCCCGCGGCTGGCCGCGCAGTACGCGAGCGAATTCAACATGCCGTTCTCCTCGCTCGAGGACAGCGCGCGGCAGTTCGACCGGGTGCGCGCCGCCGCGGAGGCATATGGCCGCGCCGCCGACGACCTGGTCTACTCCAACGCGCTGGTGGTCTGCGTCGGCGCGAACGACGCCGAGGTGGCGCGCCGCGCCGCGGCGATCGGACGCGAAGTGGACGAGCTGAAGGCCAACGGCCTGGCCGGTTCGCCCGCCGAGGTGGTGGACAAGATCGGCCGGTACGCCGAGATCGGCACCGGCCGCGTCTACTTGCAGGTGCTGGATCTGAGCGATCTCGCCCATCTGGAGCTGATCTCCGCGCAGGTGCAGTCGCAACTGTGAACTCGTGTGGGTCGCCTGTCCGGCGACCCACGTGAGGGTTCAGCCCAGCGGGCGGTTGGTCGGCACGATGGCGAAGCTCGGCGCCGACGGATCCAGCTTCAGGTGCTGCGGCTTCAGTTGGGTGTTGTTGAGCATGGGCCGGAAGGCCAGCGCCTTCGGCGAGTTGCCCGCGAAGACGTCGATCCGCAGCCGGTGGCCGGGTCGCAGCACCGCCTGGGTGGGAATGACCGCGATGTCCAGCGCCACCGGCTCCCCGGGCACGACCGGCTGCACACTGTCCAGGGTGAGCGGATTGAACGGTTCGGTCAGGTCGCCGGCCGGGGTGCGACTGCTCTTCTGCTCGTCGACGGCGCGCAGCGAGGCGGTCAGCTGCCCGGTGGTCAGCACCTTCGAGGACCCGTCGGGCGCGACGTCGTTCAGCGTGACGCTCCAGTAGCCGTCGGTGGCGTCGTGCACCGTGTTCAGGTGCACGTTCACCGGCCCCGAGATGACCGTGGACTCGGTCATCGGGGCACTGGTGAAGGTCAGGGCGTTGCGCTCGGCGATGCGCGAGTCCTTCGCGCACACGTCCACCACCGCGGCCATCCCGGCCGAGCCCTGCGCGGTGTCGCGGGAGCACGCCGCGGCGAGGCCGGGGGCCACGGTCAAGGTCTGCCGCTCGCCGGGGACGACCATCGTCAGCGACCCGTCGTACACAGCCTTCCCGGCGGTGCCGCTCGGTTCGGCCGACAGATACACGCGGCGATGGTTGAGGTCCTGCTGCGGGAACTGCCCGAGGGTGATCCAGCCGCCGCCCTGTTCCCACACCGTGATCGGGCCGAAATCGCCCAAGCCATGATCGGCGTCCTTCAACCACTTGTCGAACCACACGCGCTGCAACACGTCCAGTCGCGGCGGTGCGCCCGGAATCCCGGTCCCGGCACCGGGATTCGCGTGGTAGGTGTCGCCGACGATCAACTGCTTGCGGCCCGCCGGCAGCGGGATCGCGTTGTACAGCTTGGTCGCGCTGTTGGCGAAGATGTCGTGCCAGCCGCCGTAGACGAAGGTGGGGACGGTGATGTGCTCCGGATGACCTTCGATGCCGCGCCGGAAATAGCTGTCCTCGTCCAGCGCGTCGGCCAGCGCGGGCGGCACGTGGTCGAGTGAGGGCGTGAGCAGCGCCTGGGCCAGCAGATCGACGTTGCTGGCCGGATCGGACATCCGTTCCTGCAGCCACGCCCAGTCGAAGGTGCCCCGCAACATCGACTGCACGTCGGGAATCAGCTTCAGCTGGTTGACCGTGCTGAGCCACAGCGGAAGGAACGTCGTCCCCACGCCGCCGCCCGGCGCGACGACGTCACGCATGAGATCGCTGCCCGGTTCCACCGGGAAGATCGCCTGCAACGGCGCCGGAGCGTTCTCGGCGGCGCGCAACTGGTTGATGCCCGAATACGAGCCGCCGCTCATGCCGATCCGGCCGTTCGACCACGGCTGCGCGGCCGCCCACTCGATCACCTCGCGGGTGTCGAGTTGTTCCCGCTCGCCGAGGGTGTCCCAGGCGCCCTGGGAGAAACCGGTGCCGCGCACGTCGGCGATGACTTGCGTGTAGCCGGCCCGGATCAGGTTGCGATCGAGCCCGAGCACGGTCTGCACGGTGCCGCCGTCCACGGCGTGCAGCAGATCACCGAAACCGCTGACCGGCGTGCGGGCCAGATTCACGCGGTTGACCAGGCGCACGGTCAACGGCTGCAAGCCGGGCACCGCGAGCGCCGTATCGATGAGATTGGTCATGAGCTTGGTGTAGGGCGTGAGGTTCACGACGGTCGGCAGCGGCTGCTGCTCCACCTCGCCGCCCTGCTTCACCGGCCGGTAGACGTTGGCCTTCAGGACGACGCCATCGCTCATCCGGATCGGGACGTCCCAGTCGATGTGCACGTCGGCGTACGGCTGGGGACCGTCGTGCAACGCGGTCCATCGCACGCTGTGCGCGCCCACCGACGGCTCCGCGGCCGCCGGCGCCGACACGAATCCCGTCGCCGCCAGCACCGCGACCAAGGTGGCCATCCGGATCGCCCTGATCGTCGTTCGTCTCACGCCACGCCCCGCTGCCATCTCGCTCCCTCGACCGGTGTGCGGACCGACCATCGATCGCCCGATTGAGCGCCAACGTAGCAATCGTCCGGCGAATGTCGTGGGAGGTGCGGTCGGGCCGGTTTGTCGCGGGCGAACAGGCGGTGAACGCCGCGCGCCCGCCGACGATCCGGCTTATCGTGGGGCTCATGACGCCGTTGCAGCGCTACATCGCCGAGGAGATCGCGGCGGATCACGCCGACGGTCTGCTCACCCGGCGGGAGGCGCTGCGCAGGCTGGGCCTGCTCGGGCTCGGCGCCACCGCCGCCGCTACGTTGCTGGCCGCTTGCGCGAGCACGGGCACCGAAAGCTCGGATTCCGCGCCGTCGCCCACGGCGCCCTCGACGCCACCGGGTTCCGCGGCCGCCCTTCCGACCGCCGCCGTCACCTTCGACGGTCCCGGCGGGGCGCCGCTGCAAGCGGCGTGGGCCGCGGCGCCGCAGCCACGGGGAGGGGTGCTGGTCGTGCACGAGAACAAGGGCCTCACCGATCACATCCGTTCGGTCGCGGGACGTTTCGCGGGCGCGGGCTACTCCGCGCTCGCGGTCGACCTGCTGTCCGCGCATGGCGGCACCAGCGCGTTCACCGATCCGGCGGCGGCGACCGCCGAGCTGAGCCGCATTCCACCGGAACAACTCGTCGCCGATTTGCGCGCCGGGCTCGATGAACTGCAGCGTCGAGTGCCGGGAAAGAAGCTCGGTGCCACCGGTTTCTGCTTCGGCGGCGGCCTCACCTGGCTGCTACTGGCCTCCGGCCCGTCGCCGCTGGCGGCCGCGACGCCCTTCTACGGGCCGTTCCCGGACAACGGCGATCTGTCCGCGTCGAAAGCCGCGGTGCTCGGCGTCTACGCGGCGGCCGACGCCCGGGTGAACGCCTCCCGGCCCGCCGCGGAAGCGGCACTGGCGCGCTCGGGCAATCCGCATCAGATCTTCACCGCTCCCGATGCGGACCACGCTTTCTTCAACGACACCGGTCAGCGGTACAACGCGACGGCGGCCACCGAGGCGTGGCGTCGCGTAACCGACTGGTATGGAACGTATCTCGGCTGATGCCGACCGAATCCTGCCGTCGCAGCGGAATCCGGAAGCCTCCCCGGGGCTCGGATTCCGACCGGCGGTCCCGATCGGCCGTTCGACGTCCACGCACTCGCGAGGTCGGGCGCGGGGAATCGACTCGGTCGCACGGGCAGCGCTCGGCGATCGCGGCGTTCCTGCTCGCGGTGGTGCTGACAGCCTGCGGAGCCGAGAACTCGACCGGGCCGGATAGCACACCTCCGGCGGCGGGCACCGTCGCACCGAGCGATCCCGCCGGTCGGCCCGACCTCGATGCCGCCGAGGGCGTGGCCGAGGATCTCGACGTGCCGTGGGGGCTGGCCTTCCTGCCCGACGGCGCGGCACTGGTCGCCGAGCGCGACTCCGGACGGATTCTGCGAGTCGGCGCGGGCGGTGCGCAGGAACAGGTGTATCAGGTGCCCGGCGTCGCCGCGCGGGGCGAAGGCGGACTCCTCGGGCTCGCCGTCGCGCCGGACTACGCCGAAAGTGGCTACGTCTACGCCTATTTCACCTCGGAGACGGACAATCGCATCGTCCGGTTCCGGCTCGACGGTCCGCCGGAGGTGCTGGTCAGCGGAATCGCCGAGGCAGGCAACCACAACGGCGGACGGATCGCGTTCGGGCCGGACGGCATGCTGTACGCCGGAACCGGTGACGCCGGGGAATCCGGACGATCGCAGGATCCGGCGAGCCGCAATGGAAAGATCCTCCGGTTGACCCCGGAAGGCCATGCGGCTCCGGGCAATCCGTTTCCCCGCTCACCGGTCTACAGTCTCGGCCACCGCAACGTGCAGGGACTGGCGTGGGATCGGGCCGGTCGCCTGTTCGCGGCGGAGTTCGGGCAGAACCGGTTCGACGAGATCAATCTGATCGAACCCGGCCGCAACTACGGCTGGCCCGGCGTCGAGGGCACGGGCGGCGCCGGCCGCGGCTTCACCGATCCGCTACTGACCTGGACCACCGCGGAAGCCTCACCGTCGGGCATCGCCATCGCCGGGGACACCTTGTACGTCGCGGCGCTGCGCGGCGAGCGGCTGTGGACGGTGCCACTCGAAGACGGCCGCGTGGGGGCGCCGCGCGCCGAATTGCGCGACCGGTACGGCCGCTTGCGCACCGTGGAGGTCGCGCCGGACGGGGCGTTGTGGCTCACCACCTCCAACACCGACGGCCGCGGCGACCCCCGTGGCGGCGATGACCGCGTCCTGCGTTTCCCGGTTCGCTAGCCTGGCCGAACCCCTGCGGCCGGTCGGCATCGCCGCCTCCCGACACTGTGACGAGCACGACCACACGTTTATGTTGTGCACAACCAAATTGCCCACTACATTGTTGCTCATGACCGATCACCTCACCCTCGACGAGCAGCTCTGCTTCCCGCTCTACGCGGCGTCCCGGGCGATGACCGCGGTCTACCGCCCGAAGCTGGAACGACTCGGGCTCACCTACCCGCAGTACCTGGTGATGCTGGCGCTGTGGGAACGCGACGAACGCAGCGTCGGCGACGTCTGCCAGGCGCTCGATCTGGATTCCGGCACGCTCTCCCCGCTGCTCAAGCGGCTGGAGGCGGCGGGCCTGCTCGAGCGGCGGCGATCGGCGGCCGACGAACGCCGCGTCGATATCCGGCTCACCGACCGCGGACGCGCCCTGCGCGCCGAAGCGGGCGACATCCCGGCCCAGATGGCCGAGGCCAGCGGCCTGTCCATGGACGACGTCACCGCGTTGCGCGACATCCTGCACCGACTGACCGACGCACTGAAGTCACAGCTGAACGAAGGAGAGTAGACATGCAGATCCTCTACACCGCCGAGGCCCTGGCCACCGGCGACGGACGCAACGGCCGCGCGCGCAGTACCGACGGCAAGATCGACGTCGACCTGTCGGCGCCCAAGGAGTTGGGCGGCAACGGCGAGGGCACCAACCCCGAGCAGCTGTTCGCGGCCGGCTACGCGGCGTGCTTCCATTCGGCGCTGCGCCTGGTCGGCAAGCAGGCCGAGGCGAACATCGACGACTCCGCGGTCGGAGCCAAGGTCGGCATCGGGCCGAACGGCGCGGGCGGCTTCGGCCTTGCGGTTACCCTGGAGGTGTCGCTCCCCCACCTGTCCAGGGAGGACGCGCAGGCGCTCGCCGACAAAGCACACCAGGTGTGCCCGTATTCCAACGCGACCCGCGGCAACATCGACGTCCAGGTCCTTGTCGCCGACGACTGATCGAGAAGGAGCGGATATGCGTGCCGTAGTCATCGAACGATTCGGTGAACCGAAGGACGTGCTGGCCACGGCCGACCGCCCGATCCCGGAACCGGGGCCGGGTGAGGTGCGGCTCGCGCTGATCCTGTCGCCGATCCACAACCATGATCTGGCCATCGTGCGCGGCGTGTACGGCTACCGGCCCGAGTTGCCCGCCATTCCGGGCAGCGAAGCGGTCGCGCGTGTCGACGCCGTGGGTCCCGGAGTCACCGAGATGTCGGTCGGACGGCGCGTGACGGTGTCCGGTGCGATCAACGTGTGGGCGGAGTACTTCGTGGTCCCGGCCCGTCAGGTCATCCCGCTGCCCGACACGGTCTCCGACGAGACCGCGGCCCAGTTGCTGGCCATGCCGTTGAGCGCGCTGATGCTCATCGACGACCTCGGGCTGCGGCCAGGCGAGTGGCTGGCGATCAATGCCGCCAACGGCGCTGTCGGGAGGCTGGTGAACGTCTTCGCCCGGCAACGCGGTCTGCACGTGCTGAATCTGGTTCGCGGTCCCGGCTCCGTGGCGGCACTGCGCGAACTCGGCTACGAGCCGGTGCTCGATACCGAGAGCGAGGGCTGGCGCGAGCAGGTCGAAGCCGCCACCTCGGGTGCGCCCATCGTCCGGGCCGTCGATCAGGTCGGCGGGCGCGCCGCGGCCGACGAATTGGCGTTGCTCGCGCCGGGCGGGCAGCTGATCTCCTTCGGCGCGCTCTCGGGTAAGCCGCTGTCGCTCGACGCGGGCAGTCTCATCTTCGGCCAAGTCGCGGTGAAGGGCTTCTGGGGCGCCAAGCGGATCGAGGAGATCGGCGCCGACCAGCGCGGACGGCTCATCGGCGAACTGATCGATCTCGCGGCCCGCGGCGAGCTGCGGCTCGACATCGAAGCCGCCTACCCCCTCGAGGCCGCGGCCGACGCCGCTGTCGCCACCGAGACGCCGGGGCGCGCCGCGAAGATCGCGCTGCGGGCTCAGCCCGCCTGACCGGCGGCGAGCACGGCCATCGCGGCGTTGTGCCCGGGAATCCCGCTGACGCCGCCGCCCCGGATGGCGCCCGCGCCGCACAGGAACACGTTGCGGTGGCCGGTCGCCACGCCCCACCGGACGGCGGGGTCGGCCGGGTCGGCGTCCTCCGGGAGGTAGGGGAAGGCCAGATCCCGGTGGAAGATGTGTCCACCGGGCAGGCCGACCTCGCGCTCGAGTTCGATCGGCGTCTTCGCCTCCAGGCAGGGCGCGCCGTTCTCGTCTTTCGCCAAGCAGTCGGCGATCGGCTCGGCTAGTACCGAGTCCAGTTGGGCCAGCGTGGCTTTCACGAACTCGGCTTTGACCGACGCGTGGTCGGCGGCGAAAAGCTTCGCGCGAGCATGCAGGCCGAACAGGGTGAGGGTGTGCGCACCCTGCGCAGCCAGATCCGGTGACAGGATCGTCGGATCGGTCAGCGTGTGGCAATAGATCTCGGCCGGCGGCGCGGACGGGATCCGGCCGATCGCGGCCTCGCCGTAGGCTCGGTCGAGCTGGGCGTACGACTCGCCGATGTGGAAAGTCCCGGCGAATGCTTCCCGGGGATCGACTTCGGCGTCGCGCAATCGTGGGAGGCGGCGCAGCAGCATATTGATCTTCACCTGCGCGCCCTCGGGCTTCGGCGGCGGGGACTCGCCGAGCAACCCGGCAAGGGTGTACGGTGCCACATTCGCCAGGACGTACCGCGCTCCGATCTTGCCGTCCGCGTAACCGACTTCCGCTGTCCCGCCGTCGGTTTCGATGCTCGTCACCTCGCGCCCGGTGACGATCTCCGCGCCTGCCGCGCGCGCGGCCTCGGCCAGCGCGTCGGTGAGTGCGCCCATGCCGCCGATCGGCACATCCCAGTCGCCGGTCCCGCCGCCGATCACGTGATACAGGAAGCAGCGATTCTGCCGCAGCGACGGATCGTGCGCGTGGGTGAACGTGCCGATCAGCGCATCGGTGAGCACCACGCCGCGCACCGTGTCGTCGGCGAAGGTCGACTCGATCGTCTCGCCGAGCGGCCGCTCGAACAGCGCCTCCCAGGTGGCCGCATCGTCCACGATGTGCCGCAACGCCTCTTTCGACGGAAGCGGCAGGGTCAGCGTCGGGAAGACCCGCCGGGCTAGCTGCCCCGTGGACGCGTAGAACCGCCGCCATGCCCGGTATTCGCTCTCCGAGCCGGTCGCCCGCGCGAAACTCGCCTCCGTCCGCGCGGGCGCCGACGAGACCAGCAAACCCCCTGCCCCGACCGGTGTGTAGGACGAGACCGCCCGCCGCCGCGTCTCGAACCGTAAGCCCAGATCCGTCACGATCGACCGCGGCAACAGGCTCACCAGATACGAGTACCGCGACAACCGGGCGTCGACGCCCGCGAACACCCGCTCGGACACCGCCGCACCACCGACATGCGGTTGCCGCTCCAGCACCAGCACAGAGCGCCCGGCCCGCGCCAGATACGCGGCGGCCACCAAACCGTTGTGCCCGCCGCCGACGATCACGACATCGTAGAAGGAGCGCGTCGGCGTCATCCGTTCTCGATAGCACGAATCGGCGCCGGATGGACAGCGACGCCGCCGACAACGGCGAGGAATCGATTCCGAACCGACCACGGCCGTTGCGACGGCGATCGGATGACGCGGCCCTCCACCCTGGCCGCCGATGGCCTCTTCCGGGCGTCCGACCGGCGCGGTACAGGTAAACGGTCGGCGGAATATCGATGGTGGCCTGGGCGGATGAGAAATTCGGGCTGCTGCACCGACAAGGCGTGATAGCTTATGCGGCAAGGGGAGTCTTGATTGTGGGGGGGTACTCAATTGGTTACCGACCATGCTCGACCGGGGCTAGTCGATGTGCGCGCGCCAGCGGCGGATGCGGTGAATCGCCGGTCTCGAAGGAACGCCGACGAACCGGTGTTGCGGCTTCGGAGGAACGCTTTCTACACAGCTGCCGATGACCGGCTCGCGGTTCTGTCGCACCGCGGATTCGTCACGAGAACCGTTCCCGATGCCGAAGGGTGGATGACCCTTCTCGCCCCACTGCTGGACGGGCACAACACCTTGCGTGATATCACTCAGCCGTTCCCGCAGCAGCATCGATGTTTCGCGGAGAAGCTGATATCCCTTTTGGTCGATCTGGGCGTGGTTCAGCAGAAGTCGGCCGACGATCCCTACCCGGATGACCCGGAAGTCGATCTCATCGGCTACTCCGTCGCGGACCCAACTGCCGCGCTCGCTGTGCTACGGGGCGCGCCGACGGTCGTCATCGGCACCAGCCCGCTGGCCGAGGCAGCCGCTGCGGCCCTTCGGGACTCCGATATCGAGACGACATGCATCGACCCCGCCGCCCTGGAAACGGTCCAATTCTCGGCCTGCAACGCGGTCGCGTGCCTGGCGATCACCGATGTCGGCCGCATCGCCGCGGTCGAGCAGTGGTGTCTACACAAAAACGCGCCCTTGGTGCTGGCGGCACTCGGGCAGTCGTCCGTGTGGATCGCGCCGCCGGGCGTCACCTTCACCGAAGTGCGTCCACGCTTGGATGCCATCGACTCGGCAGCCCCTTTGGCTGATTACGCGGCCGCTGCCCTTGCCGCGGTTGCCGCCTATCTGGCCCGAACCTTGATCCAGTGCGCGACCACGATCGATGACGACAGTACCGATCGACGACTTGCGCGCATAGACACCGAAACCTTGGCGACGACCACACATCGTTACCTACCCTTCCGGCGAACGCCGCGACCACCTGATCCGGAATCATTTCTGCGGCGTCTGGCTACCGCACGATCGACGGCTTCGTTGCAAGATGCAGACTTTGCTCGCCGAGCCGTCGGAATCACGGATGACCGAGTGGGCGTCATCAGCACGGTCAGCGAGGGACCATACGCGCAGCTGCCGCTACGCGTCGCCGAGTCGGTGGTTGCCGATCCGGCCGGCGAAATCAAAACCAAGATCCGGGCCTTCGGGGTCGGCAAGAACACCGCCTCTGCACGGCTGTCCGCGGCGCGTGCCGCGTTGCGAACATCCGCGGCGCTCGCGGCTCCACGCGACGGATCCGTGTTCGGCTACAGCCTCGATGATCGCACGCCAGTCGCGATGAGCGCGGCCACTGCTTTCGAGATAGCAGCGATGAAAACTACGTATGGGCTGCCGGTCGGCACCGCCTACGGTGACAGCCTCGACCAGGCGGTCCTGGCCGGCCTGCTCGATCATTGTCGTTCCATCACCGTCTCGACGGTGCGAGGTCGAGCCGGGTACCTGTTCCCGGAGATCGATGCTGCGGCATTCGTCGGCGCGCTCGGCCGTTACTGTCTGTCGGCGCTGGAGGCGATGCGTGTCACGGTGCAGCTGTTCGCCCTCACCGAGGTTCTGGGCGCACCGGTCGTTGCTGTCTTGGTCGACGGGGTCACCCTGGCCTACGGGTGCGGGGTCGACCTCGCGGGTGCGGTCGAGGACGGAATCATCACCGCGACCGTGTGCCAGCAGTCGCTGTACCACGACGAACCGGACTACCGTCCTGCCCCGGTGCCCGAACTTCCCACCAGCGTACGTGGAACTCGTGGCGAACCCCCGACGGCAGCCGTGCGGCAGGGAGAATTGGTTCGGTCTTTGCATGCGCGGGGCTATACGTCGTCGTTCGTGTTGCTCGATGATGATCCGTGGATCAGCGCGATCATGCCTCATGTGGTTCGCGTCATCGTAAGGAAGCGTTCGTGAAGAGGGCGGATCGAGCCGAGGAACCTGCCCTTTGCGACGAGTCGGCTTACTGGGCAGCGATATTGCTGCAGTACGCCTTGTGCGCCCCGGCCTGGTTGGTCCGATCATCCGAACCGGATCCGGCTGAGTACGTCGATACGTTCGCGTGGTCGCCTCGTGAACAGGACACGCCGGGGTGGCGAGCACCGTTGACGGCGTTGACGATGGCGATCGTGCGAGCTCGGCCTGCGCGTGGAGGGGAAGGACCCGCGGAGGCATCCATCGTGCTGAACATCCCGACTGCGGACGACCTCCGCACCGCCGATACGGCCGCTCGGTACGGCGATGTCACCACGTTTCCGGCGAACCTGGTCTTGGAAGGTCTGGATGTCGCCGCGGCCTTCCGAGGTCGCCTGCATGCGGTCCGCTCGGTGATCGACGAGGTCGACCGCCAACTCGACAAGGTTCCAGCCGCGGGCGCTCGGTACCGGCGATTGCGGGATGCCGATACCGCGACGGGTCCGATCCTGCGATCGTTGCCGGAGCCCCCGGTGTCGTACACGTACCAGCACAAGCAGGTGCCGCACGAGCGCGCACGGAATGCGGCGGACAAAGGCGGCCACGCGGAAAAACCCGCCCCCGTCATCGACTTGAGCGTGACGATGAACAGCCGGGTCCCGGAGATGACCGCGCGTTGGACAATCGACCGAAATGTAATCTCCGAGAACGACATCGCCGCGCTCAGGTCGGCGTGGCGGCTGGCGCTGTCGCGGATCGTCTTCGAGAACTCGAGCACGCACGAACCGGCAATCGGAGGATGACCCACAGCGATGATCAAGGCACGTGAACTCGAACAGATCTTTCATTCTCGACGGCGTCGCGGGCGTACCGCTGAGCGGGTGCACGCGGTGAAAGGGGTCACCTTCGATGTTGCGGAGGGGGAGATCGTGTCCTGTCTCGGCCCGAACGGCGCCGGGAAGACGACGACGTTGCGGATGCTGACCACGCTGCTGCCGCCGACATCGGGGGAGGCGCTCGTCGCCGGATTCGATATCGCGACCGATTCCCGGCAGGTCCGCCGCAACATCGGGTACGTATCCCAAGCCGGATCGACAAACGCCGCGGCGACGGCGCTCGACGAGGTCACCGATCACGGGATGCTGTACGGGCTTTCGAAGAAGGAGGCGCGCGACCGCGCAGGGATTTTGTTCGAGCAACTGGACCTGATGGGGCTGGAGAGACGGCAGTGCAAGAGCATGTCCGGCGGGCAGCGCCGTCGGCTCGACCTCGCCATCGGGATGGTGCACGATCCCCGGTTGCTGATTCTCGATGAACCGTCGGTCGGGCTCGACCCGCAATCGCGTGCCAACCTGTGGGACCACATCCGCCGGCTGCGCGCTGATCGCCAAGCCACCGTGTTGTTGACAACCCATTACTTGGACGAGGCGGACGCACTCAGTGATCGCGTGATCGTCATCGACGATGGTCGAATCATCGCTGATGACACACCGGAATCGCTGAAGGCCCGCTACGGGGAAGAGACGTTGGACATGGAGGTGACCGACGTGGCGATGGTTGCGAGCACCGTCGGGGAGATACGCATACTCACCGAGTCCGGCGATGACATCCGGGTCGACGGGTGTCGGGTGCGGGCCAGTGTCGGTCACGGCAAAACGAATATGCAGCAGCTGATGCGGCAATTGGAGCGCGCCGAAGTCGAGTTGCGGTCGGTCTCGATCCACTCGCCGTCCTTGGATAACGTCTTCCTCGAGCTCACCGGCCGCTCCCTGCGGGAGGACCGTAGCGGAAGTGGTGCGGTATGAGGTTCGCGCGTGAATGCTTCATCGTCTACCGGCGGCAGATGCGGATCATGTTGCGCTATCCAGGGTGGCTGTTGGTCACCATGAGCAATCCCGCGTTGTACCTCGTTGCGTACGGGCCGTTGCTGTCACCATTGGCCGATCGGATCGGGACAACCGACACAAACGCGTTCTTCGTGCCCGGGATGCTTGTCATGCAAGCGCTGTTCGGCGCTACCTTCGCAGGCTTCCTCGTGATAACGGAATTGCATGACGGTGTCATCGAGGCCGAACGGGTGACGCCTGCCAGCCGTACGGCTCTGCTGGTCGGACGGATACTGCGGGTAGTCACGCTGGTGGCTGCCCAAGCGTTGGCGCTGATCGCGATCGGCTATGTGATGGGTATGCGACCGGCCTTCGGTGGTGTCCTCGCGGGGCTCACCCTGGTGCTGTTGCTGGCTGGAGCGCTCACCGCGGCCTCCTGCGCTCTCGGGCTCACGATGAAGGACGCCAACGCGATGTCCCCGATCACCCAGGGCCTCAATATGGTTCTCTTGCTTCTGTCCGGCATCTTCCTGCCGATGACGATCGCTCCGACCTGGCTGCAGGTGATCTCCGACTTCGTGCCCACCAGGCACATAGTCGATGCCGTCCGTACCTGTTTCGACGGGTCCTTCGATCTCGCAGTGATCGCCCGAGGGGGCACGTTCGCCGTGGTGATCATGGCCGCCGCGTTGTGGTGGGGAACGCACACGTTCCGTAAAGCGGCTGCTTGAAACGTCAATCGTCACTCTTCAAGACTGATGGGGCCGTTGTGCGCGGCACCAACCCCAACAGCGGCAACTCCGTCGGATCGTTACCGCCGAACACCGTGGTCTCGACGTCGAGCCAGCCGGTGGAGAAGTGCGGCGGCACCCCGATCGGGCCGGTTTTGCCGTTCGGAAGTCGCGGCAACTTGTCCATGCTTACGGCTTCTGGGTCGTCAACGATATAGATTGCCCCCCACACACCGGTGCTCTCGTAAGACACCCACGTCTTCAAGCGAACGCCTGGGAATCCGGTGAAGTCACTCCGCGCTTTGTCCGCCACCCACTTTCGGAGTTCATCGAAAGTGACGGTGTGGTCGAGTTTGTGCAGCTTCCAGCCGAGAAACATGAAATACATCGCGGTCCTTCTGTCATGCGAACGGGTGCGGGTCCTGGTTAAGTTCGGCCGTCGTGAGGGGGCGTGCGGTGTACCCGAGGCGATGCGGGACCGAAAGAAGCCGCGGGATGCCCTCGACTCGTCGATTGGCGTGGCCGAACGCGAGGGGGACGGCACCGGTGACGACGGCTCGCACACAGCACAGGTCGGCGGCGGTGTGCTCCGGCCCGGTGAGATCGACGATGACTGATTCCATCCCACTATCCCCGAGCATCGACACGATGGTGGTGAGCGCTTTACTGATGTCGGTGATGGCGTCGAACCGTGCGGGCGTTTCCGGCACACGGCGTAGGGTGGCGCGAGT
The DNA here is from genome assembly GCF_040632645.1 of Nocardia sp. NPDC019219. Taxonomy (NCBI): domain Bacteria; kingdom Bacillati; phylum Actinomycetota; class Actinomycetes; order Mycobacteriales; family Nocardiaceae; genus Nocardia; species Nocardia sp. NPDC019219. The sequence goes on along the minus strand of NZ_JBEYCG010000006.1, from coordinate 223,012 downwards.
TTCGGTCAGGAAGCGCAGCCGGTCGAACGCTTCAGGCGCGAAGTACATGTTGGCGTGATCGATCAGCAGACGCACCGAAGAGGGGTTTGCAGCCAGATCTGCGCACCGCTGTCGGTACTCGGGCTGCTCGCTCGATTCTGAGTTGTGCGCGAGCATCGCACTGACTTCGGTGAGTGCGGCTAGTACGGCCGTACCAGGCACAGGATGTGCCGCGGCGGCGACCGCGGCCTTGGGCCAGTCTGTCTCGACATTGACGCCGAGTGCGCAGACGCTCGGTACGCCGTGCTCCATGGTGGTGTCGAATACCCGGGCGTCGAAGCCGCGCTCTCGCAAGCCGGCGACGATCAGGCGTGCATCGGTGGAAAACGTGTCGACATCCAGTTCCGGCACGGGTAAGGAGCCGTACCACGTGATCAGGAACGCGTCGCGTTCGATCACTTCGAGCAAGGCGTGCAGCGCGGCTTCTTCTTTGCTGGCTCCGAGCGCGGTGCCATTGGACGTTTCGTGGACGAAACGGGTGTGCGTCGCCGGTGGTAAGCCGAAGTAGACGAGAGTCTCGGGGACCAGAATCGGCCGACGCTGGATCATCGAGAATCCCCAGACCCAAGTACAAGGGGTGTCCGGCGTGAAGGGCTGCAGCTTGTCGTCGGCGTCGTACGCGGCCTGCGCGGGAAGGCCGGTGCTGCGGGGGTCGAGAGCCACTGACGCCAGCTCGGCGTAGCTGCCGCGAACGGTGGTGCGCCTGCCGCGCGGACACAGGTTGGCGTACCGCTCGAGGGCCTCGAGAATGGCGACTACTTCGGTATCCGGGAATCGCCTGCCGCGACCGGCAGAAGACTCCAAGGCTCCGTTGGGGCGGCGGAACTGTGCACTGGTGCGAGGCAGCACGTCGGTGTAGGTGCGGCGTAGTACAGCTATGAGACCGGTCTCGCTGTCGACGTAGGTGGACTTCAATCGCTCCCTGTCAGTCATGATGTTGCGCGTCCGGAAAGCGCCAAGCCCGACGAAGGGCTCCGATCGCGGGGTTATTTGTGTCACCTCTGGGGTGTCGACAGGAAGCGGATGGCATGCGCAGCCGGGCACCGGCAGGAACGGGTGGCGGGAGACCGTGAGGTCGGCCAAATCGATGATGAGCAAGGCACGGACGGTTCTCGGCTGTCGCCCGGTCGCGCAGCGTTGGTACTCGTCTGCCACGAGGACCGCCACGAGCTTGCCTGCTTGCCGCGTCAGCCATCGCGAGGGCTGGTCTTCCAGCGCGGCTCGGTGTTCCCGGATCAGACGCGCATAGATATCGCGCTCGACCCTGGCTTCGGTCCGGCGCACGTCCGCACAACGCGGACACCCCGGTTCACCGGGCAGCTTCATTGGGCCGATGATGACCCGGCCGAGTTCGGTGTGAACCCCGAGTTGGGGTCGGTCGCCGGCAGCGTCGAGGTGTGTGCTCGCCCATTTGTCGCTGACTGTGAACAAGACCGAGGGCGAGGTGACGTTCATCAAATCGGCGAGCTCTGCGCGGACCGCATCGGCGAGCACCCCGTCGCCGCGGACCTCCGCTACGAGCGGTGAATTTTCCGTGGTAACAGGGTTCTTCATGTCGAATTCTCCCGAGATCGTTGTGCGGTGCCGACGACCATGGAACCGATGCCGCACAACTGCCATGGAGCGCGGCGCGTGGCTTCGGCGAGCGCAGCGATGTCGACCGGACCCCATGCCAAGGCCCCCAGCCCGAGCGCTGTGGCTACGAGATACAGGTTCTGTGTCAGAACACCGGCATTGCGGAGCATCAGGGAGTAGCCGATCTGCGCGTATTTGCGCAGTACGGAATCCTCTGCGGCGACGATCAGCAGCGCCTGCGGCGTGGCCCCACCGATCGTGGGGCCGATCGGCCGGAGAAACTGCGCGAGCGCAGGGTGCTCGCCCGTTGTGACCGGACACAATGTGTGATCGACCGGACGGTAGTGATAGATGCCTTGCTCAATACCGGTGACCGCACGCGCCACCAGGTAGATCTCGATCTCGTAAGCCGCGCCGCCGGACGGGTAGGGGCGGCTGAGCTGAGCCGTCCGCGTGCGGTCGCGGGCTCCTGCAGCTCGAAACAGTAGTTCGCCGAGCTGGGTCACCGTGACCGGGTGCGCGTCATCGAATCGGCGGCACGATCGGCGATCCTCGAGTGCTTCGGTCAGCGTCATATCGAGCTTTCGCAAGGACCGTAGATCCGGTTCGTGCAGCTTGATCGACTTATCCGTGGCGGGCGGTGGCCGAACCGGCTCCTCGCGTGCCGACGTGGTCGCGGCGAATGCTTCGGCATGCCAACCACGCCCGCTCAAGGAACTGCGGTGATGGAACCACAGTTCGTGAGCGCTCCACGGGGGCTCGTCCGAGGACGCGTCCGCCTCTGATAGCCGCGGACGGAGATGCTTCGACCAGGCGAGGTCGGCGCGGACATGATCGGCGACCGGAGCCGGGAGCCCTGCCCGCGACGGAAGGAGCAGCAGTGCCGCGATCCGTACATCGTGTAGTCGGATATCGCACCAGGACGTCGGATTCTCCGATACCAGATGCTCATGGTGGCGTCGCACGATGGTGTATTTCGACAGCTCGAGTTCTTCGGCCCGAGGCCGGAATGCGGAGGGCCGATCGAACGGCACCATGGTGTACAGCGGTGCACCCTCCCAGTCGACGGTGACGGCGAGAAGCCCTCGTGCCCAAAACGACCGGAGGACTGCTCGGACCTCCGCACCGTGCATGCGGGTGAGTTCGTCCACTGTGTGCGCGCCATGGGCGAGGGTGCGCAGCACTTCGGTTCGTGCGCGGACCCCAAGTGGAAGTGGGTGGATTCGTGGCCACGCGATCAGCGCAACAATATCTCCGCTCTTGTTGCCGGCGGACAACCCGGGGCGCAAGCAGTAGCGCTCACGGAGCTCAGCGGCGAACGGGCGGTCGGTGGCTGTCCATCCCGGAGAAGGTGCCGTCACGAGCGAACTCCCACCAATTCGCCGAGCAACCGCTGGACCAGATGTCGCAGATAATGTTCCTCGTGGGGTGCGACGCCGATGCGGTTGCAAAACAGGTGCGCGCAGACATCGAGGATCGGCAAGGCTGCGCATGACGTGGTCGCGGACACCGGAAGTTCCAGTGGTGCAGCGGCTTCTATCGCGGTCAGGTCGGCGGCGAGTTCGGTGACGGTGTCCCACCAGCGAGGAAGGGTGGAGCCGGGGGCAGCGATGACGTCGCGAACCACCTCGATGAGCCTGCCCCGCTGTCCGGTGTACCGTTCGTGGAGCAGTGCGTCATAGTCGGCGGCGACAGGGCGGAAGGAATCCCACGGATTGTTCACCGCCCATGCGTGCAGGCTGGTGGCGTCGCGGGTCGCGGCGAGCCACGACTGTAGAATCGCGACCAAGGCGACCGCGTTGAGCTGCCCATCGGACGGAGCGGCGCTCACGATTGCTGTCGCGATTCGGCTGGATCGGCCGAAATGCTGCTCGACCGCGACGATGGCTCGTCCGGTGCCGTACCTGTCGTGTTCTCGTGCGTACTCGATGAACCGCACCGATTGATTGGGAAACAGTGTGTCCGAGAAGGTTTGCGCGCCTTCGCGGGCCGCGAGCCGGTGCGCGTACGAGCGGTAGTCGCGCTGGGACAAGTGAGTGCGCGACGGGTTGACTTCGAAGAAGGTAGTCGCAGCGGAGAGAACGCCGCGGCGTATCGGGCCGGCAGCGACGCCGTGGGCAGGCAACAGCCGCAAGCGCACATGCGGACCGCCATCCCAGTAGCGGAGATAGAACCAATCCCTGATCGAGCCACCGCTCGAAAGCTGCTGGGTGAGTGGAGCGACGAGATCGGTGAGAACCGTGGTCAACGAGCCGTGATAGAAGATGTGCGCACTGACCCACGGTGACGCCGCGGTTCGATCTGCCGAGGACAGTCGGCTTGTCATGGCCGCGGCCCAGCGGTAGGAAGTTCGATGACGTACTCCATGACGTGCCGCAGTTGAGAGTTCGCCAGCGGCAGGGGATCTGGAAGGGCTTCCTCGAGAACGATCTGCGGCGAATCGGGAAGATTCCGGAAGGCGTCGAGGGCGGCGATGATATTGCGGACGTCGATGTACAACGGTTTGCGGCGCTTGTCGAATACCTGCTCGGTCGTGAGATATGCCCGTACGAAGAACCGCTCGGGAAGCGCCAGTTCGTGCAGCCAACCGGACAGACGGAGCAGGAATTGCGCGTCGGTTTCGGTGCGGTGGGGGCGCGGCACGAGGCCGGTATCGATGACCCACGCCTGCCGGCAAAGGACCACTGATCCGATGCTGACTCGAGGATGCCGGCGCACGCCGGGAGCGATCTCCCGGCCGAAGGGAGCGAACGGCGTGACGACGGATGCCCGAAAGGAGTGGAAGGCGCCGAACCACAAACACAATGTCCGCGCTGCGGACGGCAGCAGCCGCGTGTCCATCATGCCGTTGTGGACCGGAAGCACCTGAGTGCGCAGCGCAGCGGAGTGCAGGGTCAACCGGCGGGCGTCCAACCGAATCTGCAGATCGGACATCGGGATGCACTGCTCGGCACTGCGGCGCGGCGTCACGCCGGGGTAGGCGATCGCGTACGGAGCCGCTGGAGTGCACTGATTGAATGCTGCTCCGAATATTCCTTCGATTTCCGCGAAGACGACGCCGTCCGGGTTCTCGGGGCTGACCAGCGGCCGCGGATGGTGCCCGGCGCGCTCACGGAGGTGGTGGATACGCGAGCGGTTCCGCCCCCACCCGGGGTGGATTGCGTTCAGCACGAATCGGCACCTGCCTCCCGTGTGGTCCGGCTGGACGTAGTAGGCCACTGACGCCGATCCAGCCATGTCTTCAGGCCATTGGGACGCGGAGGCGTACACCGTCTCCGGCGAGAGTTCGATGCCGCCGGGAGTCTGCCCGGCGCGCAGTGCGGCGAGCATCTGCTGGCGCACTGAATGCATATGACGCAGCCTCGGATGCTGCCAGGGTGTATCGGGGCGGAGCAGCAGGTCGACCTGACTGCGTATCGACGGCGCTGTGACCATCAGCCGGAGGTCCGCCTCGGCGGCACTGTCGATGTCACCTCGCTGCAGGATCTGTTGCAGGTGCAGGTGCGCTTCGACGAAGGGAACACTGCGATCATCACCGAAGGCATCGCACAACAGCTCGTGTACGCAGACCCGGGTGACAGTCAGCGGATCAAGAGCGGTGACAACGCGGTTCACCGCTAGGAGATCGTGCAACGGTTCGTCCCACTCCGCTGACGACGCCGGTACGGCCGTTGCGAGCACCGCTGTTTCGTGCACCGGGGACGAGGTGAGCACCGGCTCGATCGGCGGCAGGTGTAACCGGTTGCGGATTGCTTCCACACACTGGGCGGTCCGGTGTGACCATCGCCGATAACCGATTACGTCACCCGAGGCCGGTGGACTGGCGAGCAGCCGCGCCAGCGCTTGCAACTCAGCGGTCAAATCCCAAGTGGGATGATGTACCGACAACCACGACGACAGAGCCGTGACCGGGTCCACTGTGGTATCGGCTGCCGGGCCGTCCAGTATCAGCACATCGGCATCGATGAGCTTGCCGAAGAGCGCGGCTGCGCTGGAGCGGTCGATGCCGAGATGGTTCGACATATCCCGCACTGCCGCGTCGAGCGGACGTGCGGGGCGCGTCGCACCGAGTTCGGATACCACGGCGTCCACCAGCGGAGTCACCCGAACGGAGACGACCGCCTCCCGCTGTGTGACAAGGAGGATGTGCTCGCCGACCCGGGTCGCTGTGGGGTTGACCCGCACAGTCAGGTGCGGCCTGACCCGCGGGTGATCCGCTACTCTTGCCGCGATCGAGCCGATCAGCCGGGCTTCCAGGTCGACGACGAAAGCCGGCGCGAGGTTTTGGACTGGAGATGCTGTGGCGTCGCCGGTCCAATCGACCTCCGCCGCAATGGTGAAACCACTGTAGAGTGTTGTTTTCGTCGCCGCACGGACGACGAATTTGCAAACGCGTTCCAGTTTACGGCGTTTAGGCGCTATGCCTCTGGCAAGCCAGAGTTCGACCTCGGCGGCAAGGGGCTCGCTGCTGGCCGCGATACCGCGGCGAACACAGTCGTAGCCGGCCAGTCGAGCAAGCACCGTGCTCAGCCGCTCCCGCTCCGCCGCGACGGTGTTTTCCAGTTTCGAGAGGGCATCATGCAGCTCACCGAGCGTTTGCTGCCAGAGCTCGACCTCGGCCACGAGTCGCGCCGGAATCGCAGTCCGAAGCTCCGGATTCCATTCGTCCCCGCTGAGTCGTCGCTGATTGTGAATCGACCGTCTCAGGCCGATGAGTCGGCGACGACGAATGTCGCTCGGGGGCAGCACGCCTATGACCTCGTACAGCTGGTCGCCCAGCACTACACCTCGGCCGGTGAGCGCCCTTTGCAAGCCGTGAATCTGTGCGAGCGCAGCGTAGGTGGCGTTCGAGCGGAGGCCGGTGAGCGCCTCGGCAGGCAATGCCGCGATCCTGGCGATCGCCAGTGGGCGAAGCGTCGCGGTTCCGCCTCGAGTGGACCTCGAAGGTTGTTCGCGCACCTGGAAAGACATGATCGCCCCGTCCTCATCGCTCAGATGGAATTCGTACTCGGTGCCGTGACGAAGAAGTAGCAAGTCGGCAGACCCGGTCCCGCTTCGCGAGCGGGACCGGGCTTCGATCTCGGCTGCTCTTACGAGCTGCAGCCGCCACCGGTGTTTCCATCGACCGAGGCGACCGGCTGGCTGCCGTGCGGCGCGGCGTCGCTGGTCAGGGTCTCCACCTGAAGCTCGTCGAGGAGATCGACATCGGCGGACAGGCGGCTGAGGTTGTTGTGTGCGGGCATGATTTCACCCCCTCTTGCGTCTACCGCAGCGGTGACACACGGCAGGGCCGTGAGTGGGCATTGGCTACGTCATGCTGCAGATCTTCTGCCGCCCCCGCTGCTATTCGATAGCATGACATTTCATATGCTATAGCATAGAGCGCCGATTGGGAACCCCCGGCGATGCAGGACCGGACATCACTTCGGGCACCCATGCGGTCACTCGCCTAGGATTCGACCGCGGCGAACGCTTCCGCTGTCGAACTCCGACCGATGCGCCCACGTCTCGGGAATCACAGGCCCTGCGCAAGAATGGACATGACATGCCGGTCAACGAACATCCGACAGAGAGACCCGGTTTCGCCGAGCGACTGAGAGTGCTCCTCGATCAGTCGGCCACCGACCCCGAGGCGCGGATCACCGTGAAGGAACTGTCGCGACGCACGAGAGCGGCAGGCGCTCCCGTGTCGGAGCCGTATCTGTATCAGCTTCTGGACGGCCGTCGTAAGAACCCATCGCTGGCCGCTGTGCGCGCGATCGCAGCGGCGCTCGGGGTGCCGGCCGCTTACTTCGTCGACAGCGCCGAGCCCGAGTCGTTACCCCGCCAACCCGCGAGTAGCGACCTGGCCGATCTGGAGGATGAACTCCGACAGTTGAACCCCGAAAACTTCCGTCAGGTACGCGAATTCGTCGCTTTCCTCCTCGCCAGGCAGCGACTTCGAGACTGAGCTGGCCGAGGTGCGGATTCGAGGTTGCATGCCGAACTACGCCGCGGCAGTGGCGGCCGTTCGCGTCCGCTCGCCCTAGGCTCCGATCAGCGGCTCGCCATCCGGCGCACCGGACAGGTTCGGCCGCCCCGGACAGGACTCGGCAGCGCCTATCGGGAGCCGCGCCGAGGCGGGGAGACTCCGGTTCATGTTCTGTCGAGGGACGCGCGGGCGCGGAGGTGCGCGACAGCGGATTCCGGGTCCTCGGCGAAGTAGCGGAAGGTGCGAGCCTGCGCCGGCTTGCCCAACGGCCGGCTGAAGGTGACCGGTTCGGTCAGTGACACGGTGACCGTTGTCTGGCCGGACACGGCGAGATCCGCCGCGTCGCCGTCCACGGCCGCCAGCCGGGTGTCGGGGTAGCGGCGGTGGACGCGGACGGACGCGATGCGCTCAGCGGGGATGTGGATGTCGAGAAGCGCTCCGTAACGCAGCCGCAGCGAGCCGTCGGCGCCGACGACGTGCGGGCGCACGACACAGGAGGCATGCAACGCGACGACGAAGAAGACGCCCCATACGTCGACGACGAGGACGATCGCGTGCACCGGCGGCCAAGGGATGACGTACGCGAGAGCCGCTGTCTCCACGACACAGACGACGAGGAAGCCGTACATGACGGCCGCCTGCCCAGAGGCGTACGGCACCGCCACGTCGCCGTCGCGCACACCGTGGGGCCCGCGACGAATCACCCAGCGCAGAAAGCTGGTGACGAGAGCGAACTCGTGCGCGATGAGCTTGCGTACGACCGCGGGAACCAGATCCGCGACGGCAGCCGAGACCGCCTGACGCCAGGTCAGTGCGGCGCGGCGGTGCCGGTAGGAGTCCAGGACCAGCAGCGCGGCCGCGGCCGTCAGCACGGCGAACACCGACAGCTCCACGGCCACCCGCACGGGCGGTGCGAGGGAGATCCCCGACACCAGGCAAACGACAAGCGCCGATTCGCCGGGCAGCACCGCCGCGAACGACCACCGCACGGCCCGGCGCAGGGCCCGCAACTCCTTCATCGTCCCCGCTCCTGCAGCAATGCGATGACGCGACGCATCGCCGCCGCCTGCGCCGGTGCGAAGTCCGCGAAAAACGCTTCCGCGAAACCATTTCCGCCTGTCGTCTCCGGCTGCTGATCGCCAGGAACACGCAGCGCCTCCAGCATCCCGTCCGGCATGCTGCCGACAACGGCCCGGGCTGCCTCCTCCACCCGAGGATCGTCCTCGGGTACTCCCGACAGCTCGTCGAGCTGGGCATAGATCTCGTACGCGCGCGTCATGGCCGCCGGATCGGACCTCAGCGCGCGCACCATCCCGTCGAGCCAACCGTCACCGATCGGTGCGCTGGTCTCCAGCAGCGCCAACAGTTCACGTTCCTTGACCGCCATCGCGGGCTCCGGCCCGGGACGCCCGGCGCAGGCACGGGCCATGTCGTCGAACAGCGCGGCGAGCGCCGGGGAGACCGGCGCGTCGGCGGACAGCCCGCCGCCCTCCTCCGCCTGCCGCAGCAGCTGCGCCAAGCGGGCGCGCCGCTGCCGGAGGGACGCCTCTTGGCGCGCCAGGTCGGCGTCCAGTTCGACGAGCACCTCCACCAAGTCCTTGCCCGCGTCCTCGGCCAGGACGTCGCGGACCTCGTCCAGGCTCAATCCCAGCTCGGTGAGCCTGCGGATGCGGGCGAGCTCGACCGCGTCGCGCAGGGAGTACCGACGGTAGCCGTTGGGTTGGCGCGGGGGTTCCGGAAGCAGTCCGATGCGGTGGTAGTGCCGCACGGCGCGGGTGGTGATGCCGACCGTGTCGGCGAGTTCTCTGATCCGCATGGCATCAGTGAAAACGTTGTCGTCGCGACAATGTCAAGCGAAGGTGCGCGCACCGGTGCACCGCCGTGCGATCCGGCGTGCAGAGGACGGCGGGTGCCCGTTCAGACGACCTCGAAGACTCGATAGGCGATGCCGCCCTCGACCGGATATCCCGAGCCGACGCACACGACATCGTTGAGCCACCGATAGTCTCGAGCGCCGGTTTCGAACACCGGGGTGGTGCGGAAGTAGTAGCTTCCGGGATCGACGAGATGTCGCGTGGCCGGATTCCCCATCCGGTCGCGCACCGATTCCGGAATGGTCCACCGTCCACCGTAGGTCATCTGCACCAGGGCGTCGTCGTCGGTGCGCAAGGTCAGCCGGACATCGAGCGTCATGCTCCCGTCCTGCCGGAACGTCGCCCAATCGCCGCCGCCCGGCAACACCGCGCCGCGTAGCTTCGGACCTTCGAAGGACCCGCCTACCGCACCGAACAGTACCCGGCCCCGTCCGATGTTCAGCGGCGGCGCCAGATCCACCACGACGTCGAACAGCTGCCTGGTCTCGATCCCGGCGATGTCCTCGACCCGTGCGTCCATGTCATCTCCCTCCGAACAGCTTCTGCCGTACCGCGTCGGTGGAGACGCCCGATTGGGCGCACAGCTCCGACAGGTCGAAATGGAAGTACTCTCCTGCGATCAGCCCGTCGGCGAACGCGAAGCGAAGGAACACCGGTAGCTCCGCCCGCCGGCCGTTCGGCTCGACGCCGAATCTGTTGCCCGTCATGGTCATTCGCACCGTGCCCCAGCAGGCCAGCGTCTCCCCGTCGGCTGCGTTCCCGCCCAGCTGGACGTCGTAGTCCGGAAACGAGGCGAAGAAGGTTCGTAACGCCGCCTCGTTCGCGTCCAGCCCGCGCGCCACCGTCCCGAACGCCGGTGCTTCCAAGACCATTTCGTCGTGCATGAGCCGCAACGCCGCAGTGACGTCCTGCCTGCTTTTGACCACCGCGAGTTCCGTCGCCAGGTCCATCATCCAACCACCGCCCATGACTTAACTATACGTTCGACCGTATTTATTGTCTACATGCGAGCACGACCCGAGCGTTCGGCTCGGAGACGAGCGTTGGCCCGGAAATCCCGAAGACGGCGACTACTCCGCGCCGAAGCACCTGTGCCAGGGGTGAGTTCGGCGATCAGCTCGAAGTGCTCGGTGAACTCGACGTGCGGCGAGGTCGCGCAGAACACCGAGATATGGCACGCTGATAATTCGACTCGATTCTTTTCGCGCAGGGGGAATTTCGGTGAACGAGCCGTCGCGGACGCAGGCCGTCGTCCTGGACCCGTGGGATGTGCCGTCGGCTCGCGCGCTGGCAGCGGCCCACGGCGTCGAGGTGCAGGAGTTCCCGCGCCGCGGGATCGAGCCGGTCACGACCGTGACCCTGCTGCTGATCGGTGCGGCGGCCGCCGTCGGCGCGGTCTTGCACATCTTGGAGCAGCGCAAAGGCGGTCAGGTGATCGACCTGCGGCCGGGCGCCCCGAAAGCGTTCTACCGCACCCCGGATGTCGTGTACGGCACCGTCGTGATCGTCACCGTCGACGGCAAGGTGACCGTGGAGGTCAGGGAGCCGGAAGGCATGTTCGGCAAAGTGGTATCGACCCTGCCGCAGTTGCTTTCCAGCGGCGGCAGCGCGGAGGAGGTCACTCGAACGGTGACCGAGAGGTTCGGCGCGGACATCGCTATAGAGACGGCGGACATCGCGGTCGAGACGATTGATGGCGATCCGGCTCCCGAGGGCGGCGCATAGGTGCACGGTGACGCCCAGCGAGCAGCACAGCGGTATTACGAGCAGCTGCGGGCGGCACTGGAGGAGCCCGAGCCCGGCGATCTCGCCGGAGCCGACCTGGCCGAATTCCAGGCCCTGGCTACGGAACTCCTCGAACGGATCCTGCGGGACTACGCGGCCCCCGAGGTCACCCCGGAAATACGGGCCGAGGCGGAGCGGGTGGTCGCCCAGTTCATGCGCGGTCGCGCGGGCCGCGACGAGATCGAAGTCGAGCAGCTGAGCAGAATCCAGGACCGGATCGAAGCGGCCATACCGACCATGTTCCCGGACGGCTTGGCCCGGGTCGGCGGGCGCCCGTTGGTGCGTCCGCTGCGAACCGGGCAGCTCAATGCCGTCTGCACGCTGACGCCGGGCCGTTCGGATGCCTACCTGGTGCTCGTCGAGGACCAGATGGAGCAGTTCTGGCACAAGCTGAGCGCGGCGGTCGCCTGGGCGATCCCGCGCGGCCCCGTGCACGACGGACATCTGCACGACTATCGGCTCGGCGTGTCCGCCGTGACCGAGCGGATCGAGTCCGATCCGGATGTCCTCGCTCGTTTCGTCGACGCCGTCACCGGTTACGCCGTGACCGGCCGGTTCGATCGGACCGAGTCCTATCCCATGCTGCCGCCGGGCTACCTCAACTTCGCGAACATGTTGGGACAGTCCCTGGAAAACTTCGTGATCGGCCACGAATACGGGCACATCCTGCTCGGCCATCTGCACAAGACGGCGTCGAGCCGAGGCGTCCTGCCGATCGACGATGTCGGCACGCTGACCTACTCGTGGAAGCAGGAGCTCGAAGCCGACTTCATCGGCATGAGCCTGGCGCTCAACTGCACCGGCGAATATCCGGTCGAGTTGAGTTTTCTGGGCATCAGCCTGTTCTTCGATGCCCTGGACGTCATGGATCGCGCGGTGTCCCTCCTGGAAACCGGCGACGAGAACGTCCGCCAGCTGGGCTCGCACCCACCGTCCTATCTGCGCAGGCGACGATTGCGGGAGTCGCTCGAGCAGCTGGCTCGCGCCGACGGCACGGACGAGCGGGAGAAGGCCGAACGGTTTCGGGCGGCGCTGAGAAACGCCGAGGTGCAAGCGGACGTCGTGCGCCTGCTGTGGGAGCGCACGCGACCGCGCCTGCTCGACCTCCGCGAGCGTGGCGTGCGACCGGCCCGTACCTGGCGAACCATCCCGAAAGAAGTGCCGGCAACCGAGCCCCCGCTCGATCCGGGGTCGCTACACCCCGATGAGGCCGCGTCGCACTACTACCGAAATCTGCTGGCGCGGACCGACGCCCTGCTCGGCGCCCGCGCTCGAGTCGACCCGGCCGCTCTGGGAACCGAACTGGATCGCTTTCTCCGCGTCGAGCGAGCCGACGATCCGCGCGCGGCGACGGTGCATCTGGGTCGCGATCCGCGGGACATGGGCGACCTGTTCTCCGAGGTGCTGGACTGGACCGAGAGCGCGTTGCGGGCCGAGGTGGCCGAATTCCCCCGCCCGCTCGTCGGCCACCTCCGGACGGGTCGGCTCGACGCGGTGCTCGCACCCGTGCCGGGCCATTGGGACGCTCGGGGCACCTGCCTGATGCTCATCGAAGACGAGCTGGCGCTGTTCGCGTTCAAGTTCGGCGAAGCGGTCCTGTCGGCTCTGCCGCAGCGGCGCGCGGATGAGAACGGCAGAACCAGCTTCGTCTTCGACGAGTCCGCAGCGGCCGAGCGACTGGATGCCGAGCCGATGCTCGCCGCGCGCTTCGCCGAGATCGTCAGCGCTTACGCCATGACCGGCAGCGTCGTCGGCCACGCACTCGGCGGGCTGCCGGGTGGTCAGCTCGACTTCGCCGCGGACCTGCGTGATTCCCTCCTCCGTTTCGTCCTGGGGCACGCGTACGCGCACCTTCTGGTGCACGCCCGTGCAGCGACGCCGCGCGCGGAAATGCTGCCGGTCCCCGATGTCGAATCACTCACGCACTCCTGGCAACAGGAGCTGCTGGCCGACGAGATCAGCTTGGGCATTCTCGCGACAGCCGGTTTCGGCGATGCCGACAACGTCGACCTGGTAGGCGCCTTCCTGGGTATCGGCTTGTACTTCGATGTCGTGGACGTGATGGATCGCGCGTTGTCGCTGCTGGAGACCGGCGCGGAGGAGGCTCGTCAACTCGGTTCCCATCCGCCCTCGGACGTGCGAAAGCAACGGCTGGGTGAGCTTCTGGTGACGAGCGCCGAATCGACACGCCCGGTGGTCGGAGCAGCCGAGGCACAAGGCAGGATCGTCCGCCTGTTCTGGGCCCGTGCCCGGCCGCGCCTGCTGGAACTGCACCGGCAGGGCGCGCGTCCGGCGCCCATGTGGCGGACGATCCCGAAAGAGACCGAAGCCGACGCCGCACGCGACCGGTAGGGACTGGTCCATCCGCGGGTGAGTGCGTTGACCACGAACTTTTGCCGGTCAGGCGGCGGTCGTGCGGATTCGTGACCGGCCCCAGCGTTGCGGCGTTCGCTGCGAACATTCATGGTCGACGCACTAGCCGAAGTACCGGTGGAACCACGCCGTCAGGTCGGCTTCGTTCTTCGGTCCCTGATCCGGATGATCGGCGCGCAACGTGCAGAAATGCCCGGCGATAGCGAACTTCTGGTGGACCACGAACAGGCAACTGGGTCCCAGTGCGGGATCGGTGTTCGGGTAGCAGAAGAAGCGGCCGAGGACGTTGCCGTTCTGTCGCCAGGCGTCGTCGCCCGGGTCGCCGCTGCCGCACACATGCCCCGAGAACTGGCCGCGGTTCGCCTCGTACAGGTACATCGCGGACTCCTGGTCCGGGAAGCCGAAGAATTCCGCCGCTGGGAACCCGGCCTTCGTGCCGCAGGCCAGCATCGCGTCCACCGGGCCGGGCGGCGGATCGGCGTGGCGGCAATTGGCCGGACCGAAATCACCGGCCAGGTGGTTCAGCACCGCACGATCGGCCTGGGTGAAATAGTCCGGATCCCGGGCGGTGTCGGGAGTACGAAACCCGAAACCGTTGCGTGCGGCCACATAATCGCGGTACCGCTGGTCGGCCGGATCCCAGAGGTACACCGCGGCGGCCAACGCCTGCTCGTCCGTCACCAGCAGCGCCGGGCGCGGCGCGGCGGGATCGTCCACCTTGCTCAGGAAACACGATTTGCGGCCGACTTCCGCGCCGTCGCGCAGCATCGGTCCATCCTGCCCCGGCGGATCTCCGGGGCAATTTCGTCCCTGCAGACCGGTCAGCAAGGAGGAGATGTAGCCGCGCAACTGGTCGACGGTGCGAAACCGCAGGAACCGCGCGGCGGGATCGCTCGCGGCCGGATTCGCGGCGCAGAACACCACGGCGACGGTCGGCGAAGCGGGGTTCTCGTGCACACAGTTGGCGCGTTTGTAACCAGACGGGCCCACCAGGGACAGCAGGTCGATGTCCGGGCCGTCGGGCGCGCTCGCGTCGGGAACCGCGGCGCCGGTGGTGGGCCGGGTCGACTCCCAGCCGAGCAAGCCGAGCGCGGCGGCCAGAAGGACGACGCCCAGCAAGGCGAGCACGCGAAGCACCCGTCGGCGGCGGGGTCGGCCGCCGTCCCGGCTGCGCAGGCCGGTCGTCGCGCCCGATCGGTCCCCCGGCGGGCCCGCTGTGGTCGGCGGACCTTTGTCCTCCGGCTCCGTCGGCGTCTCCGGTGAGCGGCTCGAGGCGACCGCCGCCTGCGCGGCCGCGCCGAGCTCTCCTGCCGTGGCGTACCGGGCCTGCGGGTCCTTGGCCATGCCGCGCGCGATCACCTCGTCCAATCGGGCGGGCAGTCCGGGACGGCACTCGTGCGGGCGCGGCGGCGGCTCGAACAGGTGCGCGGAGATGATCTGGGCTTCGGTGTCCTTCGGGAACGGCCGCGAACCGGTGAGGCATTCGTACAGCACGCAGGTCAGGGCATAGACGTCGGCGGCGGGGGTCACGGCGCGGGAGTGGAACCGCTCCGGTGCCATGTAGTGGAACGATCCGATCGCCGAACCGGTGCTGGTGAGGCTCTCCCACGTGGCCGACTGCGCGATCCCGAAGTCCACCAGGTAGGCGAAGCCGTCCGCGGTGAGCAGGATGTTGTCCGGCTTGATGTCGCGGTGCACCAAACCGTCGGCGTGTGCGGCGTCCAGTGCCGCGGCGACCTGCCGGATGATCGCGACCGCCCGCTCCGGCTCCAGCGGCGCCCGCTCGGTCAGCAGCGCGCGCAGGCTGTCGCCACCGACCAGGCGCATATCGATGAAGAGCCGGCCGTCGATCTCGCCGTAATCGTGGATCGGGATGATGTGCGGTTCCTGCAAACGCGCCGCGACATGCGATTCGCGCCGGAACCGTTCCCGGAACACCGGATCGTCGTGCAGCCGCTCGGGCAGCACCTTCAGGGCGATGGTGCGGTCCTTGACGGTGTCGTAGGCCTCGAACACTTCCCCCATGCCGCCACGACCGATCAGGCGATCCAGGCGGTACGGCCCGAATCGCGACCCCACCTCGAGCGTCTGACGTCGCGTCGTCATCTCGTCCTCCGTGACGGGGACCCGGAGGGTGTCCGGCGCGGACCGAGCCGAACGCCTTCCCGGGGCCGTGACCCGGGTTCTGCGCTCAACTGTAGGCCGCGGCGATCCCTTCGGCAGGCGTATCGCGCAGCGGGCCGGTCAATCGCCGATTCGCGTCGGCGCAGGTCCCTGGCCTGTCGGCGCGGTCGGAGCCGGACGGCGCCGCGGTGCCAGGAGGCGTCTTTCACGCGTCTTCAGACCACCCGCAACGGGTGCCGCCCTCGTCGCCCGCCTTCCCGATAGGCGGGCACCGCGACGACCGGAGGCGAGTGCCGGTATTCCCCGGGATTCGAGCCATGGCGGCTCCGCTGCCACCGGGCGAACATCCTCGATCATTACCGAACGTCAGGGTGGTGCCCCCGGTTTGTGCAGTGCCCACGGCGACTGTCCGTCCGAACTGTGCACCTTCAAATCGGCGGACCTGGCCGTACCGGGGCCCATACCCTCCCCGCTTTGCCCTAGTTCCAGGTAGCCGGTGTTGGCGTGGACTTCGGTCACTCCGGCCTCGGAATGCAGAATCTTGGCCGCGCGGGCGCCCACATCGGAGAGCGGCGCGTGAGACAGCAAGGCCACCGTCCCGCCGTTCTGCTCGACAGCCCGTTGGAAATACTTGTTTCCAGCCAGGATGCGGGCGTAGTCGGCTTCACCGACGGCGACGGTCTCCCGCTTGCGGCCCGCGCGCACTTGCAGGAGGACATTGTCGACCGGCGCTGCGTCGATGTCGTCGAGCCGCGGTGACGCAAGACTGGCGTTGATGGCCAGGACTGGCGGCTTGTCACGGAACGGCACAGCCCAGGGCACTCGAGGCTGCGACCCGGACGTCACACCGTAATTCTCCTTGTACTCGCCGAGCTCGTAGTAGAAAGACCGGAACATGTCCATGGAGTCCGCTCCCGCCCATGCCTTGTACCTCCTGGCGTCCTCTTTCGACAGGGGGAACGCAACTCCTAGGTCGACAATCGTCCGGAATTCGTCCTGGTACGATCCCATGCGGCCGATCAGGCGAACGGACTCCACGTCTTTCGGGTCGATCGTCGCGGGATCAATCGTCTGGAAGAACGGATGGAACCGTAACGCCTCGGCGGAATCGGTCTCCACGTAGCGACTGACCGCTTCGCGCAGCTCATCTCCCGGGACCCGCCTGGACAGGCCCTCGCCCGCGTGCCGCAATTGCAGGGCGAGCCGCTCCGCCACCCACTTCCATTTAGCGGACAGCATCGCTAATCCCGCGTTGCCGACCCGTCGCGGTGCAGAGCTTCGGCCCGCAGCCGGAACGCCGCACGACCGTTGGCATTGAGAAGGATGTCGACGCCCGGCGGTATGACGGCAGGCAACTCATCCCCCACCAGCCGGAGCCACCGCTGCACCGGCGGGCCGAACTTCTGCGCGTGCGCAGTAACGACGAGGACACAGGGCACATCGTCCGGTGCCTTGTCGATGACCGGCCGGCCGTGTTCGTCGCAACCGATCTCCACCACCGACTGCCGCAAGGTCGGCACGAGTTCGGCGCCGGCGTCCGCGTCCCCGGCATGGATCAGATGAAGCAACGCGTCCAGCGGATCGGTCGGCGACTGTTCGTCGGGCGGCAGATACGCGGGGTTCGGTTCGAACGGTCCTACCCGTCCGTCGGCGCCTATCTTCCAGCGTCCGACGATCGTCCGAGGCGGGGGCGATTGCTCCGACTCGTTCGGCTCCCACGCCGGTGACGTCAGGACGAACCAGTCACCCTGCCTGACGGTTCCCGACTCCGAACGATCCATCACTGCTCCCGCCAGCGCTGTCCCCGAACCCCGCGGTTCTTCCTCACTCAGGCCTCCGCCCAGCCACATCGCGACTCAGCGTAGTCCGGAACTGCCGGACAACCTGTGCGGCCACGTCGATGCGGGTCAGGTGACGGGCCGACTCCGATCCGGTCACGCTACCCGTGCCGAAGTCACGGCGGCATCCCCGATTTCTTTCGGCACCGGCGATGGTGCGCCCCCATGAGGCGGCCACGCCTCGATCGTGAGCCGATAGGTAGATCGTCCGCATCGGTGTGTGCGGCACGCCTGATGGTCGGCTGCCGTCACGTCGGGGGGGCCTTGGGTGTGCGGCGGTGCAGGGCGAGCTGGATCTCCAGCAGCAGGCGGTCGGCGGGGTCGTCGAGGTCCATGCCGAGGATGTCCTCGACGCGGCGAAGCCGGTAGCGCAGCGTGTTCGGATGCACGCACAGTGCCACGGCGGCGGCGCGCACGTCGCCGTGTTCGCGCAGATAGGTCTCGACACTGTCGCGCAGGCTCGCGGAATGCTTGCGGTCGTAGTCGAACAGCGCGCGCAGCCGCGGATCGTGCAGCTCCGCCCGCGATCCGACGAGATCGAGCACCTCACCGAGCAGCACGGCGGTCCGCGCCTCGGCCAGGGTGGTCACCCGGCTCGCGGGCGTGGCCGCGCCGCTGCCGTCCAGGACCCGATCGACTTCCGCGCGCGCGTCGGCCACCCGGCCGAGATCGGTTACCGGACAGGCGATCGCCGCCCGCAGCGACAGCGAGCGCTGGGCTTCGAACTGGTCGATCAGCTGGCGCGTCCACGCCGTCACCGCCTGCGTGGAGCGGTAACCGGGCAGCAGCACGTAGACGCGGTCACCGATCGTGGTGGTCACGGAGTCACCGCGAAAAGCGCCCGCCCGCAATCGCAGAACGCCGCCTATGGCAGCCGCCTCGGCGCCCGCCGCCCGCTCGCCCGCCGCGAGCGCGAACCCGATCACCGCCGCCGGACCGGTCGACGGTAGGCGCAGCGCGTTCGCGACCGCCGCGGCGTCGATCGCGGGGCCGCCCGCGCCGAACAGCCGCCGGATCAGCAGCGTCTCGGTGGTGGGCGCGTCAAGGCTCCGGGAGATCAGCCGTGCCGCGATGGCCGCCGCGCCGCGCAGGATCTCGGCCGCGTCCGGGGCGAACGGCCGATCACCCTGCTGCAGCCAGATCGCGCCGAGCAGCTGCGGGCCGGCCGCCTGCGCGTCCGCGGGACGGCGGATGCCGATCACCAACCTGCGCTTGATGTTCAGCTCGACGTGCGCGGGCACGTCGACGACTTCGTCGGTGTTACGCAGCCGATCGAACACGCCCCACTGCCGCAGCAGACTCAGATATTCGCGCGGGCCCTCCCGGCCGAGAATCGAGCGCACGCGCAACTCGTCGGCGTTCTCGTCGGACGCCGAGTACGCGAGCACATGTGACAACGGGTCCTCGATCGACACCATCCCGTCCGCGTCGTCCGCGATCATCTGTGCCAGCGCGAACAGGTCGAGCTCCGCGGCACCCTGATCAGCATCCCCGCCCACGTTCCCGCCCTTCGGCCAACTCGACAACGCACTTGCCCCATCTTTGTCCGATCGACTCATTCTCCGGGCAGTTTTCCGGTGTTGACTTCCATCTACCGAAAAATCATCTAATGCCAGGAGGTCTCATGGACGCGGTCGTGGCCCCGCCCCCGCCGGTCAACGAACCGGTGGGCAGCTTCGCGCCGGGCACGGCGGAACGTGCGCGCCTACGGGTGAAGCTGGCCGAACTCGCCGCGACGCCGACCGACGTCGCCCACGTCATCGGCGGTGCGCACCGCCACGGTTCGGGCGAGCGCGTCGCGGTGGTGCAGCCGCACCGGCACGCCGCCGTGCTCGGCACACTCACCACGGCCGGACCGGGCGAGGTCCACGACGCCATCGCGGCGGCGACCGCCGCGGCGCCGGACTGGCGGGCGCTGCCCTTCGCCGAGCGCGCCGCGGTCTTCTTGCGCGCCGCGGACCTGCTGGCCGGTCCGTGGCGCGAAACCATCGCGGCGGCAACGATGTTGGGGCAATCCAAGACCGCATACCAGGCCGAGATCGACACCCCGTGCGAGCTGGTGGACTTCTGGCGGTTCAACGTGCACTTCGCGCGCCGGATCCTCGCCGACCAGCCGCTGTCGGTCCCCGGGGTGTGGAATCGGATGGACTACCGCCCGCTCGAAGGGTTCGTCTACGCGATCACGCCGTTCAACTTCTCCGCCATCGCGGGCAACCTGCCCACCGCGCCCGCGCTGATGGGCAACACCGTCGTGTGGAAACCGGCGATCACCCAGTCGGTGGCGGCGTACTGGACGATGCGACTGCTGGAGGCGGCGGGCCTGCCGCCCGGGGTGATCAACATGGTGCACGGCGCGGGCCCCGAGGTCTCGCGAGTAGCGCTGGCCGATCACCGGCTCGCGGGCATCCATTTCACCGGCTCCACCGCGACCTTCCGGCACCTCTGGCGCACCGTCGCGGCGAATCTCGACCGCTACGACGCCTACCCGCGCCTGGTCGGCGAGACCGGCGGCAAGGACTTCGTCGTGGCGCACAGCTCCGCCGATCCCGAGGTGCTGACCACGGCCCTGATCCGCGGCGCGTTCGACTACCAAGGCCAGAAGTGCTCGGCCGCCTCGCGCGCGTTCCTCCCCCGGTCGGTGTGGAACCGGATGGGCCGCGAGTTCATCGACCGGGTGGCCGCGCTCAGTTACGGCGATATCACCGACTTCGGTCACTTCGGCGGGGCGCTCATCGATCGGCGGGCCTTCGCCAAGAACGCGGACGCCCTCACGCGCGCCAAGGCGACCCCCGGCTTGACCATCGCCACGGGCGGCCACGCCGACGACAGCGTCGGCTACTTCGTCGAGCCCACCGTCCTGCTCGGCGACGACCCGGGTGACGAGGCATTCCGCACCGAGTACTTCGGCCCGATCCTGGCCGTGCACGTCTACGACGATTCCGCCCGGGGCTCGTTCGAGGCCACGATCGATCTCATCGACCGGGGCTCGCCCTACGGCTTGACCGGCGCGGTCATCGCCCGGGACCGCACGGCGATCGGCACGGCCCTCGACCGGTTGCGCTTCGCGGCGGGCAACTTCTACGTCAACGACAAACCCACCGGCGCGATCGTCGGCCAGCAGCCGTTCGGCGGGTCGCGCGCGTCCGGCACCAACGACAAGGCAGGCTCGGCACAGAACCTGCTGCGCTGGACCTCCGCTCGCACGATCAAGGAAACCTTCGTTCCCGCGACCGACCACCGCTACCCGCACCAGGAGTTGTGATGGCCTTCTCCGGACTGCTGCGGCCCGCCCTGCTGGCGGCCTCCCGTTCCCCGCGCGTGGAGCGCGCGATCACCCGCGCCGCCACCACCAAGAAGCTGGTCGACCGGTTCGTCGCGGGTGAGACCGAGAGCGACGCGGTCGCCACGGCCTCGGCATTGCTCGGCTCCAGCCGCTGCGTGACCATCGACTACCTCGGCGAGGACACCACCGATCTCGACCACGCCCGCGGAACCGTGGCGCATTATTTGCGGCTGCTGTCGGCGCTGGCGGAGCTGCGCGCCGCGGAGGAGACCACGGTGCCGCGGCTGGAGGTGTCGCTCAAGCTCTCCGCCCTGGGCCAGTCGCTTCCGCAGAACGGGTACGCCATCGCCCGCGAACACGCCTACGAGATCTGCACGGCGGCGAAGGCGGCCGGGATCTGGGTGACCGTGGACGCCGAGGACCACACCACCACCGACTCGACGCTGTCGATCGTGCGTGAACTGCGGCTGGACTTCCCGTGGCTGGGCACCGTCCTGCAGGCCTATCTGAAGCGCACCGAGGAGGACTGCCGGACCTTCGCAGGCCCCGGATCACGGATCCGGTTGTGCAAAGGCGCCTATCGCGAACCCGCGTCGGTGGCCTACCAGAGCCGCTCCGCGGTGGACGAGTCGTATCTGCGCTGCTTGCGGGTGCTGATGGAGGGCAAGGGCTACCCGATGGTCGCCACGCACGACCCGGCGTTGATCGATGCGGCGCTGCGCCACGTATGGGAAAGCGGTCGCAAATCCGGCGATTTCGAGTTCCAGATGTTGCACGGCATCCGCGACGCCGAACAGCGTCGCCTGGCCGCAGCGGGCCACGCGCTGCGGGTCTACGTGCCCTACGGAGACCAGTGGTACGGCTATTTCATGCGCAGGTTGGCCGAACGCCCGGCCAATATCGCCTTCTTCCTGCGCTCCTTCGGCCGCGACCGCTGAGCGCTACCCGGTCCGGGAAAACCGGATCCAGTCGCAAAGTGACCACAGACGCCGGTGACGTGGCCGTGCTTCCAGCGATCGGCCGCCGGAGGTGGACTTGCGGCCGGGGGTCGCACACCGGAACCGGATCACCAGCATTGGCACGCTTTCGCCGCAACTCGCGACGCCACGCGACCATACTTGCGAACATACGGTTTCGAGCGAAGCGAGACCGAGCATCCGCCGTTCGTGGCCCGGCTCGCGTTTGCGCGGCCGTCGCGTAGGCGACGAAGGAGCAAGCGGCGGTCGCGCACACGCGAGCCACAAGAGGACCGCGAACACCCAGCGCCGCAGGCGCTGGAAACAAGCACAGGAGTCGCATGTCCCTCGCGCAATTACGCGCCCAGATGACGCGCCGCAAGCCGCTCGGCGAGGTCGAGGACGAAGCCGCCGCGGCCGACGAGCAACTGTCGCGGTCGCTCGGATTGTGGCAGCTCACCGCGATCGGCGTCGGCGGCATCATCGGCGCGGGCATCTTCACCCTGGCCGGTGCGGTGGCGCACTCGGTCACCGGGCCTTCGGTACTGATCTCGTTCCTCATCGCGGGCGTGGCCAGCGCCGCGGCCGCGCTGTGCTATGCCGAGTTCGCCGGGATGGTGCCCAAGGCCGGATCCGCCTACACCTACGGGTACGTGTCGCTCGGCGAGATCGCGGGCTGGTTCATCGGCTGGGATCTGCTGCTGGAGTACGTCGCGGTCGCGGCGGTCGTCGCCATCGGGGTCTCCGGGTACTCCAAGTTCCTGCTGGAACAGGTCGACATCACGCTGCCGGATTGGATGCTGGGCGCTGCGGGCACCGGCGAGGGTCACGTCGTCGACGTGTTCGCCGTGCTGTTCTGCCTCGGCACGGCGTGGCTGCTCTCGCGCGGCATCCGCAGCGTCGGCCGGTTCGAGACCGTCGCGGTCGGCATCAAGGTCGCGCTGGTCGTGCTGATCATCGCGCTCGGCGTGTTCCACATCGACAGCTCGAACTACACCCCGTACTTCCCGTTCGGCACGGGCGCGGTGTGGACGGGCGCGGCCACCGTCTTCTTCGCCGTGTTCGGCTACGACGCGATGAGCACCGCCGCCGAGGAGTCCACCGACGGCAAGAAGCACCTGCCGAAGGCGATCATCTATTCGCTGGCCATCGCCATGGTGCTCTACGTGCTGGCCACCCTGGTGCTGACCGGCATGCAGAAGTACACCGAGATCAGTCCGACCAGCGGGTTCTCCACCGCCTTCGAGTCGGTCGGGCAACCGGGCGTGGCGAACATCATCGCGGTCGGCGCCATCGTCGGCATCGTCACCGTGGTGCTCACCTTCATGCTCGGCGTCACCCGGGTCTGGTTCGCCATGAGCCGCGACGGGCTGTTGCCCGCGTGGTTCGCCAAGACCCATCCGGTTCGCAAGGTGCCTACCCGGGTGACCTGGATCGTCGGCATCGGCTCGGCGCTGATGGCCGGGTTGCTGGACATCACCGTGGTCGCCGAGCTGACCAATATCGGCATCCTGATGGCGTTCATCGTGGTGTCCGTGGCCGTGATCGTGCTGCGGCGCACCCGTCCCGACGAGCCGCGCGAGTTCCGCCTGCCGTTCATGCCGGTCGTGCCGCTGATCGGCATCGGGTTCTCGCTGTACCTGATCTGGTCGCTGCCCTGGGAGACGTGGGCGCGGTTCGTGATCTGGCTCGTGGTCGGCCTGGTCGTCTACTTCGGCTACTCGCGCACCCATTCCCTGCTCGAGCGCGGCCGCCGCGCCGCGGCCGAGGGCCCCGCGTCCTTCTGATCGCCCATCCTTGGACAGGTTCGCGAGCGGTATCCATTGCGGAATGGTTGCTCGACTGCATACGGTCGGGAATGCCTGCATCGGCGTCGAGCCCGGAAGGAGCACGAGCGGATGGATCTGCGAGAGGTCGTTTCGTCGGGTGTGCTCGAACAGCGCGAACTGCTGGCCCAGGGGGCGCTGTCCGCGGAGGAGTTGGTCGAGGCGACGCTCGACGGGATCGATGCCGCCGCTGACCTCGGCGCCTTCACCCACATCCTGCGGGAGGAGGCCAGGGCCGAGGCCGTCGAGCGGGACCGGGAACGCGCGGCGGGCGGCACGGTGGGCCCGTTGCACGGGGTTCCGGTCGCGGTGAAGGACGAATTCGACGTCGCCGGCGTGGTGACCAGCTTCGGCACCAGGGCGAACGCGACGCCCGCCGTGACGGACGCCGAGGCGGTGCGCAGGCTGCGCGCGGCCGGGGCGGTCATCGTCGGCAAGACCTCGATGCCGGAATTCGGGCAGTGGCCGTTCACCGAGTCCAGCACCTTCGGCATGGCCCGCAATCCGTGGGACCCGAGCCGCTCCGCGGGTGGATCCAGCGGCGGATCCGCCGCCGCGGTGGCGGCCGGGCTGGTGCCCGCCGCGCTCGGCGGCGACGGGGGCGGGTCGATTCGCATCCCGGCAGCGTGCTGCGGATTGTTCGGCCTCAAGCCGCAACGCGGGCGAGTGCCGCTTGCCCCGAACGAGCACCTGTGGTGGGCGCTGGGTGTCGCCGGGCCGCTGACCCGCGGGGTGCTGGACTCCGCCGTCGTCTACGACGTGATCCGCGGCAGCACCCGCACCGACCGATTCCGGGCGCCGGAACCGGCGACCTCGTTCGAAGCGGCGGCGCGCGGACCGGCCCGGCCGTTGCGCATCGGCTACAGCGTCAAATCACCGATCCCGTCGGTGCGACCGGATCCGCAGCATGTGCGCGCCGTCCGCGACACCGCGATACTGCTCGCCGAACTGGGCCACACGGTGGCGGAGATCGACCCGCACTACCCGGATTCCACGCATGCTTTCTTTCCGCAGTTCTTCGGCGGGGTGCGCGCCGAATTGGCCGAGGTGGACCATCCGGAACTGCTGGAACGCCGCACCAAGCAGACGATCGCGGTCGGCTCCTGGGCGCGCAGGCCGGTCGTCGAATGGGCGATCCGGCGCGGAGAGGCGGTGCGGCGCAAAGCCGATCGGATCTTCGCCGAGTGCGACCTGCTGCTGACGCCCACCATCGCGATCCGCCCGCCGCTGCTCGGCGTGCTCGACGGGGCGAACACGGTGCGCGCGCAGCTCGCCTCGGTTCCGATGGTCGCCTACACCGCGATCTGGAACGTCACCGGCCACCCCGCCGCCTCGGTGCCCGCCGGTGTCGGCGACGACGGGCTTCCCTTGTCGGTTCAGCTGGTCGGCCCCACGAACGGCGAGACGAGAATCCTCCCGATCGCCGTACAGCTCGAGCAGGTGCGTCCGCAGCCTCGCCCGGTCCTCCCTCCAGCCGGGTAGATCTACGTGGGCCCCGTCTCGGCGGGAGCGGAAGCCGGTCGGGATGACGTGTATCTCGCGCGCCCCTCTCCGGAGCAGCTCCGGTGCTGCGCGACTATCGAGCCTGACCGTCACCGCCCGGGCGCTGGTATCACCGCTTCGGTGTCAGCAGGACAAGCGGGATCTCGCGCGTGGTCTTCGTCTGATACCCGGCGTACACCGACTGCGCGGCGGTGACCCGGGGCCACAGCTGCGCCCGCTCCTCCGGCGTGGCCACCCGAGCCGTCATCGGCGTCTTCGGCCCGCTCCGCACCGACACGACGACATCCGGATTGTCACGCAGATTCAGGAACCACGCCGGGTGCACGGGGTCGCCGCCGCGCGAGGCGACGACGACATAGGTGTCGCCGTCGATGATCGGCGCCGTGAGCATCACCGAGTGCGGTCGCCCGGACTTGCGGCCGGTGGTCGTGAGTTCGAGCGACGGCATGCCGGAGAAATCGTTGCCCAGCTTCCCGAAGCTGAGTTTCAGCAGGGCGCGATGCACCGTATTCATGGTCTTCAGCGCGAAATTCGAGGGCATGCGATCCTCACGATCGACTCGGCGGGTGGTCCGGCTCGCCGTCTCCCGCGGCGGGAAGCGGCGAATCGGACTGTACCGGAACCGGCGTGGCCGGCTCAGCTCGCGGACCATCCCGACCAGCGCGCCACCTCGATGGCGATCACCGGTCCCGGTGGCGGCTGTCGCTCGTACTGGGGGTAGCGCGCGGTCAATCGGCGGATCGCCGCTTCCGCCTCGGCGCCGTGGGCGAGACGAGCCGCGCCGTCCGCGCGGGCCCACCACAACCGGGTCCAGTCGTCGTCGTAGCTGTCGACGAGCACGGCGACCGCCGGGTTCGCCGCGATGTTGTCCAGACGGCGCAGCGCGGTGGTCGTCTTCGGCTTCGCGTCGACACTGGTGTAGACGATCTCGCCGGCCACGGCGAACACGATGGGCACCAGGTGCGGGCGCAGCCGCGCCGAAACGGTCGCCAACCGCGCGACCGGACTGGTCGCGAATCGTTTGCGGGCCTCCTCGGAACTCAGCAGCACACCCGTCTCCTCGGCATCGCCTTCCCCGTGAATCGGGGATCCAGTCGGTTACCTCCCCTATGCAACCGGACATTTGCCGTGAAATCACGGCGATCTACTACTCCCACGCTACGGTCGAGTCAACGTGTGACCCGTCAGAGGCTATGTCGCCAAAAAGTGGAGGCGGTCGTGGACATCGATATCACTGCTCGGCTGAACCTAGCGTTCGAAATGTGGGAGCGTGCGCACGGACGCCCGCTCGCCGACGATACGGTCGAGACCTGGGTGACCGCGGCCGGGTACGACTTGGAGCCAGGTCACCTGGCGAAAGTCCGGCGCGGAGAGCTCACCGCGCTGCCGGAGCAGGCCCGCGCCGGGCTGGCTCATGTCTTCGGGCTCGACCCCAGCTATTTCGTCTTCGATCCCGGCCCGGACCGGGCCGACGACGCCGAAGTGATCGCGCACCTGGACAATTCGGCGCTGCGCCGCCTGGGCCAAGCCGTGAACGGCGTGTCGCTGCGGACGCTGTTGTACCTGGAGTCCGTCGCCGAAGTGCTCCGCCAGGCCGACGGCCTGCCTCCGTGCGAGCAGACCGCGCAACTCTGATCGACGACAGCGGCTCGGTTTCGGCCCCCGGCCCGGGAAGTCCGGCGGGCCGGCCACACCGCCCGGGCGCGCCCACCGCTCACCGCCGCGGCTACCCGGCACGCCGATAAGCCAAATTTCGAATACCACCTCCCTGGCGCGAGGGTGGGAGTCCAGGTAGAGGTAGAGGGGGGATTTCTGGTGAGTAGCGAGGTGGCAGGACTGTGGGTATGGGCGGCTCAGTTGCGCCTGGGCGTTCGTGACAAGTCCATCCCGCGGGGGATGGTGCGGCGGCACCCGTAAACGGCGGATGAGGGCCAGAGAGCACCGGTTGCACGTCGCAAGGAATGGCAGGAAGAGAGTTGAATCAATGGCTCGGATCTGGTACTCGTGCGCGGCAAACTACGCGATCATTCTTGACCGCGATTCCGCCACGAACCCACCGAGTATGCATCGCTCGGTGTTCGTCTTCCAGGCTCAGGATGACCCGGACGATGCCATCGCCAAAGCCTTGGAGATCGCGAGAT
The DNA here is from genome assembly GCF_040632645.1 of Nocardia sp. NPDC019219. Taxonomy (NCBI): domain Bacteria; kingdom Bacillati; phylum Actinomycetota; class Actinomycetes; order Mycobacteriales; family Nocardiaceae; genus Nocardia; species Nocardia sp. NPDC019219. The sequence continues at coordinate 195,724 of NZ_JBEYCG010000006.1, read as the reverse complement.
CCCGCGAGCAGGACTACATGGGTGGAGCGCCTGGAGACTCCGCGCGGGTCGTCTGGCGTCTGGAAAGCCTGGAAACCATCGATATCCTCGGCGAGTCCATCGTCGACGGCCGCGAGATCTACGCCGAGCCGATTCCCGTTCCCGATCACGTCAACTGGACCGTTGAGACTCGATTCACCCCAGATACGACCGACATCGGCACGAGCGGAGTTCAGCCACTGCTTGCTTTCAGAGACCAACGGTCGTCGGGTGGACACGATTAATGCCCTGTGGCAGTGCATTTCGGCTGCATGGGAGGGCCCGTCCAAAAAGCTGATGTCGTCGGCTGCGGGGTTGGCGATGATGCATCTCGGGAACTGATCCGCAGCGCCGGTTGTTGCCGTGCGTATGACCGGCGAAACCTCAACGGCGCCCCACCGGCGCGCCCAACTGCGTGAGTTCCTCCGTACCCGCAGAGCGCGGCTCACACCGGCGGATGTCGGTCTGGCGACGGGAGGCAGGCGGCGCACACCCGGCCTGCGGCGCGAGGAGGTCGCGTTGCTCGCCGGAGTGGGCGTGTCCTGGTACACGTGGCTGGAACAGGGCCGCGACATCACCGTGTCGGCGGAGGTGCTCGACGCGATCGGCACGGCACTGCGCCTGTCCGGACCGGAGCGGACGCATCTGTATCTGCTCGCCGGTCTCAACCCGCCGCCCGGCCGGGCGCGCGACACCGAGGTCACCCCCGAACTGCGCCGACTGCTCGACGCGTGGGGCGCGCGCCCGGCGGTGCTGCGCGACCGCTGTTGGAATCTGCTCGGGGTCAACGATGCCGCGCGCTCGGTCTTCGGGTTCGGCGACGCTGACCACAACTGCCTGGTCTCCTTCTTCACCAATCCCCGATACCGGGGTATGCACGTGGAATGGACCGCGATCGCGCCCGCGGTCGTGGCCGCTTTCCGTGCCGACGCGGCGCACGCCCCCGATGATCCCGCGTTCGCCCGGGTGGTCGGCGAACTCAGCGCGGCGAGTCCCGAATTTGCTCGCTTGTGGGCCCGCCACGACGTGGACGCCGCCGTGCAAGCCGTGAAAGCGGTGCGTCACCCCGACGCCGGTGACCTGGTGTTCGACACGACCACCCTCGCGGTGGCCGACCGTCCCGGATGGTTCCTGGTGCTCTACAACCCGCAGCCGGACACCGGCACAGCGCAGCGGGTCGACGGGCTGATGCGGATCAGGCTCGCCGCCCCGGCGTGACCGTAGCCTGGTGGTGCCACACCTAGGTCGACTGGACACTGTTCGGCCGCGGTGGCCTTCGGCACGCTGATTCCCATGACGCACAACATCTCCCGATTCGACGGCAAGGTCGCGCTGGTCACCGGCGGCTCGAGCGGCATGGGGCTGGCCACCGCACGACGGCTGCTCGCCGAAGGCGCGCAGGTGGTCATCACCGGCCGGGACGAGACACGGCTGGACGCCGCGGTCGAAGCGCTGCACGGCGACGAGCGAGTGCTCGCGATCCGCGCCGACGCGGGTCGTCTCGCCGATCTCGACGCGCTCGCCACCGCCATCCGTGACCGGCACGGCCGCCTCGACGTGGTCTTCGCCAACGCCGGGGTCGCGTCCTTCCAGCCGAGCGCCGAGATCACCGAGGACGAGTTCGACCGGGTCGTGGACATCAACTTCAAAGGCGTGTTCTTCACCATCCAGAAAGTGCTGCCGCTGCTGTCGGAGCACGCGTCGGTCGTCATCAACGCGTCGTGGACGCTGCACCGCGGCCTGCCCGGCGCCGCGCTCTACGCGGCCACCAAGGCGGCCGTGCACAACCTGGCCCGCACGCTCGCGGCGGAGCTGGGGCCCAGGGGAATTCGAGTCAATTCGGTGAGTCCCGGGTACATCGAGACCCCGATGTTCCACGACAACGTCAGCCCCGACGCGCACGCCGCCGTGCTCACCGAGGTGGCGAGCCGCCGGTTGGGCACCGCCGAGGAGGTGGCCGACGCCGTGGCATTCCTCGCCTCCGCCGAGGCGTCCTACGTCAACGGGCAGGACCTGGTCATCGACGGTGGTCTCGTCGCGGCCGTCTCCCGGGAGCTGCTCTGACCGTCAGGCCCGCGAACCGGCTTCGCGACGCACGGAGTCGACGATCGCTTCCCGGATGGGCCGCCAGCGCAGATCGAGTTCGGCCAGCGTGCGGGAGTCGTCGGTCGGCGTGGCGGTGGTGAGCAGCCACGCCGCCTCGTAGCTGAGCCCGGCGCTGATCGGCAGGATTCGGGCGGCGGCGTCGGTGAGCCGTCCGAGCCCGAGCAGCGCGGCCTTCGGCACCGGAATCCGCCGGATCCGCTGTCCCACAGCGCTTTCCAGGATGTCCACGATCTCGTCGAAGGCCACCATGTGGCCGCCGCACAGATAGCGCCGTGGCCCGAGGCCGGGGCTCATCACGGCGGCGTGCACCGCGGCCACGTCCCGGACGTCGATCATCTGCATGCCACCGCGGATCCGAGGAGCGACGCGGGCCCGCAGGATGACACCCCACCCGTCGGAGGTGATCCCGGCCTGGGCGCCGAGACCGGGGCCGACGACGCTGGAGGGATAGGTGATCACGACCGGAGCGCCCGCGGCCTGCAACGCCCGCGCGATCCGGTCGGCGGCCGACTTGGTGCGGCCGTAGGCACTGCGCCCCGGCGCGGTCGGGCTGTCGGGCGTGATGACCGGATCCGGGCTGGGAAACAGCGCGCTGTAGCTGGCGACGTGCACGATCGGATCCAGGCCGAGCGCGGTCGCGCGGGCCAGGACGGTGGCGGTCGCGTCGACGTTGACCTCCCACATCAGTCGCTCGCGCCGGTCATCGGTGCCGACCACGCCCGCCGCGTGCAGGACGGCGTCGCATCCGTCGAGCAACGCTTCGACCGTCTTCGGGTCCCGGATGTCGCCCGGCAGCACCGCGAGCGCTTCGGGCGTGGTGTCGAACATGCCGACGACCGCCGAGACGGATTCGCTGGGGTGGACCAGCAGCACGACGCGGTGCCCGGCCCGCAGGAGGGCGGCGACGGTGTGCGCGCCGAGATAGCCCGTGCCGCCGGTGACGGCGATGCGCAGACCCGTCTCTCGCAGTTCCCCGCCGGCGTCCGCTTCTCGCGCTGCCGTGCCGGTATCCGCCGGTATGTCCTTCGGTCCACCCATTTCGTTCCTTCGTCACCATGGATTCCGCCGTTCGGTCCACCGGCGCCGCGCCTTCGGGGCACGCGACAATGGCCGCACATCGGAAGCATCGGCACAAATTCGATGCCACTGGCATCGTAATTGAGGAAAGGAGCGGTATGGCGGAAACGGCGCGGGATCCGCACTCGGCGAACCGGGGCGCCGGCCGGCCGCGCGACGAGTCGGTCGAGCAGCGAGTGCTGGCGACCGTGCGGGAGATGCTGGTCGAAGTGGGGTGGGACGAGCTGAGCGTGCGGGCGGTGGCGGCCCGCGCGGGCGTCGGCCGGGCATCCATCGCTCGCCGCTGGCCATCGAAGGCCGAATTGGTGCTGCACGCCGTGCTGGGTGAGACGCCCGACCTGGAGCCGTTCGAGGGAACCGACCGGCAGGGGTGGCTCGAGTGGGTGCTGCGCGGCAGCCGGGAGCTGTTCGCCCGCAGCGAGGTGCGCGCCGCCGTTCCCGGGCTGTTGACCGCACTCGATCGGGACCAGCACTTGCGCCACCGGTTGTGGGCCGGATTCAGCGCCCCGGCGGCCGCGCTCTTCGCCGCGGGCGACACCACACCCGGCGCGCGCTCCGAGTTGGACGCCAGGGCCGTCATCGCGCTGGCGGCCGGTGCGGCGTTGTTCCTGGAGTTCGTCGCCGACGGGGACGACACCGCGCTGCTCCACCGGCGCATCGGCGAACTGCTGCGTCGCGCCGTGCTCGAGCACTGAACGGGGCGATCCGCGCGAAAACCGGTTGGCGACCTGTTCCGGCCGCTCAGTACAGTGGGCCGGTGATTCGCACCGCCGCACTGGCCCATGTCCGGAATCGCCGCCTGCTGCAAGCGCGCTCAGTGGGCAAGGACGTCTTCTACATGGCCGGCGGCAAGATCGACCCCGGCGAGACGCCCGAGGCCGCGCTGCACCGCGAGGTGCGCGAGGAACTCGGCGTCGGCGTGGTCTCCTGCGACGAACTCGGGGTTTTCCACGCCGAGGCGTACGGGCACTCCCCCGGCACCCGGCTGCACATGACCTGCTTCACCGCGGAACTGGACGGCGACCCGACGCCCGCGAGCGAGATCGCCGAGCTGCGCTACTTCACCGTGAGCGAGTACGCCGCCATGGACCATGTGGCCCCTGGCTCCATGCTGGTCTTCCGCAAACTCCACGAACTCGGCGCCGTCGACTGGTAGTCCGCCGAGAACCGGGCGCGGGCCGGAGCATCAGGCCGATGCGTCCCGTGGTCCGGGACGGATCCGTACCTCAAGCGAACCGTGCGGATAGTACGGCATAACACGGAAACGGCGCCGATTCGGCACGCGCCGCGCTCGCCGTCAGCGGAGCGCGGCGCTCGGTATCTCGTCGTCGAGCACTTCCACGCCGCGCCAGAAGGCGACGTGGTCTTTGATCTGCTCCGCCGCGCTTTTCGGGTCGGGGTAGTACCAGGCGGCGTCCTCGTTACGGTTGCCGTGGACTTCCAGGGTGTAGTAGCTGGCCTCACCCTTCCACGGACACGTCGTGTGCGTCTCGGAAGGCCGGAGGAATTCCTTCCGGACGGACTCGGCCGGGAAGTAGTGGTTGCCCTCGACCATCACGGTATCGGAGCTGCTCGCCAGAATTTCGCCATCCCACATTGCCTTTGCCATATCGCGATCCTGTCGCGCCCACGCGGACGAAAGAATGCTCCGCGGCAGCCGTATCCGAGTCGGTACACGGATGTTGCCGTATCGATTCGCTCCTGTAGTCGCGCGAAGGAGGTGGCGACTTACTGCCCGCACGATATCGGCCGACCGGCGGATTGCCGGCCGGCAAGACAGGTCGGGCCCCTACGCGGAGCTACTCACGGTGCGGGCGGCGAGGGGCAGCCACGCCATGAGCGAGCCCGGCGATCAGGTCACCCTCGGGCCCCGTCTCCTGTGGCGCCGGGACCGCGACGCGCATGCTCGGCCACCCACACGCCGACGCCGATCGCCCCCGCGACCGGCCACGACACCAGCCCGGTGACCGCCGCCGCTCCGAGCCCGCCGAAGTAGAGCAACGACTCCCGATCCGGTACCCGGTTGCGCACCGCCGTGGTCGCCGAGGAGACGCCGGTCGCCACGGTGCGCGGCCCGGGCGGTAGCGGAACTCGGGCCATCCGCATGCCCACCGTCGGAACCGGGATCCGCAGCCGGGCGCGTGCGGTAGCCGGGGTATCCGATTTCGTCGGCGGTTCGGTCTCGGTGTCCGGCACGGCGCGTGCCGGCTCGGGTGATTCGGAACCGGACTCGCGGACCTTCTGGGCCGCTGTCTTGGACATGACCGCTCCTTCCTTCGTCCTGAACCTCGTCGCTGGTTATGTGATCCAGCCAAGCCGTGCTCGCGCCGCGTCGCAACCCCCGCCTGGAATCCCTTTCGCGCTCGGCGAGCATCGCCCGGACGGGGAATGCGACCGCGCTGCTCGTACGCCGCTTTCCCTTACCGGATGACAGCACGGACATGCAATGGCTAACAGATTGCTGGAAGTCACAATACCTCGCCGAAACAGTGCAGATTCTGCGCATTTTCTCGATGCGAGAAAGTTTTTCATGCAATCCTGACTCACCTCCACATGTCGCTGGTAGTTTGCCGAACGAGGCACTCGGAGGCAGACCACTGGTCGGCGAATCCGCCGAACTACCCCTGGAGGTCAAGGTCGTGACTCGTCCGTTTCTTCGTTCCCCCCGCGGCAGACGCATCGGTTCGGTCCGTGTCCTCGGCGCCCTGGGCGGGATGGCACTCGCCCTCCTGCTGGCGACGACGGCCACTGCGGAACCGGTCTATCCGCAGCCCGATCCAGACCCGTTCTACGCCGCACCGGCCGATCTGGCGGCGCACAACCCTGGCGACGTGCTGGACGTACGGGTCCTGCCGCCGCTGGCCCTCTTCCCCGGCGCCACCGTCAGGCTGGTCGAGTTCCGGTCCACCAATTCGCGGGGCGCGCCGATCGCGGCGACCACCACGATCCTCACCCCCCTCGGACAACGGCCCGGGATGCCGCTGCTGTCGTATCAGCACTTCATCAACGCGCTCGGCACGCATTGCGCGGTATCGCACCTGCTCTACAGCAACGATCTGAATCTGTCGGCGTCGTCGTCGATGCTGAACGTCCTGCTGGCGCGCGGCTGGACGGTCGCGCTGCCGGATCATCTCGGCCCCCAGTTCGCGCTCGGCGCCGGGCGTTTGGGCGGCCAGATCACTTTGGACGGCGTCCGCGCGGCGAAACGACTACCCGAACTCGGCCTGCAGAACAGCCCGGCGGCGTTGACCGGTTACTCCGGCGGCGGGCTCGCCACGGCATGGGCGGCCGCGCTGCAGCCGTCCTACGCACCCGAGCTGCGGCTCGCCGGCGCGGCCATCGGCGGCGCTCCGATGAACCTGGTGGCGATGGCGCGGGGGCTGGGTCTGGAGCCGCACCCGGCGTTCGGCCTGGCCATGGCAACGGCCATCGGCCTGGAGCGGGAGTATCCCGACCAGGTGCCGATCAGCCAGAATCTCAACGAGCGCGGACGGGCGCTGCGCGACGCGATGGCCAACAGCTGCACCAACGACATCCTCGCCGTCGGCGCAGGCGGCAGCGCGCGCGAACTCGTGGACAACACTTCGGTCTTCGACTCGCCGGGCGCGTGGTCCGTGGTGGAGGAGAACAGCGTGGAGCTCTACCCCGGCTCCCCGGCAATGCCGATATTCGAGTGGCATTCGCCGAGCGACCCGCTGATTCCGGTCGCCGCGATCGACAACACGATCCACCACTGGTGCTCGGCCGGTGTGCCGCTGCAGACCGTGCACGTGCCCGACGCCGAGCATCTGACCGCGGCGGTGCTCGGCGCCCCCTCGGTGCTGGGGTGGCTCGAGGGCCGCGTTCGCGGCGAGCCCGCGCCCAGCACCTGCTGACACGGGCAGACATCCGCGGCCGCTCGGCGCCGCGCGTTCTTCCCGACCGGATTGCGCGCGAATTCCCGGGGTAAGCCGCAAGCACAGGAGGTGATGACATGCCGAAGGCTTGGACAGACAAGCAAGAACGCCAGTACGAGCACATCAAGGATTCGGCGAAGTCCCGTGGCACGAGCACGGGACGCGCGAAGGAGATGGCCGCTCGCACGGTCAACAAGAACCGTGCCCAGTCCGGGCAGTCCAAGACCGCGAGCAAGACGTCGACCGACGACAAGTCGCCGCAGCAGCGCGGCGGTCAGCGTTCGCACAGCGGCGCGCAAGGGCCGACCCGCGACCAGCTGTACAACGAGGCCAAGAAACGCAATGTCGAAGGCCGCTCGAAGATGACGAAGAAGGAGCTGGCGCACGCGCTCGGACGGGACTGAGCCCGCTCGAAGACGAAGAACCGAGAGGAGTGGAAATGGCCGAGCAGCAGGAAACCGGCACCGTGACCGGCACCAGGGACAAGGACTACAACCTGATCTGGTTCGTCGAAGCGTCCCTGGAGAACGCTCTGCGTCTGGATACGTTCATCCAGGACGCGGAACGGGACGGAGACAGCGAGCTGGTGGAATTCTTCCGCAAGGCGCAGGCCGACAGCCGTAAGGGCGGTCGGATGGGCAAAGAACTCTTGTCGAAGCGCCTCGCGAAATCCGATATGTGATCTTCGGTACAACAGGCGGGGAGGGCGGCAGTGCCGCCCTCCCCGCCTGTTCCCCTCTTTATCCAGCTGATGCGGAGTGCCCGCGTGTCGTCGTCCTGATGCTGGGTACCTCGACCTCGAATCCTGCCGCCGAGCCGAGGAGCAGCTATGCGTGTTGTCGTGGTCGGTGCCACTGGAAACGTGGGAACGAGTCTGCTGGAGACACTGTCGACCGAAGCGGGGGTCGGCTCGATCGTCGGGATCGCGCGGCGCCTGCCGGACGAGCCCCGGGAAGGGGTGGAGTGGGTGCGGGCGGATGTGCGTACCGACGACCTCGAGGCCCACTTCCACGGGGCCGACGTGGTGGTGCATCTGGCCTGGCTGTTCCAGCCCACCCACCAGCCTATGGTCACGTGGCGCGCGAATGTCGGCGGTACGGAACGCGTGCTGCGCGCCGTGGCCGCGGCACAGGTCCCGGCTCTGATCTACGCCTCGTCGGTCGGTGCCTACTCCCCCTGCCACGATGACGAGCCGGTGCCGGAGAGCTGGCCGACCGACGGCTGGCCACCTGCCGCGTACACCCGCGAAAAGGCCTACGTCGAAAGGCTGCTGGATCGGTTCGAAGCCGAGAATCCGGACCGCCGCGTGGTGCGCATGCGCCCGGCGTTCATCTTCCGCCGGGAGACCGCCAGTCAGCAGCGGCGACTGTTCGCCGGTCCGCTGCTGCCGAATCGCCTGATCCGGCCGGGGCTCCCGCCGATCCTGCCGATCCCGCGCGGACTGCGCTTCCAGGCGGTGCACAGTGACGACGTCGGCCGCGCCTACGCGCTGGCGATCGCGACCGACGCCCGCGGACCGTTCAATCTGGCGGCGGAGCCGGTGATCGATCGCGACCGGCTGGCCGAACTCTTCGATGCCCGGGTGGTATCCGTGCCGCCCGCGCTCGTCCGCGCCGCGCTCGCGCTGGGCTGGCACGCCAGGACCCTGCCAGCGGCGCCGGATCTGTTCGACGCGGTACTGCGCCTGCCGATCCTGGACACCGGTCGCGCGCGGGCAGAGCTGGGCTGGACACCGCGGTACACCGCGGTCGACGCCCTCCGGCACTTGCTGTCCGGTCTGCGGGCGGGCGCTGGGGCCGACACCCCTCCCTTGGCCCGCGAAGCGGGCGGGCCTTGGCGCTGGCGGGAGTTCGCTTCCGGGGTCGGCGGACGCGAACTAGGTGTCGGCTAGTTCGCCGGGCCGGCTCTCCGGCTGTCCGCCGCTGGATGTGGCCACCGGCTGGGATGCTCGGCGCACGAAGGGCGACGACTGCCACCGCGGCGCCGGTGGATAACCGAAGCCGACGGCTGTACCTGCGCACGGCCGGAGAGGCCGACCCCAATCGTGGTCGGCCCCTCTGGTTTTCCTGATACCTCGTTCACCTGGGCGGCACACCTGCCTCGGACTCGGGTAGGTGCGGGAGCCGCGTCAGCTATAGGTGAAGAAGACGCCGGAAGCGATACCGCCCGGCCCGGTAACCGTCACCGGCACGGAACCGACCCCCGCCGGAGTGACCGCGGTGATCTGCGTATCGGAGACCACCGTGAACGACACTGCCGGAAGGAGACCGAAGAACACGCTGGTCGCGCCGGTGAACCCGGTGCCGGAGATCGTCACCGTGGTGCCGCCGGTCACCGGCCCTGTGTTCGGGGTGATCGAGCTCAGACTCGGCACGGACACATAGGTGAACGGCACTCCCGCACTGGTGCCGGCCGAAGTGGTGACCGTGACCGGCACGGTACCCGTTCCCGGCGGAGCGATCGCGATGATCAAGTTGCTGGAAAGCGCGAAGAAGAGCAGGGCCGGGGTAGCTCCGAAGTTCACGGAGGTAACTCCGGTGAAACCGCTTCCCAAGATCAGAACCACGGTACCGCCGGTCGCGGGCCCGGAATTCGGAATAACCGCGGACACCACGGGAACCTGCACCACAGAGGTGTAGGTGTAGGGAACACCATTGCTGATACCGTCCGCATTGGAAACGGTGACCTGCACAGTGCCCGTGCCCGGCGGAGCGATCGCCGTGATTTGAGTGGGGGAATCCAGAGTGAAAGTGGTTGCGGTTCCGCCGAATCGGACCGTGGTCGGCCCGCCGAATCCGGTTCCGGTGATAACCACGCTGTTACCCCCAGAACTCGGGCCCGTGGTCGGCGATACCGAAGTGATAGTAGGCATGACATTTCCCCTTTTCAGTATTGATTACCTGCACCGGGGAGCGCTCGACCTTCAGGTAGCCCGGCTGTAACCATTAACGCCCCGAAACCACCACTACGGCAATGCAAATGGGATCCGTTTTCGTCCGTTTTCGTCTGGTTTCGCCCGTGCGCTATTCGTGCGCTCCGGCCGGCATTTCCGCGATCCGGGCGGGCAAAGCCCGGCCGCGTGCAACGGCTCGGTCGAGCGCATACGGCTGAGGACGAAAGCGCCCTCGAGAGCGGCGGATACGGCGAGGATGAACTCGTGGGCGTCGGGACGGGCGCAGGCTCGCCGAACTCATGAGGCTCGGCTGGTCGAAATCGACGACACGTACGTCGAACCTGGCGGGCTCGTCGCCCGGCTACTCGGCGAGTGGCGGTTTGCCTTGACGCCGACGAGAAGGTTTAGCGTGGCGAGGACGAAAGGCGAAGGAGGACGGATGCGCATCGGCGAATTGGCGCAGCGGGCCGGCACCAGCACGCGCGCCCTGCGCTACTACGAGGAGCACGGCCTGGTGCGGCCCCGCCGCGCCGCCAACGGATACCGCTCCTACGACGACGCGGAAGTGCTGATCGTGGCGAAGATCCGCGAACTGCTCGGCGCGGGCTTCGACCTCGACGACATCCGTCCCTTCGTCGCGTGCCTGCGGGCGGGTAACGGCTCCGGCGACGTCTGCCCGGACTCGGTCTCCACGTTGCGGCGCAAGCTGGCCGAGGTCGATTCGTACCTGGAGCGGCTGACGGACGTCCGCCGCCTGCTGAGCGACCGGCTGACGGCGGCCTGCGAGTTCGACCGGATCACGGCGGCCTGCGAGTTCGACGGGCTCGGGGAGCGGCCGTGAAATTCGCGGTCAGCTATAGCACCCCGTTCTTCGGCGTCGACCCCGATCGGCTGCTCGGCTACGCCCAGCATGCCGAACGATGCGGCTTCGAGGCGATCTACCTGCCGGAGCACGTCGCGCTGTACCCGGGCGCCGCGGTCGGGCCGATGGAATTCACGCCGACGGTCCCGTTCGCCGACCCGCTGGACGCGCTGAGCTTCGTGGCCGCCGCGACCGAGCGGATCCTGCTCGGCACCGCGGTGCTGCTGCTGCCCTATCACCATCCGGTGGTGCTGGCCAAGCGCCTGGCGACCATCGACGTGCTGTCCAAGGGACGCCTGCGGCTGCTGACGGTGGGACTGGGCACCCTGCCCGGCGAGGCGCACGCCCTCGGCGTCGAGTTCGCCACCCGAGGCCGCCGCGCCGATGAGGCCATCGACGTGCTGCGACTGCTGTGGTCCGGCGATGCGGACGGGGTGAGTTTCGACGGCGAGTTCTTCCGGTTCGAGAACCTGTGCAGCTATCCGAAACCGACGGAAGGCCGACCCCTGCCGATTCACGTGGGTGGTTCGAGCCGCGCCGCGGCGCGCCGTGCCGGATCCCGCGGCGACGGCTATTTCCCCGGCGGCATGCTCGGTCCGGCCGAACGCGCCACCCAACTGGAGATCGCCCGTGCCGAGGCCGCTGCGGCGGGCCGCGACCCCGGGGCGTTCGAGTACACCCGCTGGGGATCGATCGACATGCCGGCCGAGCGGGTCGAGGGACTGGCCGCACAGGGCGTCACGCGCATCGTGGTGAGCGCGAGCACCGGCGACCCGGAGCGCGCCCGCGACGAGTTGTCCGCCTTCGCCGAACGCTTCGATATTGCGAACGCACTGCGGTAGCGATCACGGCGCGGTTCGCGCCGGTAACCTCCTCAGACGGTATGGCCCGCAACCAGATCCGCGACGGAGTGATAATGCAGCGTCTCCGCGGCCGGTCGCAGCACGGCGCCGTCCTCGGGCTCGAGCAGCATTCCGACGTGATCGCCGAGGTCGTAGCGCTCGCGGATGTGGGCGCTGAACCAGCTCGGCACCGTGCTGAGCACCGGAATGCCGCCCGGGCCCGCGTGCCAGTCGCAGTGCACGAACTTGTCGATGTCGTCGCCGGTCTCACCGCCGAAAAGCCGCGCCAGGGAGAGCTGTTCGCTGCCGAGCAAATGTACCGCGAGCCGGTCGGCGCGCTGCGCGACCCGATAGGTGTGGTTCTTCTTCGACAGGCCGATCAAGAACCGGCGCGGCTCGATGCTGACCTGCGTCGCGAATCCGACGAGACAGCCGGCGCGCCGGCCGTCCGCCTGCGCGGTGACCAGCAGCACGGGATAGTCCGCCGCCGCGACCACCGCGTCGAACACTGCGGTCCGGTCTTCGGTAGCCATCGGTCCTCCCAGCGTGATGCGACGTCTTCCCCGGATGCCCGCGCGATCGCCGCGCAAACATGCCGGACCGGGCAGCGCTCACCCTACAACCGAGGCGCCCGAGTCGTCTCAGACGCCGACGCCGGCAGGGGTGGGGCGCCCGTACGACGGCCCTGCAGACCGGCTCTTTCCGGTCTACATCCCGTGGATGATAGTCCACCACAACGACTTCCGCGCCTGCACTGAAAACGCATGGTGGCGGTCGCCACATTGCGAGCACATCAGTGCACTGAGGGGGCGCCGGCCGATGGAGGCGTTCCAGCCGTGCCGGTCGCGCTCCGGACTCAGCGGTAAGCGGCGCTCTCGGCGGACCGGGTCACGACTCCGGGCTCCGGCGCGCGGGCACGTCGCGGGCTCGCCCCCGCAGCGTCAGCACCCCCACGGCGGCGGCGACCATGCACAGTCCCACCACCCAGAGCCCGGCCCGCCGGCTCCCCGTCACGTCCGTCAACCCACCGGTGACGTACGGAGCCACGAAACCGCTGACGTTGCCGATCGAGTTGATCAGCGCAATACCGCCCGCCGCGGCGGCGCCGGACAGGAAGGTGCCGGGCAGGGCCCAGAACGTCGGCAGCGCCGCGAGCACGCCCACCGCGCACACGGTGACCGCGACCATCGCGGCGAACGGGTCACCGAGGTACAAAGCCACCGGAATGGCGAGACCGCCCAGCAGCGCGGGCAGCGCGACGTGCCATATCCGCTCCCCGGTCCGGTCGGCGTGCCGACCCCACCACACCATCACGATCGCCCCGACGAGATAGGGCACCGCATTGATCAGTCCGCGCTGCACCACCGAGTACTGGACGCCGTACTGCTGCTGGAAGCCGTCGATGATCGACGGCAAGAAGAAGCCCAGCGCGTAGAGACCGTAGACGATGCCGCCGTAGACCAGGGCGAGCCCGAGCACCCGCGGATGGGTCAGCGCCCGGCGCACCGTCCAGTGCTCGGCGCGCCGCAACGCGGACTGCTCGGCCGCGATTTCACCTGCGAGCCAGTCCCTTTCGTCCGGTTCCAACCAGGTCGCCCGCTCCGGGCGGTCGGTCAGGTAGAACCAGGTCACCACCGCCAGCGCGATGGCGGGCAAGCCCTCGACCAAGAACATGAACCGCCATCCGCTGAGCCCGAAGATCCCGTCGCCGTATCGAATGATCAGGCTGGACACGGTCGCGCCCAGGGCGGTGGAAATCGGCACGGCGGTCATGAACAAGGCCACGATCCGCGCCCGTTGCGCTTGCGGGAACCAGTACGTCAGATACAGCAGGATGCCGGGGAAGAACCCCGCCTCCACCACGCCCAGCAGGAATCGCAGGACATACAGCACGGTGGCGTCGGGCACGAAGGCCATCGCCGTGGCCACCAGACCCCAGCTGACCATGATGCGGGCGATCCAGCGCCGGGCGCCGAAGCGGTGCAGCGCCAGGTTGCTCGGCACCTCGAGCAGCAGGTAGCCGACGAAGAAAATGCCCGAGGCGAACCCGAAGGCGGTCTCGGTGAGACCGAGATCGGTCTTCATGCCGCTGGGCCCGGCGAACCCGATGTTGACCCGGTCCAGGTAGTTGACGAAATACAGCAGCCCGAGAAAGGGCACCAGGCGAATCGTGACCTTGCGCAACGTCGTGCCGGCCACCTCGGAGGTGGAAACCATCAGCGCACTCTCGGCCCAGCACGGCCACTTCGTCAAGTGCCCGCGGCGAGCTCCCCGCGCCCCCGGGGCGGGAGGCGCGGGGGGCGGCGCTAGTCCGCCTGCTCCAGGTACACCGGAAGCCTGGCGTGCCCGTTGGAGATGAAGCTGGACACGCTGCCGAGGTCGGCGGGGCCGGCCGCCAAGCGTAGGTTCGGGAAGCGCCGGAACAGCGCGGGCAGCGCGATTTCCGCTTCCAGCCGGGCCAGTGGCGCGCCCAGGCAGTGATGCGCCCCGTAACCGAAGGCCAGGTGCTCCTTGGTCGGTCGCCGTACGTCGAACTCGTCGGCGGTGGCGCCGTGCAGTTTCGGATCGCGGTTTGCCCCGGCATACGAGGCGAGGATCGGCTCGCCCTTGGCGATGCGCAGCCCGTCGATCTCGATGTCCTCGGCGGCGAAGCGCAGCGGGAGGTGCGCCACCGGCGCCTCGTAGCGCAGCGCCTCCTCGATCAGATCCGTCCAGGCCGCGCGCCCCTCGGTCACCTCGGCGCGCTGATCCTGGTGGGTCAGCAGCGCGAAGACGGCCTGATCGAGCAGGTTCACCGTGGTCTCGTGCCCGGCGCTGATCACCAGCAGCAGCGTGTCGACCAGTTCCTGCTCGGTCAGCTGTGAGCCGTCCTCCTCGTCGCGGTGCGAGATCAGCAGGCTGGTCATGTCGTCCCCGGGCGTCTGCCGCCGGTAGGCGACGAGTTCACCGAGGATCCGGTACATCTCCATATAGTTCGCTTGCGACTCCTCCGGCCCGAGCGACGTGTCGAAGATGCCGTCGACGCAGGTGCGCAGACCGGCGTTCAGGTTTTCCGGAACGCCCATCAGCGCGCTGATGACCTGGATCGGCAGCGGGTAGGCGAAGCCTTCCCTGAGGTCCACCGCTTCCCCCGCCGGCGTCGCCGCGAGTTCGGTCAGGAGGTCCGCGGTGATCTGCTCGATCATCGAGCGCATCGCCTGGGTGCGGCGGTGGGTGAACGCGGGCGCGACGAGTTTGCGCAGTCGGCGATGGTCCGCGCCGTACGCGGTGAACATGTTGTTCACCGCGACCCACGGCAACAGCGGCCAGTCCTGCGGGATCTCCCCGTTGATGAGCGCAGGCCAGTGCTGCTTACCATCTTTCGACACCCTGGGGTCCGCCAGCAACCGCTTCAGCACGTCGGCGTCGGTGACCGACCACGCCCGCACGCCGCCCGGCAATTCGACCAGGGTCACCGGCCCGCGCGCGCGAATTCGCGCGGACTCGCCCTGGATGTCGGCGCCCGCGGGGTCGAGGACTAGAGGTTGTGTGTCCATCGGGACTCCTTAGAAGACGGTCAGCGGAGGGGATTTCGGGAAGACGACCGGCAGGGACACCAGAGCGCGGTGGAACGGGCCCGGCCGCCAGCTCAATCGCTCGGCCGGCACGGCAAGGCTCATCTCGGGCAAGGCGTCGAGGATCTGATCGATGGCGTCCTGGACGACCAGATACGCGGCCGAACGGGCGGGGCAGGCGTGCGGCCCCACGCTCCACGCCAGGTGCGCCCGGCTGTCGGTGCGCTGGCCGACGCCGATCGCGGGATCGTTGTTGCAGCCGGCCATGCTGATCACGACCGGCTGGTGCGCGGGCAGCCAGACGTCATCGATGAGGATCGGCTGTTTCGGGTAGCTGACGCAGTAGTTCGCCATCGGCGGGTCGTCGAACAGCACCTCGTCGAGCGCGTCGCGGGTCGACAGGCTGCCGCCGAGGAAGTCTCCCGCGAAACGCTCGTCGGTGAGCATCAGCAGCACCGTGTTGACGATCAGGTTCTGCATCGGTTCGATGCCGGCGCCGTACAGCGTGATCAGCTGATGGATCATCTCGACGTCGTCCAGGCCCGCTTCGTGCCGCAACAGCCTGGAGGTGATGTCGTCGCCGGGGTCCTTGCGCTTCAGCTGCACGAGCTCGAACAGCGCGTCGGTGAGCATCGCGTTGCCCTTGTCCGCGTTGACGCCTTCGAAGATGGCGGCCATACCGGTCGCGACCTGCTGGCCGATGTCCGCCGGGCAGCCGAGCATGGCGTTGAGCACCGCGAAGCTGAGCGGGAACGCGTACTGGCTGATGAGATCCGCCGCGCCGTCCTCGCAGAAGGCGTTGATCAGCGGAACGGCGATCTGCTCGACGGTTCCGTGCAGTGCGTGCAGATCGACCCCGGCGATGCTCGCCACGTTCGCCTGCCGGTAGCGCAGATGTTCCAGGCCCGAACTGCGCAGCGCGTTCTTCCGCCACTCCAGCATCGGCAGGACCGGGCACTCGCCCGGGATGTCCCTCTGCCAGATACGCGGATCGGCCGGAAAGTGGTCGGGGTCGTTCAAGATGCGCAGCGCGGTGTGGTAGCCGATCACCAAGGTGGCAGGCACGCCCGGCGACAACTCGACCGGGACGAGCGACCCGAACCGGCGGCGCATCTCACGGTACGCCTTGTGTGGATCCTCGGCGTATTCCTGCGAATACAACGCGTAGCGGGGACCGCTGGTGTCGATCGGCGAGCCGTGCCGGACGGGACATCCGTTCGCGGGCGTGGACGGCGGGAAGTGTGGCGTGGTCAAAGACGAGACTCCAGAGAAACGAACAATTCGACGAACACGACGACCTGGGCGCGTGCGCGCCGCGGCGGCGTCAGTCGACGTGATGCGTGGGATCGGTGACAGGCCGGCGCACACCCTCATCAGCTGTGTGCACGACGACCTCTGAGCGGCAACCTCCTTCTGGATTCGGCATACGGCGATGTCGGTTCGCCGGACGGAGTGCGGCTACGACGCCGAATTCCGCTCCGGCTGAAGGACCGGCAGTGGCGGGGATTCCGGAAAGCGGACCGGCAGGGCCGTCAGCGATCGATGGAACGGCCCCGGCCGCCAGGTCAGCTCCTCGGCGGGGACGGCCAGCCGCAGCTCCGGCAACGCGTCGAGCAGCTGGTCGATGGCGTCCTGGGCGATCAGATACGCCACCGACCGGGCCGGACAGGTGTGCGGCCCGACACTCCACGCGAGATGTGACCGGTTGTCGGTGTACTGCCCCGTGTTGATCGCCGGGTCGTTGTTGCATCCGGCCATGCTGATGACCACAGGCTGGTGCGCCGGTAGCCAGACGCCGTCGATCAGTATCGGCTGGCGGGGGAAAGTCACACAGTAGTTCGACAGCGGCGGGTCGGTGAACAGCACCTCGTCCAGCGCGTCCCGGGTCGACAGGCTGCCGCCGAGAATGCCGCCGGCGAACCGCTGGTCGGTGAGCATCAACCGCATGGTGTTGACGATCAGGTTCTGCTGCGGCTCGATGCCCGCGCCGTACAGCATCAGCACCTGCTGGACCATCTCCTCGTCATCGAAATCGACGGGGTGCCGCACGATGCGCGAGACGATGTCGTCGCCGGGCTGGGATCGCTTGAGCGCCACCAGATCCGCCATAGCTCCGGTGAACATCGCGTTGCCTTGCTCGGCGTCCACGCCCTCGAACATCGCCGCGAGCCCCATCGCCGCCCGCTGCCCGATGTCCGGCGGGCATCCGAGCATGGCGTTGATCACCGCGAACGACAGCGGGAACGCGTATTGCGCGATCAGGTCCGCCGAACCGTCCCCGCAGAAACTGTTGATCAGGGGAACGGCGATCCGCTCCACCGTGTTACGCAGGGCGAACTGGTCGATCTCCTCGATGCCCGCGACCGTGGCCTGCCGGTACCGGGCGTGCTCGAGACCGGAATTGCGGATCGCGGCCGGACGCCACTCGAGCAAGGGCAGGACCGGACAGTCACTTGGCACGGTCTGCTGCCACGTCCGCGAATCGGCCGGGAAGTGGTCGGGATCGTTCAGGATGCGCACCGCGGTGTGATAGCCGATCACGAGCGTCGCGGGCACACCGGGCGACAGTTCCACCGGGACGAGCGAACCGTACCGTCCGCGCATCTCACGATAGGCACGATGGGGGTCCGCCGCGAAATCGTCCGAGTACAGCGCGACCCGGGGGCCGTCTGCACCGACCGGTGAGCCGTGCCGGACCGGGCAGCCGCCGGAGGTGGACGCGGACGAGGACTGTGCGTGGGTCAAAACGTGACTCCAAAGTCGGAACGTTCGACGAGCAGGGTTGGTACACGACATGTCCGGGTTCCGGAAGCCGAATCGCCGTGCGAGCGTAGCGAATTCGACCTTACGCCGAATTGCGCTGGGGCAGAGCATAACTCGTGCGCCACATCGACGCGATCGGGCGGGCGCGGTGCGGCCGCTTGCGGTGCCAACACCTGTACCCGCGTATCGCGACGGATACGCGGGATGCCAGGCCCGACCCAAGTGTGCCGAGCCCCGAAACCGGACAGGTGTGCGCGGGATATTCGTGCGGACCGGACTACTCCGCGGCCTCCAGGAAGACCGGCAGCTCGGCGTGGCCGTTGGAGATGAAGCTGAGCACCGGGCCCAGCTCGGACGGGTCGGCCGCGAGGCGCATGTCCGGGAAGCGCCGGAAGAGGGCCGGAAGGGCGATCTCGGCCTCCAGCCGGGCCAGCGGCGCGCCCAGGCAGTGATGCGCTCCGTAACCGAAGGCCAGGTGATCCTTGACCGACCGGCGCGGGTCGAACTCGTTCGCCGTCACGCCGTGCACCTTCGGATCGCGGTTGGCCGCCACGTAGGAGGCGAGGATCGCCTCCCCCTTGGGGATACGGAAGCCCGCGATGTCGATGTCCTCGACGGCGTAACGCAGCGGCAGATGGGCGACCGGCGCCTCGAAGCGCAGCGACTCCTCCACCACGTCCGACCAGGGGATCCGGCCCGCCACCACGTCGGCACGCTGGTCCGCCCGGGTGAGCAGCGCGAAGATGGCCTGATCGAGCAGGTTCACCGTCGTCTCGTGCCCCGCGTTGATGACCAGCATCAGGGTGTCGACGAGTTCCTTCTCGGTCAGCTGCGAGCCGTCCTCTTCGTCCCGGCTGGCGATCAGCACACTGGTGATGTCGTCGCCCGGGGTCTCCCGCCGATACGCCACGAGTTCGCTGATGAGCCGGTACATCTCCAGGTAGTTGGCCTGGGCTTCCTCCGGCCCGAAGGAGGTGTCGAAGAATCCGTCGACACATTTCCGCACGCCGGGGCCCAAGTGCTCGGGCACGCCCATCAGCTCGGTGATGACCTGGATCGGCACCGGATAGGCGTAGCCCTCGCGCAGGTCGACGGCCGTGCCGGGCGGGGTCGCCGCCAGCTGGTCGAGCAGGTCGGCGGTGATCGCTTCGATGCGCGGTCGAAGCGCCACCGTCCGACGGTGCGTGAACGCGGGAGCGACCAGCTTGCGCAGCCGCCGATGCTCGGCGCCGTAGGCGGTGAACATGTTGTCGACCGCCACCCATGGGTGCAGCGGCCACTCCTGGGTGATCTCGCCGTTCATGAACGCCGCCCAGTGCTGCCTGGGATCCTTCGACACGCGCGGGTCGGCCAGAAGGCTCTTGAGCACGACGGCATCGGTGATCGACCACGCCGGCACCCCGCCGGGCAGTTCCACCAGGGCCACCGGCCCACGCTCGCGCAGCCGCGCCGCTTCGCCTTGGATATCGGAACCGGTCAGATCCAAGACTATCGGCTCTTGCGACATCGGACGCTTCTCCTTACACCATGTTCAACGGAGGGGACTTGGGGAAGACGACCGGCAAGGCCGCCAACGCCCGGTGGAATGGGCCGGGCCGCCAGACCACTTGGTCCACGGG
Organism: Nocardia sp. NPDC019219; assembly: GCF_040632645.1. Lineage (NCBI taxonomy): Bacteria > Bacillati > Actinomycetota > Actinomycetes > Mycobacteriales > Nocardiaceae > Nocardia > Nocardia sp. NPDC019219. The sequence goes on along the minus strand of NZ_JBEYCG010000006.1, from coordinate 176,094 downwards.
CACGGCCAGTTGCATTTCGGGGAGAGCGTCCAGGAGCTGGTCGATGGCTTCCTGGACGACCACCGACGCCACCGACTTCGCGGGACAGGCGTGCGGCCCGACCGCCCACGCCAAGTGGGAACGGTTGCCGGTGCGGTCGCCGCCGCGGATCGCCGGATCGTTGTTGCAGGCGGCGAGGCTGACCAGAACCGGCTGATGCGCGGGCAGCCAGGTGTTGTCGATCAAGATGGGCTGCCGGGGATAGGTGATGCAGAAGTTCGCCATCGGCGGGTCGTTGAACAACACCTCGTCCAGCGCGTCGCGCGTGGACAGGCTGCCGCCGAGGACGTCGCCGCCGAAACGGTCGTCGGTGAGCATCAGCAGCAGGGTGTTGGTGATCAGGTTCTGCTGCGGCTCGATTCCGGCGCCGTAGAGGCTGATCAGGTTCGATAGCATCTCCTCGTCGTTCAGATTGGACGAGTGATGGGCCAACCGGGACGTCACGTCGTCGCCCGGCTCCGCGCGGCGCTCGTGGATCAGCTCCATCAACGCCTCGGACAACATCTGCATGCCCTTGGCCGCCTCGACGGTGTCGAACAGCATCGCCATGCCCGTGGCGACCCGCTGCCCCAGTTCCCTCGAACAACCGACGATCCGATTGAGCACTTCGAAGACGAGCGGGAACGCGTACTGCGTCACCAGATCGGCGGATCCGACCTCGCAGAAGTTGTTGATCAGCGGAATGGCGATACGCTCGACCATCGAATGCACTTCGTGCAGGTCGATGGCGTCGATGCTCGCGGTATAGGCGCCCCGGTAGCGGGCGTGCGCGGCGCCGCTGTTGCGCAGTGCGTTCGGATACCACTCCATCATCGGCCGGATGGGCGAGTCCTCGGGGATGTTCTTCTGCCAGATACGGGGATCGGCGGGGAAGTGCTCGGGATCGTTGAGGATCCGGACGGCTTCCTGATAGCCGATCACCAGCGTGGCGGGCACACCGGGCGACAGTTCGATCGGGACCAGCGAACCATGGCGCCTGCGCATCTCCCGGTAGACCCCGTGCGGGTCGGCCGCGAAACCCTCCGCGTAGAGGGGAATCCTGGGACCGTCGGTATCGATCGGCGATCCGTGCGCGACCGGGCAGGCGCCGCCGGCTAGGTGCGTGGGGAAGGTCGAGGACTGAGACATGGTCAAATGCGAGACTCCAAACGGTGGAACAAGAATTCGACGAGCGTGATCAGCGAACGCAGGCACGTGCCCCGATCACGCGCGTCCAGTGCCGTCAGCGGTGTGCCCGGTTCCAGGTCGAGGGCATCGCGCACCTCTTCCAGCGGGTAGGGCCGCGCGCCTTCGAACTGATTGACCGCCACCGAATACGGGACGCCGCGTTCCTCGAGCACCGAAAGGACCTCGTCGGACTTCTCGATGCGGCGGGTGTCGACCAGCACGAGCGCGCCGAGCGCACCGCGGGCCAGCTCCTCCCACAAGGGGACGAAACGCTGCTGGCCCGGAGTGCCGAACAGGTAGAGCGCGAGTTTCGGACTGAGCGTGATGCGACCGAAGTCCATCGCGACCGTGGTCTGCGATTTGCCGGGCAGCCCCGCCATGTCGTCCACACCGACGCTGGCTTCGGTGATGGTCTCCTCGGTGCGCAGCGGCTTGATCTCCGAGACGCTGCTCACGAACGTGGTCTTGCCGACACCGAAGTTGCCGGCCACCAGCAGTTTCACCGAGCGGGTCACGGTCTCCGGCACGTAGTCGACGGCGCGATCAGACGGCGAGAGCACGGAGCCCATTGAGTACCTCCTCCAGCAGAGCGATCTCCGGCAGGGACTCGGCCGGGGTGGGGGTGACCAGGTGCCCCCCGTCCATGAGATCGGACGCGACGATCTTCACGACGGACGGCGGGAGGTCGAGGTACGCCGCGATCTCGGCGATCGACAGCGCACCTCGACGGCTGCACAGGGCCATGACCCGGCGCGCGTCGGGCGACGCGCCGGGGAGTGGATCTTTGGCGGTCAGGACCAAAGTAACCAGGTCCAGCTCGCGAGTGGGACGCGTACGCCCTCCGGTGCGCACATAGGCCCGGACCAGGTCCGGGTCGCGCCGCGGCTTGCTCATGACGGCACCTCGCTCGTGCTCGGCTCCGTGATGCCCAGCGGCGCAGTACCTTTGACTCGCTCGCTGCGCTCGATCATGGCATTTCGCTGCCGTCTACGCGCCTGCGCGGCTGACTGCCGAGCTCGCGCCCGACCCGGCCGGCCAGCTCGTTCATCCGGTGGGCGACGAGGCCCACGTCGATGTCGTTGGTGGTCGCGACGCCGAGCAGCGCGCCCTCCCCCGCCGCGGTGATGAGGATCATCCCCTGGTCGTACTCGGTCATGTTCTGCCGCACCCCGTTCGCGGAGTCGCCGCAGAACTCGCCGAGCGCCTTGCCGAGCGAGCGCAGGCCCGAAGCCGCGGCGGCGAAGCGTTCCGCCTCGTCGCGGGCGATCCCCGCGGAGTGGGCGATGCGCAGGCCGTCGTCGGAAAGCAACACCGCGAACCGCACACCCGTGATGTTGAGATCTTCGAGTAGCCAGCCCAGTTTGTTGCTGCTGTCGGTCACGGGTGTGGCCATCAGGATGTCATCCCTTCCGTGTCATCGGATGCGGCGGCGCGGCCGCTCTTGGAGCCGGTATGCCAAGCTGCGGCGACCTCGGGGCGAGCGAGGCCGGGTTCGGTGCGCGGCCCGACCGGGGCGAGCGCGACCGTTCGGCGTCGTCGCTTGGGTAGTCCGCCGCTGGTGATCTCGCTGACCGTCAGCGAGTGCTCGTCCTCGACGGGCTGCTCGCTCGGCGCGTCCTTCGCGGGAACTGTGGCCGGCTCCGGTTTTGCCTCGGTCACGGGCGCGACCTCCTGGACGTTCTGCGGGGTGACCAGCAGCGACTCCGGGATGTAGACCATCGCGCGCATGCCGCCGTAGACGTTCGGGCCGTCGATGTAGACGGTGAAACCGTAACGGCGGGCCAGCGCGGCGATACCCGGGAAGCCGACCTTCGGCGACGGGCCGAGCTGGTGGATGTCGACGGGCCGCTCGTGCGCGAGCACTTGGCGGGCTTCCTCCATCTGCTCGGCGTTCATCCGCACGCCCGCGTCATCGATGATGACGGTGACGCCGTGATGACCCTCCTGGAAGTTGACGTCCACGTAGGAGGTCGGCGGAGAGTACCGCAACGCGTTGTCCAGCAGGGTCGCCAGCGTGTGCACGAGGGGTTCCACCGCACGGCTGATCACGACGCGGTCGAGCTGGTTGGGCCGCACCCGCAGGTATTCCCGGACGCGTCCGATGGCGCCGCCGACCACGTCGGTCAGTGTCTGCGCTGGCCAGCGGCGGCCGGGCAGGCCACCGCAGACGATCACGTAGGACTGCGCCTGACGGATCATCTGCTGCACGGTGTGGTCGATGCGGGTGAGGGTCTCGTACACCGCGTCGTCGCGATGCTCACGCAGCGCGGCGCTCACCACCTGGCTGACGTCCGCGCCGAGGCTGACCACCGAGGTGCCGAACGAGCGGACCGCGGCGCTGGTCGCCTGCCGCGACGCGGCGGCGACCTCGGTGCGCGCGGTCTCCTCGGCGGCCTTGATCGCCTGCTGCGCTTCGTTGTTGGTCAGGTCCCTGGTCTCCGAGCGCATCAGGCTCAGATCGTCGGCGTACCGCTCGGAGATCCACCGCAGGATCTGCGCGAGCCGCGAATTCTCCATGCCCGCCTGGACTTCGACCGGGGGCACCTGCGACTCGAACCGCCGGATCGACTCGGCCACCGCGGGTAGCGTGGTGGCGGCGAACCGCTCGAGCGTGTCTTCTGTCGCGCGTTGTTCCCTGATCAGCGTCTCGACCTTGGCCCGCTGAGCCCTGGCATACTGCACTGCATACAACGCCCCCGCTACGGCGATCACCACAGCGGCGGCGAGGATCCATGAAAGCACCACGGCGATATCTTGATTCATCAGTTCTTTCGTCGTTGACTGGTCTCGAGGAATCGGCCCACTGCCATCCTGCTTCGCTCGCCTTCCCTCGCCTGCCGACCATGAACGGACCGGTCGGTGGGGTCCGCGTCGGAGTACCGGAAACCCCGCGACGACACCGGCACTCACCAGAGTGCCTACCGCATAGTGCCCGCAGGACAGGCGATTACACGTGAATCGCCGACCGCCCGGATCGTGTCCGAACGGTAACCAGAACCCGACCATTCGCACATTAGCAGCATTCCAACGAAGTCTCTGCCGATCCCATCGACACTTTCCGGATTCCCGGAGCTGGGACGATACGTGCCGCAGATCGCGACATAGTTGGGCAATAATGTTGGGCTGCCATGCAACCCGCAGGCCATTTGCCCTGCGTACGGGACCGCGCGCCGGACGGGCACCGGAGACGGCCGTCTCGGCGCTTCGGTCGATGCGCCCGCCGCGATAGGGGCCGAGCAGGCAGAACAGGCATTCACTGACGCGTCAACAAATGTATTGGCGGGTGTCGCGATTCGTTTTCGCAAAGACGAGTTCGCCTGGAACCGGAAGTCCACCCGACCGGCCGCCCTCCCGGCCGGGCGCACCACCGGCGCCGGATACCATGCGCCCATGGCAAAGCTGAAGGTCTCGGTCGACGTCCCGATCTCGCCCGAGGAGGCCTGGACGCACACCTCCAACCTCGCCGAACTCGACAAATGGCTGACCATGCACGAAGCGTGGCGCGGTGCGGTTCCGGCCGAGCTGACCGTCGGCACCCAGCTGGTCGGCATCGCCTCGGTGAAGGGCCTGCGCAACCGGGTCACCTGGACCGTGCGGGCCGCCGAGCCGCCGCGTCGCCTGCAACTGACCGGCGCGGGCAAAGGCGGCACGAAACTGGGACTGCAACTGCTCGTCGCGCCGAAAGGCTCCGGATCGGAGGTCACCGTCGACATCGAACTCGGCGGCGCGCCCCTGTTCGGCCCGATCGGCTCCGGAGTGGCCCGCGCGGTCAAAGGCGATATCGAGCGCTCGCTGGACCGCTTCATCGCCCTCTACGGCTGACCTCGACCGTCACCCGCCGAGGGCGTCGAAGATCTCCTCGGCGCGGTCGCGGGTGCGGTACATGTCCCACGCGGTGTCGGCCAGGTCGTCCGGATCGAGGGTGTGGCCTTCGGGGCTGCCGAAGCGCGCCGGATCGGCGGTGACCATGGCGTGGATGTCGCCGCGTTCGACGAGGCCGCCGATGGTGAGCGTGCCCGCGTAGAGGTTGCGCCCGGCCAGCGCGGCGTTGAGGGTGAGCGCGTAGTTGCGCAGCGCGGCGGCCGCGAGAGCGAGGTGGCCGAGCATGGGCATGGGGCGGACACTGGAGAGCCCCCCGGCGAAAAACAGTGCGCCGTCGCCATGTTCGAGCATTCCGGGCAGCACGTCGCTCACCACGTCGATCGCGGGCCACACCCACTCGAACGCCGACTGTGCCGTGGCCGCGTCGACGTCGGTGATCGGCACCGGATGCTGCGCCGGCCCCGGCCCGTAGTAGACCATGCCGATCGGGCCGCCCCCGCGGATGTCACCGAGTACCGCGCCGAGCCGCGAGCGATCGGTGACGTCCGCGACGTGGGCGGTGGCGTCGATGCCGCGACTTGCCAGGTCCGCCAGATACGCGGCATGCCGCGCGTCGCTCCGTGAGACCAGCGCGACCCGGAATCCTTCCCGGCCGAAGCGCCGCGCCATCGACATGCCGAGACCGGGGCCGACGCCGACGATCACCGCTGTTCCCTGCTGTGCCATGCCTTCTCCTAGAATCTGAGGCCCCCCTCGAATTCGTACCGTAGCACGAAATCGAGGGCTGCCTCAGATTTTGTAGAATGACCGGGTGACCAAACCGCTGCGCCGCGACGCCGCCCGCAATCGCGAGAAATTGCTCGCAGCAGCGGCCGATGTATTCACCGAGCAGGGACTGGAAGGCTCCCTGGAAGAAATCGCGCGGCGCGCGGGTGTCAGCATCGGGACCCTCTACAACCATTTCCCGACCCGCGACGCGCTCATCGACGCACTCCTACCGCCCCGGCTGGCGGCGGTGGACGAGATCGCCGCCCGGGCAGCGGCAGAGCCGGACGCGTGGACGGCGTTCACCGGGTTCGTCGAAGACCTGCTGGTCCGGCTGACCGCCGATCGCGGTCTGCTCGAGGCGTTCACCGGGGATCATCCCGCCGCGGTGCGACTGGCGCAGGCCTGCCACCGCGGAATGTCGCAGCTGTCGGCCATTCTCGCGCGCGTGCGGGAAGACGGTGCGCTGCGCGCCGACGCGACCGACGAAGACGTCGTCAACTTGGTATGGGCGCTGTCGCTGCTCGGCGAGACCACGGGCTCGCCGTCGTGGCGGCGCGCCTCGCAGATCGTGTTCGACGGCCTGCGAAGCCGTCGGTGACCGGAAGGATTGCGACACGTGCCTCACGCAGTGGCGTCCGACGGGGTTCGCCTCGCCTATCAGGTGGCGGGCGCGGGTAGCCCGCTGGTCCTGCTCGCGGGTCAGGCCAACACCCACCACTGGTGGGACGGCATCCGCGCGGACTTCGAGACCCAACACCGCACCATCACCCTCGACTGGCGTGGCACCGGCGACAGCGACAAACCCGACGAGGTGTACAGCACGGCGGGTTTCGCCGACGACGTGGTCGCGGTACTCGACGACCTGGGCGTAGACCGGGCCGCCGTCTACGGCACGTCCATGGGCGGCCGGGTGGCCCAATGGTTGGCCGCGCGGCATCCCGATCGGGTGCACACCCTGGTGCTCGGCTGCACCTCTCCTGGCGGGAAGCATGCCGTCGAGCGCGGGCCGGAGGTCAGGCGCTCGCTCGCGCAGTCCGATCCGGCCGCCGCCCGCCAGGCTCTGCTGGAACTGATGTACACCCCCGACCGGCTGGCGAGTACGGCCGGCCCGTACAACACACTCGGCGATCCGGCCATGCCCGCCTATGCGAAACGCAGGCATCTCTACGCCAGCAACAAGCACGACGCGTGGGACGTTCTGCCGGACATCCGCGTCCCCACCCTGGTGGTGCACGGCACCGATGATCGGTTCAATCCGGCGGCGAACGCTCTCTTACTGGCCGAGCGCATTCCCGGTGCGCGACTGCATCTGGTCGAAGGCGCACGGCACGCGTACTTCGACGAGTTCCGTGCGGTGGCGAGCCCGGTCGTCCGGACATTTCTCGACGCGGCGCGGCCCTGACCTGCCGCCGCCGGTACGTCCTGGTGGACCGGCGTGGCGCGTGCCCGCGGGAATGTCCCGGGATCGCCTGGCGGACAGGCGATCCCGGGACATGTACCGCTACGCGTGGATCACGGTCGCCGCGTCGGCCGCCTGCGGGTCCTTCGGCTTCGTGCGCGGCAGGAAGGACGCCGGGATCAAGGTGAGCACGATCAGCACCAGCGCCACCACATAGGTGTGGCTGAACGCTTCGGCGGCCTGCTGCAGACCGGTATCGACGGCCCCGGGCGGAAGCTGCTCCGCCAGGCGGGGATCGAAGTTCGACGCGATCGCCGGACGCGCGAGCGGTTGGTTGTTCAGCAGGTTGGTCAGCACCACCGACATCGTCGCCGTGCCGATCGAGCCCGCGGTCTGGTTGACGATGTTCATCAGCGTCGACCCGCGCGCCACCTGCTGGTGGGTCAGGGTCTGGATCGCCGCGGTCATGATCGGCATCATGGTGCAGCCCATGCCCAGGCCCATCACGACCAGCGCGCCGATCATCGGCAGATACGAGCTGTCCGCGTCGAGTTGGACGAAGTAGGCGGTGCCGATCGAGATCAGCGTGATGCCGATGAGCACGATCTTGCCGGGGCCGATCTTGTCCACGAAACGCCCCGCGATCGGCATGCTGAGCATCGCGCCGATGCCCTGCGGCGCGATCAGCAGACCCGCTTGCAGCGCCGACTCGCCGCGCACCTGCTGCAGATACGTCGGCAGGAGCAGACCCGCCCCGAAGAACGCGACGGCGAACAGCACCATCGTGAGTACCGCGAAGGTGAGCGCGCGGTTGCGGAACAGATGCAGATCGATGAGCGGGTGTTCGGTGCGCAGCGCGTGCAGCACGAACGCGACCATCAGCAGCGCGCCGATGGCGGCCGGGATCAGCACCCGCGCCGCCAGCACCGTTCCCTGCTCCGGGATGGAGGAGACGCCGAACAGGAACAGGGCCAGGCCGGGCGAGGCCAGCAGCATGCCGATGAAGTCGAACGACTCCGACGGCTCCGGCTTGTCGCTGGGCAACACGATGAACGCGAGCGCCAGGGCGACCACGCCGATCGGCAGGTTGATCAGGAAGATCCAATGCCAGCTGAAGTTCTCGATCAGCCAGCCGCCCAGGATGGGGCCGCCGATCGGGCCGAGCAGCATCGGCACGCCCAGCACCGCCATCACCCGGCCCACCCGCTGCGGGCCGGCGGCATGGGTCATGATCGTCATGCCCAGCGGCATCAGCATGCCGCCACCCAGGCCCTGGATCACGCGGAAGGCGATCAGCGATTCGATGTTCCACGCCGTGCTGCACAGCAGGGAGCCGAGCACGAAGAAGGTGAGCGCCATGATGTACAGCCGCTTGGTGCCGAAACGGTCGGCCGCCCAGCCGGTCAGCGGGATCACGGTGGCCAGCGCGAGCGTGTAGCCGGTCATCGTCCACGCCGCGATGGCGTAGCTCGTGTCGAATTCGCGCTGGAAGGTCGGGATGGCGACGCTGACGACGGTGATGTCGAGAATCGACATGATCGCGCCCAGCACGACCACGCCGGCGACCTTGAAGACGGCCGCGTCCAGTTTGTCGCTCGTCGGGTCGGGCCCAGCAGCCTGGGTATCCGGAGGTTGTGTCACCGCTTAAGCGTGGCACCTTCGGGGCCGCAATACCAGTCATTACCGGTTCCTGTCGCCGGGAATTCCGCGAGCACCGACAACGCGGCCCGCGTCGCGGCCTCGCTCGCGGGTAGCAGCGGCAACCGGACCATCGGACTCGGTATGCGACCCTGCGCCGCGAGCACCGCTTTGATCACCGTCGGATTGGGTTCGGCGAACAGCGCGGCCGACAATACCGCCAGCCGGTGACCGAGCGACCGCGCCGCGCCGACCGGACCGGTGCGCCACGCGGCGACCAGAGCCGCGAACGCCGCGGTGTGCACGGCGGCGGAGGCCGTGATCGCGCCGGATGCGCCGAGGGCCAGCAGCGCCGGAGCGAACAAGTCGTCGCCGGCCAGCACGGCGAAATCCGCGGGCAACGCGCTCATCAGCGCGACGGTCGCTTCGTCGACGGCGCCGACGGCATGCTTGAGACCGATGACGTTGGGCAGGTCGGCGAGGGCGAGCAAGGTGCCGGTACCGAGGGAGAGCCCCGTCCGGTAGGGGATGTGGTAGACGACCAGCGGCACCGGCGCCGCCGCGGCGAGCTCACGGAAGTGCGCGAGCACACCCGCCTCGGAGGGCCGCGTGTAGTACGGGACCACGGTGAGGGCCGCGGCGCTCCGCGCGTCCAGACCTTCGAGGGCTTCGACGGAAGCGGCCGTCGAGTTCGATCCCACGCCGACGATCAACGGCGCGTCGTGTGCCCGGCAGACGCGCGCGCAGACGGCGACCACCTCCGCCCGCTCCGGGGCCGTCAGGGTCGCGGGTTCCCCGGTGGTGCCGAGTGCGACGAGGCCGGTGGCACCGTCGTCCAGTACCTCGTGGGCGAGCCGCTCCAGCGCGTCGGCGGCGAGTGCGCCGTCGGCGGTGAACGGCGTGATCAGGGGGACGAAAAGACCTGCGAGCGTCATGACAGTCAGCCTGATCGCTGAAAACCATCAGATCCAGTTCACGTTTCTGTCGCAGACCATAAGCTGAACTGATGCTCGATGTCCGCAAACTGCGTCTGCTGCGGGAACTGTCCCATCGCGAGACCATCGCCGCGGTCGCGGAAGCCCTCGCCTACACCCCTTCGGCGGTCTCCCAGCAGCTCACCGCCCTGGAACGGGAGGCGGGTGTGCCGCTGCTCGCGCGAACCGGCCGGCGGGTGACGCTCACCCCGGCGGCGGTGGCCCTCGTCCAGCACACCGAGCGCATTCTCGCGGTGCTCGAGCAGGCCACCGCCGAACTCGCCACGACACGCGCCGAACTGACCGGAACTCTCCGCATCGGAGCGTTCCCCACCGCCGTGCGGACCATCCTCTCCCCCGCACTCGTCGCGCTGAGCAGTGCGCATCCACGGCTGGAACTGCGCGTGACCGAACTGGATCCGGCGCTGGCGCCCGACGCGCTCCGCGCCGAGACACTGGACGTCGCGCTGATCCAGGAGTACGACTACGTGCCGGTCCCCGCCGATCCCGCGCTGCACAGCGAGCCGCTGTTCGAGGAGGTCGTCTATCTCGCCGCGCGCTGCCCCGGCCCGCTCTCCGCGCACCGCGAAAGTCCCTGGATCGCGAGCACGCCCGGCACGCTGTGCCACACGATGACGGTGCGCGCTTGCGAGGCGGCGGGATTCACACCCCGGATCCGGCATCACGCCGACGACTTCGGCACGGTCCTCGCGCTCGTGGCGGCCGGGCAGGGCGTCGCGCTGGTCCCGGAATTCGGGACGCGGGATTGCCCAGGAGGCGTCACGCTCGTCGCACTGCCGACGCGACGGCGGACCCACCTCGCCTATCGGCGCGGCGCGGGCGACCATCCCGTCGTGCGCGCCGCTCGGGTGGCGCTGCGCGAATCGGCCGAACGCTCTCCCGGCCGCTGACCACTCAGCGCAGCCGATACCGGCTGGTCGGCACGACATCCAGGTTCCGATCGCCACCGAAGGTCGCGACGCTGGCCATCAGCCGGTCGATCCGGCGGGCCAGCTCCGCCGCGTCACCGCCGCTGCCGTAGAACGCGTGCGGATCGCCGAGCGCTTCGATCGGGAACAATTCCTCCACGATTCCCGCGATGCCGGGCGCACCGGCCGTGGCGGGCCCGGTCACGACGTTCTGCACGTAGCCGAACGTCGCCTGCGTCTCGATGGCGATCGCGGTGTGGCGGTTGCGCCAGCGGTCCAGCCAGTCGGCCTGCGGCAGGCCGTCCGGCTTGCGCAGGAAGGCGATGTTCGACAGGCCCGGCGCGCGCTCGAGCGCGGCGGTGACCGGCGGCGGGATCGGCGTCACCTCCTCGACGTGCCAGCCGGCCACCCGCTCGGCGACAGCGCTCAACGCTCGCTCGGCCGCCTCCGGCCGCGGGTCACCCGCCCACCAGACGCTGACGACGGCCCGCACCGGCGCGTCGAACGTCGTGATGCGCAGCATCGCCGTCTCGACCGCCGCGTCCGCGATGTTCGCCTGCGCGGCGGCCACTTCCGGCAGGCGCGCCGCCAGATCCGCCGCGCGCAGGTCTCCGACACCCCACAGCGCAAAGATGGTCTTCATCCGCAGGCCACTTTCTAGAACACGTTTCACTATCGGTGCGAGCCTAGCCCACCGGCGCGGTTGGCCGCCGCGGCTCGGGGTATCCGACCGTCAAGCTGCGAAGGTGGTGATCCGTGCGGACCATATCGACCGACATCCCGGCCAGACTCGATCGTCTGCCCTGGTCGCGATGGCACTGGATGATCGTGATCGGGCTCGGATCCGTGTGGATCCTCGACGGGCTCGAAGTCACCGTCGTCGGCAGCGTGGCCGCCCGGCTGTCACAACCGGACAGTGGCCTGACCATCACAGCCGCACAGGTCTCCGGCATCGCCGCCGCCATGTACGTCGCGGGCGCAGGCTCCGGCGCGCTGTTCTTCGGTTGGCTGACCGACAGATTCGGGCGGAAGAAGCTGTTCCTGATCACCCTCGCGGTGTACCTCTTCGCGACCGCGATGACGGCGCTGTCGTTCTCGATGTGGTGGTTCGTCTTGTTCCGGTTCCTCACCGGGTTCGGTATCGGCGGCGAGTACGCGGCCATCAATTCCGCCATCGACGAACTGATTCCGAAACAGTACCGCGGCCGCATCGACATCGTCATCAACGGCACCTACTGGCTCGGGGCCGTCGGCGGTGCGCTGCTGTCCATCGTCGCGCTGAACACGGACCTGTTCCCGCCGAATGTGGGCTGGCGGTTGACCTTCGCGCTCGGCGCGGTCTTCGGTCTGGTCATCCTGCTGGTGCGCAGGCATGTCCCGGAGAGTCCGCGCTGGCAGTTCATCCACGGTCACGAGGACGACGCGGAACGCACCGTCACCGCGATCGAACAGCGCGTCCGCGCGGATACGGGCACGGCGTTGGCCGACGTGTCCGATCAGCGGATCCGCGTCCGGCAGCGCCGGACGATCTCCTTCCGGGAGATCGCCGAGGTGATGGTGCGGCGCTATCCGCGCCGCGGTGTGCTCGGCCTGTCGTTGTTCATCGGGCAGGCGTTCCTCTACAACGCCATCACGTTCAACTACGCGCTCATCCTGTCCAGGTCGTTCGAGATCCCGGACGACCGGGTCGGCTACTACTTCGCGGTGCTGTGCTTCGGCAACTTCCTGGGCCCGCTGCTGCTGGGCAAGCTGTTCGACACGGTCGGGCGCAAGCCGATGATCGCGGGCAGTTATCTCGGGTCGGCGGTGCTCTTGCTGGGCACCGCATGGCTTTTCGCGGGCGGTCACCTGACCGCTACGACGCTCACCGCGTGCTGGACCGCGGTGCTGTTCGTCGCGTCGTGCGGCGCCAGCGCGGCCTATCTGACCGTCAGCGAGATCTTCCCGATGGAGACCCGCGCCATGGCCATCGCCTTCTTCTACGCGATCGGGACGGTCGCGGGCGGCGTCGCGGGACCGTTGGTGTTCGCCGAGCTCACTGCGGACGGTGAGCCGGGGAAGACCGCCCTGGCGTTCGTCGTCGGCGCGCTGGCCATGTTCGCGGCCGGGTTGGTCGAAGTGGCTTATGGGGTGCGCGCCGAAGGCCGGTCGCTGGAGGACTTGGCCGAGCCGCTCAGCGCGACGCCGGAGCCGAGCCGGGTGGAGGCCGGTCAGCCGCCGCCGAGTGGATAGGGGCGGCACTGCGCGGTGTCCTCGGCGGAAGCCCGGCCACAGCCGTAGATCATCACGGGTTCGGCGTTGGTCGAGGGATCCCAGATCTGCTCCACGCTGAGCATGCCCACCCACTTGTCGTGCGCCACCCGGCCCGCGTGCGCGCCTTGACTGACCGAGAAGTCCAGCACGCCGCTACTGGATTCGATCACCGGATGCCGAGGGAGATCACGCAGCGCGGCCCACACCGCGGCCGCGCTGATCGGGATCGGCTCGGTCCACACGCCGGAGACGGCCGGAGCCAGCGCTTGCACGGCGCGCACGAACAAGCCCACCGCGTCGTAGGTCAGCGCGACCCGTTCACCCAGCGGATGTAACTGCGCGCGCTCGCCCAGCGGTTTGTCCGCCTCGGCGCAGGCGTTCCAGCTCGGGATGTCCGGATCCACGGTGGTGGCGAGGTTGTAGAACTCGACCCGGCTGCGCCGGCCCTGTCCCTTGTTCCGGCAGGTCACCAAGCTCGCTTTGGCCACGTAGACGAGCGGGCGCGCGCTGTTGGCGGCCCTACGCCGGTCCGCGCTGGCCATGAACCGGTTGACCGAATCGTCCGCGATCAACAGCACCCGCCGATCGCCGCACGCCTTGTTGAGGCTCTGCAGGAAGTCGGGGAACTCCGAATCCCGGCCTGCGAAGAACAGCACCTCGTCGCAGGCGTCGGTGTTGTCCGGCCCGGTGAAAGCCTCGCGCCGGTCCCAGGACCCGTCCCAGATCCGGCGCCCGCCCCGGGCCAGGATGTGCAGGTCGGCGGCCATGTTCTCGGTGTAGAGATCGGTCGGGTCGGGCCGGTGGTAGATCCGCACGCCGCGTCCGGCCAGCCCGGGCAGCGAATCCAGGTACTGCTCGATCATGTCGGCGATCGCGGAGTTCGGCGGAGCGATCTGGAAGTACAGCGGCGACGATTTCACCATCTCGTCGGCCGACAGGCTCGGCGCGACGATCGGAAGGCCGAGGCCGGTCAGCGCGTTGATCATGCCCAGCGTCGCGGTGCGGCTCTGGTCGAGCCCGATCGCCCCGACGATGCTCGGCTCGGCGCGGACGAGCGGCGCCAGCAGATCGACGACCTGCGCCCCCTGCAAATTGGCCGGCCCGGTGTTGGCGAGCAGCAACCTGATCAACGGGATCGTGTCGGGCGTGCGGGCGTCGGACAGCGCGACCGCTTCGAGTCCGCTGTACTGCGCCAGGGCCAAGCCCTCGATGTCCTCGCTCTGCGCCGGGTAGTCGCCCGGGACGCCGGTGAGCTGACCGAAATAGACCAGCGTGAACAGCGGCCGCGCCGGCTGCTCCCGAGCCAGCTGTTCGGCCAGCAGATTCTGTTTGTACACCCGTCGCTGCACGTCCACCAGGCGGTGGCTGCCGGGCTCGTCGCTCGCGAACAGGAAGCCCCGGCCGCCTGCCGCGGGATCGTCCGGATCGTAGGCGCTGAAACCGACGCAATTGCCGTCCGCGCCGGAAACGACGCGCACCCACCGGTCGGCTGTACCGGTCGAGCACGCGGGTGCGCCCGCACGCCACGGTCGCCACGTCGCGAAGCCGGCCGCGGCCAGTGCCAGCACGACCACCAGCACCATCGCGGTCACCGTCACCGCCCGCCGCGCCCACCACGGCGGCGCGGGCGGATCGATGCGACGGAACGGGTCCGGTTCGTCGTCGTTCGGGCCGGTCGCGGGGACCCCGAACCACAGCTGCCACGCCCGCTGCCGCTGCCGCTGCCGCGCGACGGGCAATTCGTCCAGCCAGATCTCGTACAACCGCCGCACCCGGTACGCCGGTCGCGCGATGACGCCCAGCGGCGGGGTCCGCGTGCCTGCCACCACCAGCAGCGGATCGTCCTTGCCGGTCTCGTTGCGGACGTCGTTGATCAGATCCAGCAGCCGGGGACCGGCTTCACCGTCGAGAGCGCGCAGGATCGCGACCGGATAGGTGGTGCGCCGCGCGGCGGCGATGCCCAACCAACGCCGTTGGTAGGCGACCCGCAGGTCTTCGACGAACGCGTGCACCAGCAGCTTGGCCAGCTGGTCGCCGTTCTCGCGACGGCGGGCGCCCTCGGTGAGCCGGTGGGCGAAGCCGAGGAACTGGCTGGACTGTTCCGGCGCCAGGTACTGCTGGCGCATGAACCAGCGGAACTCGCGCCCCACCCCGGGTATCCGGCCGCCGGTGCGCGCCCGGAACACCGCCGTCGGGAGCACGATGCGCAGCAATCCCAGCACGAGCCGCTGCACCACACCCACGGTGGCCTCGGCTTCGCCGAGCAACTCCTCACCCCAGCGGCCGAAGTCTCTGCGCAGCAGCGACGCCAGTTCGTCGAGCTCGTTGTCGGAACTCAGCCTGCGGGCCATCAACCACTCGGCCAGCCGGTAGCGCCGGAACAGCAACGGGCTCGATCGTCCGAAGCGGTCGGCGGACAATCCTTTGCAGAGGTTGTAGAGCAGTCGGCGCAGATCGGTGAGCCCCGGCGTGGTGTCGTCGACTACCGAACTGCCCTCGGGCAAAGGGTCGAGAGCATCGACGTCCACGGCCACGTGCAAGGCGCCGCCCAGTGCCGTCCCGAACATGTCCAGACAGGCGTCGACGTTGGTGAGATCGCCGCACAGGACCACCATCGGCAGCGTCAGCTCACCCCGCGACGGCCGTCGTACCAACCAGCGCAGCAGATCCTCGAGCACATCGACTCCCCGAAAGGAGACAGCTCTGGTGCCGGACATGACGCCCCCGTGTCCTCCGCCGAATGTGACCACCCATTGAAGCAGAAGCCAAAGTCTTTGACAGCCACAGCGGTTGGCTGGAGGCAGCGGCAGGAGAGCGCGGCAACCGGGCAGCAGGCACGCCGCACAAGCCCGGGATACGCGGGAGAGCACGGTCGGGAGGGGGCGTACAGTTCAGCGGAACTCGAAACGAGCCTGCGATTTCACACGGCTCGGAGTGTGTTTCACGGGAGCGGCCGGCGAATTCGCGGCGCGTCCTGTTCGGTGCTCGAGCCGCGACCGGCTATTCACCCGCCGCCGTCGCGTTTACCGGTGTCATCGGCTCCATGTGAAAGTACTTTTGCACGTGCATTCGCGAGCGGGACGCCGGGTCCACAATTACGGCGCCACCGTCGCGACCCTGGGCAGGGCCGCGCACGGTATCGGAATCCAGCCGTCCGGACGTCACGCAGGACCGGAGGACGCCGCCGGCTCGCTCAGTTGTGGCGCGGGTCGGCGGAGGAGTGGGGCCGGGTGATCCGGCGATGGGCCATGACCTCGGCCCACCAGCCGCTGAGCGGGCTGGGGTCGGGCCATACGATCCGATCTCGTTCGTCGTCGTCCGCGACGGGCGCTTCGGGCTTCTCGATCACGATGACATTCCTCTGCGCTGGTGCACGTAGCCGTACACATACTTGCGGAGAGCCCTCGTGTTCGTGCGCGCCGGTAGTCCGCGACAGAGCGCTTCGAAACGGCTGAACATCGAGCAGCGCGGGTTCCTCGCCCCTTTTATCGGATGACCGCGCTGTCGATCCGATACATCCCACATTTACCACAGCCGCCA
The DNA here is from genome assembly GCF_040632645.1 of Nocardia sp. NPDC019219. Taxonomy (NCBI): domain Bacteria; kingdom Bacillati; phylum Actinomycetota; class Actinomycetes; order Mycobacteriales; family Nocardiaceae; genus Nocardia; species Nocardia sp. NPDC019219. Next base: position 159,565 of record NZ_JBEYCG010000006.1, on the reverse strand, counting down.
TGAAACAAACCGATCTTTTCGGTTTACGATCCGGACACCAACTGGTCACTTGGTAACATTTCTGCCCGCTGAACAGTGAAAATAGCCGCTGGACCAGCTTTCTTACACGAAACCGAAAAAGGGCCCGGGTGGCGAAACGCACCCGGCCGCCGCGCCCCGCCGACGGACGGCACGCGGACCGGCGGAATCGCGCTTCCCGACGGCTCTCGGTACCCGGCTCGCCGCAGAGCCACGCCTGCTCATCGTTGGCCGAACCCGGCCGAGTGCGCACCCGGTGGCCCGCGTACCCCTCGGCGAGGGGTGATGCCACCCGGGTGCGGCCCGAGCCGCCGGTCGGCGGGCAGGAGCCATCGAAAATCCCACGGTCACAAACCATTCGACTATCGACCGGACAGCCCCGGGCACCACGCGAAGTTTTGCGTCGACTGATTCGGCTCGAGCCACCCGGGTATCCGCCGATTATGGTTCGCCGAACCGAAGCCGTTGGCACACACGACGGAGTCACCAGGGCGCCGAGGCCCACGGACCGGGTGGCGCCCGATGGTTGCCGAAGACGATCGGCGCGGGCGTCCATGGCCGACGAAACCAGGTGATACCGATGGCCGACCTCCGCCGGATAATCCGAAAGCACGGTCCCTTCGCCTCGGTCTGCTTCGACAGTTCGCAGGACACCGAGGACGCGGCGCGGGAAAGCGAGCTGCGCTGGCACTCGATCGACACCGAACTGGAACGCAGCGGAGCCCGGCCGCGCCTGCGGCGGCTGCTGGCCCAGGCGATCGCGCTGCACCCACCACTGCGGGGCCGCTGCGGCAGACTGCTCATCGCCGACGAGACCGAAGTGCTCGCCGACGAACGCTTGCCGAGCCCGCCGGCCACCCGGATCGTCCGGGTGTCACCGCTGCCCTATCTGCTGCCGCTCCTGGAAGCGCAGGCGGAGAAGGTGCCGCACGTCGTCGCGCTCGTGGACCGGGTGGGCTCGGAACTCTACTCGCTGGACGGCCACGGCAGCGAAGCGCGGGAAGCCCTGCGCGGTCCCGCCCACCCGGCGCAGCCGATCCGGCACGACGACTGGTCGCATCGCACGCTCCGGCAGCGGGTCGAGGACACCACGCGGCGCAACATCCGCGAGTTCGCCTACGAGCTGGACCGGCTGGCCGAGACCGTGCGCGCGGAGGTCGTCGTGCTCGCCGGGGAAGCGCGAGCCCGTTCGGAATTGCGCGCGGCGTTCGACGCGAAGGGCCGCGACGTCGTCGAGGCCGAAGCCGGTCCGCTGGCACCGGGTTCGGACCCGAAGGCACTCGACGCGGAGATCCGCGAGATCCTGCATCGGGTGGTGGCGCAGCGCCGCCGCCGGGTGCTCGATCGCTTCGCCACCGAGATCCGGCTGCCGGACGGCTTGGCGGTGGCCGGGCTGGCCGCGACCACGACCGCGTTGCGCGCCGCCGCCGTGGAGCGGCTGCTGCTCGACCCGGGGGCGCTGGGCGACCGCCTGGTGCTGGCCGGGACCGCGCCGAACCCGCTGCTCGGCCCGGCCGTGCACAGCTCGGCCGGGGAGATGCGCCGCGCCGACGAAGCCCTCCCGGTGGCCGCCCTGGCGATCGGGGCCGAGGTCATGCTGGTCGAGGCCGTCGCCGCCCTGCGCGACGGGGTCGGCGCCGTGCTGCGGGACCGCTAGGACTCCAGGCGCGGCGACCTCACGACTTCGGCACGCGCTCGTGCAGCGTGAGCAGCATGTGGTCGAAGGCGGTCTGCACCGCGGGCGGAGCCTGCGGCAGACAATCGAGTTCGGCGATGAGCTGGGCGGCGAGGTCGCGCAATTTGACGTTGGTCTCCTGCGAACGCCACTGCAGGACGTGGAACGCCTGGTCGGCGTTGATCCGGTAGACCCGCATCAGCACGCCTTTGGCCTGCTCGATCAGCGCGCGCGCCTCGAACAGTCTCGGCAGCGTGCCGTCGAGCAGATCCTGGCGTTCCTCGGCGATGGTGGCCGTCAGGTCGACGTAGTAGCCCGCGGTGCCGACCACGATGCCGTCCTTGTCGGTCATGGTGTCGCCCAGCACGAGGACATGGTGCGGCACACCGGCGGTGTCGATGATGCGGTGGCGGCTGCAGAACGGTTCGGCGTTGCGGACCGACTTCTCGATCGCCTCGGCGACGTGATCCCGGTCCTCCGGATGCTTGTGCGCGAGGAGCAACTCGGTCGTCGGCGTCACCGTGTCGGGCGCGTATCCGTGCATCGCGGCGACCTCGTCCGACCACTCCCACCGCTGATCGGCGAACCAGAACCGGAAGCTTCCCGTGGTCTGCGGCGTCCCGGCGCCCACCACCCGGGCCACCGTTCCCTCGGCCGTGTCCACGATTCGGCCGCCCGATTCGTTCATCGCGTCCGTATGCTCCTGCCTGCAGCGTCGTACCGTGCATCCCTTCGGTCGAGACAGCCGTCCCGACCTGCGGTGACGACATCATCTTAGGCCGATCGAAGCGAGTTTCCGGCACGGCCGGGGATGCTCGGCGACACCGCCATCCCCCGCCGTCGTCAGAACAGACCTCTGGTATGCGAACTGCCTATGACAGAGGAAGCGCACCTCGTCTTCACGCGGCGCGATGGAGCCACGCCCGGATTGGCGAAACGGGTTCGCGCAGCGACACGCGCAGGCCGCCGGGGCTCCGGACGGCCGGTTCCCCGCACGCCGAACGGAGAGGGACGGCTGCCGCGCCTGCGTGGGTGCGGATAGTCTTGGGTGTGTGCCGGGGCAGGTGGAGTCTGCCCCGGGACACCCGTGCCGAGCGTCAGTCAGCGTGCGCCAGAGAGACCCGCTGCCTCTCGGCATCGATATCGAGAACGCGCACCGTCAGAGTGGCACCGATCTGCGGCTCGGTAGACCACTCGGTTCGGTGCAGCAACCCGTGAACGCCCGGAGCGACCTCCAAGAACGCGCCGAACGGCGCGATGTGGACGACGGCAGCCTCGAGCACGGAGCCCTGCGCGTGCGCGGCGACGAAATCCGGCCAGCCGCGCTGCGGCGATGATTCCGAAGGGGACATGTGTTCACCTCCTTCCGATGTCCCTGTAGTTCATGGGATTTCGCGAAGAAGGCGGGCGGGCCCCTGGCCCGCCGGAAGATCACAGCGCGGCCGGGTAACCGTTCTGTGTGCGGCGTGTCGCCGACCCGGCAGTCATCGCGACGACCATAACCCAGCGCGTCGCCATGGAACAAGGACGAAATTCGGAAAGCAGCGAAAAGTACGGTCGGAAAGCGATTTTCGCGCTCCCGAGACGTCCTCCCGCGGGTGTGAGAGCGCGTCAGCGCGAACGTCCGGACCAGAACGCGCAGTCGTGGCGGGCGGCGAAATCGTCCGTCATGAAACTGCCGGTCGCGCGCATGGTCAGCGCGGGCCCGTCGGTGCCCTGCCCGGCCGATTCCGGCCAGGCCGACCATTGCGGCGAGCCGGGAGCGTTCGGGTCGCCGGTATGAGCGAAGGTGGTCCACCATCGTTGCATCTGCGCGGCGAACGCGGCGGACGCTCCGGTCCAGGGAATCGGCAGTCCCATGAATCTGGTGAACAGATACAACAACTCGGAGGAGTGGAAGGCCCCGGGCAGAATCGGATCGGCCGCACCGAGGGGCGCCTGATCGAATTCGTACTGCCACAGTGGATGGCCGGCCTCGCGCGCCGTCCGGCTGGTGATCAGCGCCGGACAGGCGAATCGGCTGTCGGTGATCACGGCGATCTGGGCAGCCGCCGGTGAGGGGTACCGGGCGAGCGGATATCGAGCCAGCACCTGGTCGGCGTCGGCGCCGAAAGACTCGCGCACGTAACGTTCATAGCTTGCCGCGTCCGGGACATGGCCGACGGCATAGTCGGTTTCGGCGACGCTCAGTGCGCCTTCCGCGCTGGTGCTCCCGACGATCAGCGGCGCCTTCCTCACGTCTCCCGTCAGGGCCGCGTCGAGTGTCCGAGTGATGACGACACCGTCGATACTCGGCACCCAGATGGGAGTCTGCCCGTCGGATTCGACGTTCGGCGCGTCCAGGAGGGTCGCCGGGGGCAGCGCGCGCAGGCAGGCCAGCCGGGTTGCGGCGTCGGCGCATCCGACGCGCTCCGCATAGCGCCGCGAGCGCGCGAAGGCGTCAGCCGGATCGATGGGGGCCAGGGGCGCTTGCGCGCAGGCGCCGCTCTGCACGATCGCTTTGGCGAACAGGGCGTCGGACCCGGGTGCGGCGAAATGCGTGCAGACGCTCACGCCGCCGGCCGACTCACCGAATATCGTGACATTGCCCGGATCGCCGCCGAAGGCGGGCGCGTTGTCGCGCACCCACCGCAGAGCGGCTTGCTGGTCCTGGATACCGGCCGTTCCGGTGGCGCCGCCGGATTCGGCCGTGAGTTCGGGCAGCGACAGGAAGCCGAACGGTCCGAGGCGGTAATTGGGGATGGCCACGATGACGTCGCCGTCGGCGGCCATCCGGGTGGGTCCGTCGTATTCGCTGTTGGAGCCGTTGATATAGCCGCCACCGTGGAGGAACACCATGACGGGCAGCGGGCGCTCCCGGGCGCGGTCCGGCGCGTATACGTCGATGGTCAGGCAATCTTCGCTGGTGGGGCCGAGCGGCGGTAGACCGGGCAGGTATCCGTTCTGCGAACACTGCGGCCCGTGGTCGCGCGCGGGGCGCACGCCGGGCCACGGCGGAACCGGACGCGGCGGGCCGAACCGCGCTGAGCCTCCGGTGGACGCGGCGAACGGGATGCCCAGGTATTCGACGGTTCCGTCGACGACGCGACCGGAGATCGAGCCGCCGGTCACCAGCACCTCCAGCGGCGCCGACGCGACCACGGACGCCGGGATACCCGCGAACCACGAACCGGTGACGACCGTCAGGGCGATCACGGTTCGCACGATCCAACGAATCATCGCTGCCCCATACCTCCGATGCGGTCGCTGCGGTCGGCGGCGGGGCTTCCGGCCTCGTCCGCCGCGGTAGCCCGATCGGCTCGGCGTCGCGGTGCGCTGCCGGATCGGCAGTCGACCGGCCGCACGCGACGGAAGCCGAATCGTCGCTGCAACCCTCATCCGGTGGATCACACGCACGGCGCCCGTAGACTCCGGTCCGACTCCGCCGACGATGTCCGAATCCCTGCCCGGGGCAGCGGACATCGCGCCCGGCCCTCATCGTCTGCTCACTCCATGACGTCCCCGCAACCCATCTGAGCTGGAGCGATAGCACCTCGGGTGATGCTACAGCGGTCCGGTGCGCGGCGCGGGACATGACGCAACTGTTCGGATCGCCCCAGTCGGCATCGCCGCGTGTTCCGGTCCGATCGCGAGAGCCGGATCGGGCGTCAGTTCTCGGTGAGCACGGCCAATTCCTCGGTGAGGATCTTGATCGTTTCGCGGATCTGATCCTCGGTATGGCAGGCGGTGACGAAGAACCGCAGGCGCGCGAGGTGCTCCGGTACCGCCGGGTACAGGATCGGGTTGACGTTGACGCCGCGGCGCAGCAGGGCGTTCGACAGTTTCAGCGTCTTCAGCGAGTCACCCACGATGCACGGGATGATCGGCGTGTCGTGGCTGTCGCCCGTGTCGATGCCCGCCTCCCTGGCCAGCCGCAGGAACAGCCGGGAGTTGCGGCGCAAACGTTCCAGCGGTTCGCCCTCGGACCGCAGCTGCCGGATGGCCGCGGCCGAGGCGGCCGCGTTCATCGGCGTCATGCCGACGCTGTAGACGAAGCCCGGCGTCGTGTACTTCAAGAAGCGGATCAGCTCCGCGCTGCCCGCGACGTAGCCGCCGCACCCGGCCAGCGCTTTCGACGTGGTCCCGGACCACAATTCGACATCACCGCGATCGACGCCGAAGTGCTCGCCGATGCCGCCGCCGCCCGCGCCAAGCACGCCGACGCTGTGCGCCTCGTCGATCATCAACAGCGCCTTGTGCTTCTTCTTCACCGCGATGATCGCGGGCAGGTCCGGGATGTCGCCGTCCTGGCTGTAGACGCCCTCGATCAGGATCAGCACCCGCCGGTACTGGTGGCGGATCTCGGTCAGCAGTTCGTCGAGGGCGGCGTGGTCGTTGTGCGGGAACGGACGGCGCGTCGCGCCCGACAGCTTGCAGCCCTGCATGATGCTGTCGTGGGCGAGGCTGTCGTGGATCACCAGGTCCTCCGGCCCGACCAGGTGCCCGATGATCGTGACGTTCGTGGAGTGGCCGCCGACCAGCGCGATGGCGTCCTCGGTGCCGAGCAGGCCCGCGAGTTCCGCCTCGAGTTCGCGGTGCACCGGCTTCTCGCCGGAGAGGATCCGGCTGGCCGAGCACGAGCTGCCGTAGCGCGCCACCGCGTCTTGCACGGCGGCGACGACCGCCGGATGGCCGGACAATCCGAGGTAGTTGTAGCTGGAGAAGTTGATCGCGGGCGCGCCGTCGACCACGGAGGTGTCCCGGGTGACGCCGTCGTTGATCAAGAAGTAGGGGTTGCGCAAGCCGAGCGCTTCGGCGCCGGAGACCCGCTCGGCGAGCGCCTTCACCTCCGCGAAGTCCGCGATCCGGTACTCCGGCTCGACCGCCGTGCGCTGGGGTTCGGGCGCTTCGGCAGGGACGGGTTCGGGTTGCCGCGGCGCGGGCGCGCCCGCCTGTCCGGTGACGTAGGCGAGGACGTCACCGAGCGTCGTCGTGGGCGTGAACCGGGCCGGGTCGATGGTCACCGCGGGCAGCTTGCGAACGAGCGCGGCGATCAGATCGGTCAGCATGAGCGAGTCGAAGCCCAGGTCGTCGCCGAGGGTTTGGGCCTCGCGGAGCCGATCGGCCGGGAACCCGCTCACCCTGGCGAACTCGGCGCGGACGACACCCGCGACGGCTTCCGCGTCGACCGGCCGGTCCGCGGCGGTGGTCCGCGCCGCGGCCGCTTGTGCCGCCGGCGCAGCGCTACCCACCTGCGGGACGCGCCCGGCGGGCGGAGCGCCCACCAGGCTCGCCAGTACGGCGTTCTGTTCACGGAAGAGTGCGATCAACTGGTCCATCGAAGTTTCCTCTGGTGCTGCGGAGGGCGCAGGCGTAGTGCTCGGTTCGAGCCAGAAGCGCTGGCCGGTGGCGAACTCGTAGCCGGGCAGCCGACGCCGGACGCGCTGTTCGGGTTCGTAGAGCCGGTCCCACTCGGGGTCGAGGCCGTCGCGATACAGGGCCGCGACGGTGGCGGCGAGCTCGTCGCCGGTCGCGCCCGGCCCCGGGCTGGGTGTCAGGCAGCGCGCCGCGAGATCCGGGCGGACGCGGCCGACCAGCCCGGTGAGGATGCGACGCGGCCCGATCTCGACGACATGGCTTGGATCGGTGCCGAGCGCGGCCTCGACGGCCGCGCCGAATCGGACGGTGGCACGGACGTGCTCGGTCCAGTACGCGGCGTCCATCGGCTCGTCGGCCTCGAGCAGGCGCCCGCGCACGGTCGAGTAGAGGGGCAGAGCCGGCGTGCGATAGACGCATTCGCGGGCGACGGCCTCGAACCGCTCGAGCATGGGATCCATCAGCGGACTGTGGAAGGCGTGGGACACGGTGAGCGCCTTGGCGCCCACCCCGCGCGCCGCGAGTGCCTCCCGCACCCGGTCGATCGCCTCGGCGGCGCCGGACAACACGATCTCCTTCGGTCCGTTGATCGCGGCGATCGCGACCCCGGAACGATCGGCGAGCAGGTCGGCGAGGTCGTCCGCGTCCGCCCGCACGGCGAGCATCGCACCGCCCGCGGGCAACCGCTGCATCAGCTCGCCGCGCGCGACGACGAGACGGCAGGCGTCGTCCAGGTCGAACACGCCCGCCACCGCCGCGGCCGCGAACTCGCCGATGCTGTGCCCGAGCACCCAGGCGGGACGAACGCCGGCGTCGGCGAGCGATTTCGCCACGGCGTACTCCATCGCGAAGATCGCAGGTTGCGCGAGATCGGTGCGGTCGAGCTCGATGTGCTCGTCGAGCATCAGCTCGCGCACGGAGCGACCGAGCGGGGCCCGCATGGCCTGGTCGACCAGTTCCAGCGCGCGCCGGAACAACGGACTGGCCGCGTTCAGCGCACGCGCCATGCCCGCGAATTGCGATCCTTGCCCGGTGAACATCCAGCCGACGCCGAGCGGGCGCACCACCCCGGTTTCGGTGCCGTCGCGCAACCGCGCGATCGCGGTGTCACGATCGGCGGCGACCACGGCGAGCCGGGCGCGCCCGGACGCCTTGACGTGGTTGCTCGTCCAGCAGAGTTGCGCGAAATGGTCCGGCGAGCAGGCGGCCAAGGCATCGGCGAGGCGATGAGCATTGCGCCGCAACCCTTCGGCGTCGTTCGCCGAGACCGTCAGCACTCCCCCGCCGGACGCCGTCGGCGTTGCGGCGGCGGGGGCGCTGCCCAGCACGACATGGGCGTTCGTGCCGCCGATGCCGAAGCTGCTGACTCCGCCGTAGCCGGGACCCGCCAGCGGCATGGGCTCGGCGAGCAGCCGCAGCCCCTGCTGCGCCATGCGCAGGCGCGGGTTCTCCTGATCGGCGAACCGCGACGGCGGTACGACGCCGTGCCACAGGCCGAGGGCGACCTTGATCAGGCCCGCCACGCCCGCGGCGCCCTCGGTGTGGCCGAGATTGCCCTTGATCGAACCGATTCCACACGGCCGTGTCCGGTCCCGCCCGTGCAGCTGTCCCAGCGCCTTGACCTCGATCATGTCACCGAGCACTGTTCCGGTGCCGTGTGCCTCGAGGAAGTCCACCTGCTCGGGCCGCACCCCGGCGCGCTCGCACGCCTCGCCGATCACCTGCTGCTGCGCCCACCGGTTCGGCGCCGTGATGCCGTTGCTGCGCCCGTCGGAATTGACCGCGCTGCCCTTGATCACCGCGTAGATCGGCAGGCCCGCCGCCTGGGCGTCGGCGAGCCGCCGCAGCACGAGCACCGCCACGCCCTCCCCGCGCACGATTCCGTCGGCGCTGCCGCTGAACGGCTTGCACCGCGCGTCCGGCGCGGACAGACCCGCCTGGGTGTAGAAGACCCCGACCGCGGGCGTGAGCACGAGGTTGACCCCACCGGCGACCGCCTGGTCGCACTCGCCGGAAGCCAGTGCGCCGCAGGCGAGATGGACCGCGACCAGCGACGACGAGCAGGCCGTATCGACCGCGACACTCGGCCCCTCGAGATCGAACTGGTAGGACAGCCGGTTGGCGGTCATGAAGTACCCGTTGCCGGAGCCGTGCTGCGGCGTGATCGCGGCGTAGTCGCTCATCTGCAGGTTGGCCCATTCGTTGGCCATCACGCCGACGAAAACGCCGGTTCGCGAACCCGCCTCGCCGCGCGGGTCGAGTGTGGCGTCCTCGAAAGCCCGCCAGGTGGCTTGCAGCAGCAGCCGCTGTTGCGGATCCATCGCCTCGGCTTCCCGCGGGGCGATACCGAAGAACTCGGCGTCGAACGCGTCCGCGTCGTCGAGGAAGCCGCCGCTGCGGGTGTTGATCGTGCCGGGGGCACCGGCCGGATCGTGGAAGTCGGCGGCGTTCCAGCGGCTCGAGGGGACCTCGGAGATCGCGTCACGTCCATCCATCAGCAGCCGCCACAGCGCGGCCGGATCAGGCGCTTGGGGGAATCGGCAGTCGATGCCGACGATAGCGATGTCGGTCATGCGGCCAGGGTGAACTCGGCGGCGAGGTAGGCGGCGATGTCGGCGATGGTGGGGTACTCGAAGACCAGCACCGGGTCGACCTCGAGCGACCACCGGTCCTCGATCTCGCCGCACAGTGTCACCGCCGAAACGGAATCCAAGCCCAGCTCGGCGAGCGGGACGACCGGATCCACCTCGCGGGGGGCGCGTTCGGTGTAGTCGGCCACGCGCTCGACGAGCCAATCCTGGATCGTGGTCGAACGGGTAATCGTGCTGCTGAACATGTTTGGGCTCCTCGGCGGATTTCGGTCGGTCAGGCGGTCATGGCCCGGCGCAGCGCCGGTTCGAGGTCGTCGTGCAGGACGCCCTCGACGCGATGCGCCGAGAACGCCTCCCGCGCCGCACTGCGCTGGACCTTCCCGCTGGTGGTGCGCGGTACGGAGTGGGGCTCGACGAGCACCACGTTCGGTGCCGCCACGTCGAACCCGCGGGCGACCGCGATCTTGATCGCGGAAGCCAGCTCGGCGAGCGTGGTGGCGCCCTGGCGTGCCGTCTTGACGCCCTGCACCACGACAAGCCGTTCCCGGCCGCCCGCGTCGACGGAGACGGCGACACCGGCGGCGCCGAGCGCTGGATGCAGGCCGCGCACCAGTTCCTCGACGTCCTGCGGATACAGGTTGCGGCCGTTGACGATCAGAAGGTCCTTGCGCCGCCCGGTGACGAACAGCTCACCCCCGTGCAGCAGGCCGAGGTCGCCGGTGCGCAAGAAGGGCCCGTCGGCTCCGAGGTACGCCTCGAATGTCTCGCGGGATTCCTCCGGGCGGTTCCAGTAGCCCGCGGCGACACTCCCGCCGCCGATCCAGATCTCTCCGACGGTGTCCTCCGGCAGCTGCCGCCGGGTATCCGGGTCGATGATGCGGATGTCGAGGCCATGGGCCGGCCGGCCGCAGCCGACCAGCCGCGCTTCGCGGCCGACGTCGAGGTACACCGGCTCCGCGTCGATGGACCCGACGGCCGCCAGCAGTGTCACCTCGGCCAGCCCGTAGGCGGGCAGCAACGCCGTCGGCCGCAGCCCCGCGGGTGCCAAACGCTCGGTGACGGCCGCGATGGTTTTTTCGCGGATCGGCTCCGCACCGCTCATCGCGATCTCGAGGGTGGTCAGGTCGAGTTCTGCCAGCTGTTCGTCGGTCACCCGGCGCGCGATCAGGTCGTAGGCGAAGTTCGGTGCGGCGGTCAAAGTCGCGCGGTAGTCGCCGATGGCCCGCAGCCAGCGCACCGGGTGCTTGAGGAAGGTGGTCGGCGCCATGAACACCAGATCCGCCCCGATATACAACGATCCGAGCAGCATGCCGATCAGGCCCATGTCGTGGAAGTGCGGGATCCAGCTGACGGCGACCGACTCGTCGTCGAACCCGATCGCGGTGATGGCCGCTTCGTTGTGCATCAGGTTGCGATGCGTCACGACAACACCCTTCGGGTCGCCGGTCGAACCCGACGTGTACTGGAGGAACGCGATCGTTTCCGGGCCGATATCCGGCATACGCCACTCGCCGGGGTCGCCCAGCGGGCCATCGGTGGCGACGACGGCCGCGCTGAGCGCGGTCTCGAGGAGCGGTCGCACATCACCGGTGGTGAGCACCAGCTCCGCGCCGGAGTCCGACACGATGCCCGCGACGCGGTGGGCGCTGCGCTCGTCGTGCGGCAAGGGAGCGGGTACGGCGATCACGCCCGCGTACAGGCAGCCGAGAAACGCCCGCAGAAAGGCCAGCCCGTCGTGATAGAGCAGCACGACCGGTTGCGCCGCCTCCGGACGGTCGGCCAGCCAGGCGGCGACGGCTCGCGCGTCGTGGTCGAGCTCGAGGTAGGTGAGGACCTCTTCGCGTAGCTCGCGCCCTGCCTCGTGCAGGTAGGTGTACGACCTGGTCGTCCCATAATCAGAAATTTGCTGCCTGACGTGGTGAACGTAAGTCGGCTGCATCTCGTGGTTCCTCGGTAGGGGTCGGCGTCTGGGGTCGGCTACTACTTTTCGCCGCCTATGTCCGCAGAACCAGGGACCTCAGGGAGGATCCGGCAAACCTGTGGGTGGGCATGGGCCCACCCTGGGGTGCGTTGCCGTGCCTACGTTAGCTACGTGGCTGCTACCCCCCGGCTCCATGAACCACACCACTCCGAGCCACTATTTGCTTAGCACTAGCAATTACTATATAGTTGCATAGCGCAAGCAACTTATCTCGTCTGGAGGGGGACATGGCGGTCTCACCCGATACGGCTCAGAGCCTGATCAAAGAGCTCTATCTGATGGGCCGGGCAATCCGCGTCGCACTCGCGCACCCTGAGGAAGGACACCTTCTCCCGGGTGGCATCGGGGTGCTCGGCACCCTCGAGTCGAAAGGCCCGTGCAGGCAGGTGGACCTCGCCATGGACCTGTGCATCAGCCCGAGCGCGCTGAGCAGGCACGTCACCGAACTCGTCGGTGCGGGCTACATCAGCAGGCACGCCGATCCCACCGACGGGCGGGCCACCCTCATCCGGGTGACGGACGAGGGCCGCGATCTGCTCTACCGCGTTCGCGGTTCACGGGCGCGGGGCCTGCAGAACGTCCTCGCCGACTGGAGCGAAGACGACGCCGAGGCCGCCTGCACCGCCGTGCAGAAGCTCCGCAACGCATTGACCGCGCACGCGCAGAGCGGCGCCGTGCACGCCCACCAGCCGGTTTCGAAAGAGAGTCAGGAAGTAGATGTCTAGTTCAGTCGAGTCGGTGACGCGACGCGACCCGTACGCGATGACCCACCGCGAAGTCCTGGAAGCGATGACCGGACTGCTCGCGGCGTTGTTCACAGCGCTACTGAGCACGACGATCGTCGCGACCGCGCTGCCCACCATCATCGGCGACCTGCAGGGCTCGCAGACCGCCTACGCGTGGGTCATCACCTCGGCGCTGCTGGCCAACGCGGCCTCCACGCCGATCTGGGGCAAGTTCGCCGACCTGTTCAACAAGAAGGCACTGGTCCAGTCGGCCATCGTCGTCTTCGTCCTCGGCTCGGTGATCGCCGGATTCGCGGGCAACGTCGCCCTGCTGCTGGTCGCGCGCGTCATCCAGGGCATCGGCATGGGCGGCTTGACCGCGCTCGTCGTCGCGATCATCGGCTCCATCGTCGCGCCGCGCGAACGCGGGCGCTACTCCGGGTACATGGGCGCCGTCATGGCGGTCTCGATGTCCGGCGGACCCGTCCTCGGCGGTGTCATCGTCGACAGCCCGCTGGGCTGGCGCTGGTGCTTCTTCGTGTGCGTGCCACTGGCCGTGATCGCGCTGGTGCTGCTGCAGCGGACGCTGCGGCTGCCCACCGACCGCAAGGAGGGCGTGTCGATCGACTGGCTCGGCGCGGCGCTGCTGACCGGAGGTGTCTCGGTGCTGCTCATCTGGGTGTCGTTCGCCGGCAAGGCCGGCTACTACGAGTGGATGTCGCGGGAATCGGCGATCTATGTCGGTTCCGGTGTGCTGCTGCTGCTCGCGACCGTGTGGGTGGAGTCGCGCGCCGCGTCGCCGATCATCCCACTGCCGATCGTCACCGAACGCACCACCGGCCTCGCGATCATCGCCTCCATCGCGGTCGGCGTCGGCATGTTCGGCGCGACCACCTTCCTGGGCCAGTACTTCCAGACCGCGCGCGGCTACTCCCCGACCGCGGCCGGCGTGCTGACCATCCCGCTCGTCGCCGGCATGCTGATCGCCTCGGTCGGCTCCGGCCAGCTGATCACCCGGCGCGGTAAGTGGAAGGGTTTCGTGGTCGCAGGCGCCGCGCTGCTGGTGGCCGGATTCGCCCTGCTGTCGACCATTGATCACGCGACGAGCCTGTGGCTGGTCGGCGGATACATCACCGTCGTCGGGTTCGGTGTCGGCATGATGATGCAGAACCTGGTCCTGGCCGTGCAGAACACCGTGAGCGTGTACAACATCGGCGCCGCGTCGAGCAGTGTCGCCTTCTTCCGTACCTTCGGCGGCGCGATCGGGGTCTCGGTGCTGGGTTCGGTGCTGGCCACCCGGGTCGGCGAACTATCGGCGGAGGGATTCGCCGAGCTCGGTATCCAGACCAAGTCCTCCGGCGGCAGCAACCTGGATCTCGATGCCCTGCCCGCGCCGATCGCGACCATCATCCGCGCCGCCTACGGCGACGCGACCGGGCGGATCTTCCTCATCGCCGCGGCCGCGACGGTCGTCGCGCTCATCGCGGCAGCGCTGCTGCCGAACCGGCCGTTGCGTCGCACGATCGACATCGATCCCGCCCTCGACTCGATGCAGGCCGAGGCAGGCACCGCGGCCCGGACGGAAGGCGCCAAACAACCGGCGCTGCTCGACTGAGCCACGCCGCACGCGCGGAGCCCCGAGAAGCCCTCGGGGCTCCGCCCGTCTCGCCAGGATGCGTCGCGAGATCAGTACCGCGGACGCTCGCCCGTGCGCGCGGCCACGGTCGTCGCCGAGGTCACGGCGACGGCCAGGCAGCGCAATTCGCCAGGAATCAGCACCGATCGAATCGCACCCTGGAAACACTCGAGCACCGCTCCGTCGGGCCATCGCACGTCGTAGCGGTACCAGCACCGGCGCGCCCCGCCGGCGCGCTGGATGTCGCGCTCGACCCGGACGGCGAGTTCACTGAGCGCGGCGTGCACCTGACTCGGCGCGCCGGTGCTGGCGATCTTCCACCACGGCCGGTTGAAGTAGCCCGGCTCGGAGATCTCGACCAGGTAGAGCAACGGCATCCCCACGGCGTCGGAGGCGGTCATACCGCTCAGAGTGCCGCAAAACGGACTGGACAAATGGGTGAAACGCCGGAGGTGTACCAATGCGATACCGAGCTCCGGGCGCCCGCCGATCACGACCCCAGGCGGTCCAGGAGCCAGGTCGGACCCACCGTCTCCGCACCGGCGGCCGCGACGCGATCACGCAGTCCCCGATCAGCCGTCACCACCGTCACCGGACGGCTGCTATCCTCCGCCCGCGCAGCGGCCACAACCCCGACGATCGCGTCGTCCCCCGACCCGTCCGCGCACACCACGCACACGCCGCCGGACGAAGGTTCCCCCGCGTCGACCGCGGCCTTCGCCGCCCCCTCGAGCACCACGACCACCTCGGCCGCTTCCGCCAGACGCGCGCGCAGCCCGGTCATTCGCTCGAGCAGTCGCCGGGTGGCGCCGGAGCGATCCCGCCACCACCCGTCGGGCCGCGAACCGACGACGTTCGCGGCGTCCACCACGATCAGCCGAACACCGTTGGCCGCCACCCGCTCAGTCTCCTCCCACGGTGAGCACCGCACCCGCCGAGGGCTCGGCGGCGCCGGGCCCGGCCGCCCGCACGGCGGCGAGCGCGTTCAGCCTGCCGTACCCGTATTTGTCGCTGTGCCCGTCGGTCCCGTAGCCGCCGCCCTGCGGGTCGATCTTGTCGCAGGCGCCTTTGAGCAGGTTCTTCACCGCCTCCCAGGTGAGATCCGGGTTCACCGACAGCATCAGGGCCACTACACCGGCCGCGCCGGGGCACGCGCTGGAGGTTCCGCCGAAGTCGTTGGTGTAGTCGCCCGCCGCGTCACCCGCCGCCACCGTGCCGGGGTTGTAGCCGCTCGCGCCGTGCCGATCCACCGTCCAGATCCCGGGCGTCAGGGCGTCGGGATGTCCGAAAGGCCGGTGCCCGAAGTCGCTGCTGGGGAACGCGCACCACACCGCCTTGCCGAAATCGCTGTAGACGCTGCGTTTGCCGGTGTCGTTGCACGCCGCGACCGCGATCACCTTCGCGAAACTGGCATAGCCGTCGTTGTCGACGGATTCGTTGCCGTTGCCCGCCGCGAACAGCACCACGCAGCCCTTGCCGCCGCGTCCGGTGGTGACGGCGTGTTCGATCGCCAGCCTGGTGCTCGCGGGCAGCGCAGCGACGCGGTTGTGCACCGGATCGTCCGGCTGGAACCACTTGCCGTCGGCTGGGCCCCAGCTGCACGAGATGACGTCGGCCCCGTGCTCGGCGGCCCACCCGAAAGCCTCCGCCTCGGCCTGTGAGCCGAGCCCGGAGGCGAGCCGGATCGGCATCAGCGCCGCTTCCGGCGCGACCCCGGAGGCACCGGCCGTGCCGTTGGCGCACGCGACGCCGGCGCACGCGGTGCCGTGGTTGTCCCCGTTGTCCGGGCCGGTGCCGTAGGTGTCCTTCGGACGCGGATCGCTGCTGTTCGCCGTGACATCCCGGGGCGCGACGATTTTGGCGGCGCCGGCGAATTCGGGGTGGTCGATGTCGACGCCGTCGTCGATGACGGCGATCGTCACCCCGGCCCCCCGGGTGACCGCGTGCGCGGCTTCCACCGCCGCGTGCGCGTCGACCACGACACCGCCGATGGTGGTCTTCTTCAGATGCCACTGCTGGGGGAAGATCGTCTTCCTGGCCCGGTGCCGGATCAGCTCCGGATGGCAGTATTCGACGTCCTCGCGCGTCAGCAGCGAGGTGGCGATGTCGAAGACCCGCTGGCCGGTGCCCTCGGGCGCGGCCGTGAAATACGCGTTGGTCGCATACGACACCGCCCGCCGCACAGTCAGTTCCGCCGCGTTCAGGACGGCGAGGCAGTGCTCATGGTCGACGCGGTCGACGAATTTCACGAAGATGTTCTCCGTATAGAGCACCGGTTCGCCGGTGGCCGGGTCCACCAGCACATGTCCGGCGAAGCGCACCTCCGGCGCGGCGTCGAGCGCCTCCTTGCGTTCCTCCACCGACCGTGAACCCGCGGGGAGCCGATAGACCTCGACCCCTGCCTCCGGGTAGGCCTGTACCAGTGTCGCGTCGTCGAGTTCACCGCTGAGCGGCGTGCGCACCGATCCCGACTGCCGCCGGATCCCCCGACCGCTGTGCGTGCGCACCGCGATCAGATCGGGACTCTGCCGCAACTCGAAACCGGGATCGTCCTTCGTACCGAAATTCGCGGTTGGCACCATGATCTCCTTCGCCGTGGGGACCCGAGCACCAACTATGAACCACGTTCCGGCAACCACGAAAACACCCGGACACCGCGGCGCCCGGGCGGGTCTTCGAAAACGACCGGTACCCAAGTGTTCTCGCCGCGGATTCGGATTCTCTTCGCGAATCCACGGCGAGCACCGGTTACCAGGCCGCGCGACCGGTCAGCGGAAGGCCCGCCGGTACGCCTGAGGCGTCACCCCCACGGTCTTGCGGAAGACTTTCCGGAATGCGGCCACCGAGGCGAACCCCGTTCGATCGGTGATGCATTCCATCGTGAGGATGGTCGTCTCGAGCAGCACTTGGGCCTTGCGCACCCGGGCGGTCTGGAGCCACTCGTTCGGTGTCATCCGGACCTGCTCGTGGAAGCGCCGGATCAGCGTGCGCTTGCTGACTCCGGCTCGATCCGCGAGATCCAGCACGGTGATCTTCTCACCGAGCATCGTTTCCGCCCACTCCAAGGTCGGATTGATGGACTTGCTGTCCGCCTCCGATCGCGGACGTTCCGCGATGAACTGCGCCTGCCCCCCGTCCCGGGTCAGTGGCATGACCGAGAGCCGGGCGGTAGCCGCCGCCACGGCGGTCCCGTAGTCCTGCCGCACCATATGGAGGCACAGATCGAGCCCAGCCGCGGCACCGGCCGAGGTCAGGATGCCCCCGTTGTCCACATACAGCACCGTGGGATCCACGCGGACCCGCGGATAGCTTCGCGACAGTTCGGTGGCGGCCATCCAATGCGTGGTCGCCCGCCGTCCGTCGAGCAACCCGACGGCGGCGAGGGTGAACGCCCCCAAGCAGATCGATGCCACCCTCGCGCCACGTTCGTGGGCCCGCACCAACGCCTTGCGCAGCCGATCCGACGGCCGCGACCGGTAACTCATCGCTCCCGGCACGACGATGGTCTCGGCCTTCTCCTCGAGATATTCGATGTCGCCCAGACATGAGATCCCGAAGAACTTCGACGGAACGTCGGAGTTCACCCCGCAGACCTGGACCTCGTACGCCGCGGTTCCGTCCTCCTGCCGGGTCCGGCCGAAGATTTCCAGCGGGACCGCGAGATCGAACGGAATCACGTCGTCGACGGCCAGAACAGCCAATGACCTCATGCCTCGGACCTAGCCGACCCGCTGTTCCGCTTCCGGCCCGGCCACCACCAATCCGGCGCGAATCAAGCGCTTCAAGGCTCGTCCCTGCAGCACCGTCAACCGGGGCGCCAGCTCCGACCACCGGGCGGGACCACGGTTCAGCGTTTCCCACAGCTCTTCACCCCCATCCCGCTCCAGGCACCGCACCTCGACGCCCGGGTCGGCCGCGGAGTAGATCCGGTAGCAGGGAACGGTGTCGGCGAGCGGCGACGGCGCCGCATCGCTGTTCGCGATGGGGTCGCGCCAGTACATGGCCAGCCCGTCGCGCGCCTCCTGCGGGATCTCGAACGGCGGCGACATCCCCTTGAAGCCCGGAATGTCCGCTGCCACGCCTGCGCGGATGCGCGCGTCCGGCGACAGCGCCACGATGTCGCCGGCCGCCAGGTCGACCGCGTCGGCGGCGGTGAAGGCTCGCAGGTAGGGCCCCTCGGTGGCCAGGTCACGCGGGTCGCGGGAGCCCTTGGTCATGATGTTCAGCAGGTCGGGCACCAGCGCGGTGTTCAGCAACGCCTGGAACGTCCCCTCGGTGGCGTTGTCGGCCTCCACTCGCCGGCCTTCCGCGCTCCAGTAGGGGCTGTCCGGATGCGAGCGTGAGATCTCGTGATACCACTGGTCGATGCTCAGTGCCCAGGTCTGCGCCATGCCGCGCCACTCGACGTCGTAATTACGCCAGAGGTCTTCCTTCGATCGCTCGTCCAGGTCCTTGTCGAACGTCTTGCGCAGGACCAACGCGGCCGCCCAGGCTTGGGTGACGGCGAAGGACATTCCGGAGGAGAACAGCGGATCGACGAAGTACGACGCGTCCCCGACCGCCATCCACCGATCCTCGTACGAGCCGAAGCATTCGCTCACCCGGGAATAGTTGGTGGCCGTCAGCATCTCGGCACGAATCGGCTCCGCGTTCGCCACCAGATCCTGCAGCACCGGAATCGACTTGATCGTCTTCAGGAAGATGTCCGGATCACGCAGGTCCACGCGGGCGATCGACTCCGGGTTGGTGACGATGCCGATGGACCACACGGTTTCCCGGGTGCCGTCGACCAACCGAGGCGTCGGGATGTACCACACCCATCCGTGCTCGAAGGCCACCGCGTAGATCGGTGACAAGTCGTCGTCGCGGAAGACGTTCCAGTCGCCCGCCGCCCGCTGTGCGGGCACGCAGTTGCGGTAGTGCGACCAGACGGCCACGTTGCGGTAATCCGACAGCCATTGCTTGTCGCGCTGTGAACCGCGGGCGGCGACCTGATTCGCCCGGCCGGACGCGTCGACGAAATAGCCTGCGGCGACCTCGGTTCCGTCTTCCAGCACCACCGTGGCCTTGCCGTCGCCGGGGAGGAACCGCACGACCCGCACGCCCTGGAAGACGTGGGCGCCGCAGGCTTCGGCGTGCTCGAGCAGCACCGTGTCGAATTCGGCGCGATTGACGTGCACCGACCACCGGTAGACGCCGTCGACCAGGTAGTCGGCGTGCTCGAAGAAGCCGACGAACGGCCGGGCGGTGTCCCACTGGTAGATTCCGCCGAATTTCTGGATCCAGCACTCACTCGCGAGCACCTTCTCCAGCGCGCCGCTCGCTTGCAGAACGGGGACCAAAGGGTGCGCACCCGATTCGCCGATGTGCTCCCGGGGGAACACCTCGCGATCGAAGATCGCCACACGAAGATCGGTGTCGCGGCAGAGCATCGCGGCGAGCGTGGACCCGGCGGGACCACCGCCCATGATCACCACGTCGTACTCGTCCGCCGGTCTGGAGATTGGGGTAGCCATTGACATTCCTCTCTGATGGCCGATTGCTCAGATGATCTGGATGCGTTGCAGATGCCGGGTAACCGAGCCGGTGAACGCATTCCTGCCGTGCAGCAGCGCGTGGTTCTCGGCCACCACGATGTCGCCGGTCCGCCACTCGTGGGCGTAGCAGTAGCGAGCGTCGTGCAGCCGCTCGCGCAAGTCCTCCATGACCCGGACGCCGTCCTCGGCCGAGATGCCGTCCACGGTCAAGAACAGCGGATTGGCGTAGCGCGCGGGATCCAGTGGTTCGGCATATCGGATCGTCGTCTCACCGGTCGCCGGATGGGTGCCGAGCAATGGCCATTCGGCCAGGCCGCCATAGTGCGCCAGCTTGTCGGTGCGGTACGTGATCGTGGTTCGTGCCCACAGTTGCCTCAGGTCTTCCGGCGCGTCCCGATAGGCCTGGACACTGTCGCAGAACACGGTCTCGCCGCCCGCGCCCTCTCCTCGCACGCATTGGAAGAGGAAGAACCGCGGCACTTGCTCGGCGAACGCGCCGTCCCAGTGGAACGGGACGTCGCCTTTGTCGAACAGGTAGTTCTCGGCAGTGTCCCGGACCACCAGATCGAGGATCGAACCGAAGTTCCACTGCAGGATCTCTCCCGCAGCGCGGCAATAGGTTTCCAGTTCCGGCTTGTCGAGCAGGCCGAATCCGCGGAGTACCACCACTTTCGCCTGGAGCGTCAGCGCGAGCAGCTCCTCGATCGGCACGTCGGCGAGGGTGCGCCCCTCCGTATCGGACGCCACCAGACGGCCGAAGGGCCGCAGCGGCTCGCTGTCCAGCAGGACCTTGTTCACGCTTTTCGTCATGGGTCTCCTCACCCTCGCTGTGCTTCGGTCTCGGGCATCCGTCCGAGGACGAAATGACTGGGACGGCTGTTGCGCCACACCACACGCGCCCCCAGTTCCTCGGCATGCATCCGCTTGACCAGCGTGTAATTCGCTCCGTCGTCGAGCACCACGCCGTGCCACGGCGTCAGCCAGCTGTCCTGGGTGCGCAGCAGATGGAAGCCGATCTTCTCGGAGTGGTTCGCCTGCGGATGGATCGACAGCCGGACCGCGTCCGTGAAGATCTCCGCCATCAGGCTGCTCCACGCTTGACTGCGTTGCACCACCTCGTAAGCCGTCTCCTTCGATCGGTTCCGCCGCTGCGTGGCGGACAACTCGGGCAGCAGCACGGCGTTGTCCTCGACCATGAAGCGATGGATCCCGTTGAACATCCGCCGGGCCGCCGGATCGGTCCGGACCGCCTCACGCAGCACGTCGATGCCGTCGGAGTACTCCTTCAGCAACCGCTGCCTGCGTTCGTCCCAGGTCATCTCCGGCATGGCGTCGCGCAGGCCGTACAGACCGATGGAACCCCCGCCGGTCGACCGGATGATGCGGCGCAGTTCGTCGCCGTAGTCGTCGACGTGACCGTCCGGAATCCCCAATGCGTCACTGAAGACGTGGCCGTCGGAGCAGATCGTGACGATGGCGCCCGGCCGGTAGACGGCCGAGATCTGATCGCAGAACCCTTGCAGTGACTCGATCGCCAGGGTCTCCGCCCTATCGGGCAAGCGCCCCAGCGTCTTCCGGCGGTTTCGCGACTTCGCCGGGAACGCGGGGATGATGAAGTGGACCGGCACGCCGGCCTCGAGGTATCGGATCACCTTGCCCAGGTGCGGTGCGAAACAGTCCGCACACGGGGCCAGGTCGCACAGGGACTTCGATTCCGCGCTGCGCCGGCGCGCGAAGACGATGCGCAGTATCTGCGTAGCAACGGATCCGACGTCGTCGCCGGGTCTGTGGTGTAGTCGTGGTCGTCCGAGCTCCTGGACGCGCTCGGAGCCGTTGTCGACAGTCGTGCTCATTACTACCTTCCGGACACACAAACGAGCGCACGCAACGGACCGCACGGTGACAATTCCGCCATCAGCGCGAAAAGAGCCGTCGGTAGCTGCCTGCGATCAGAACGTCGTAGTAGGACACGGATTCGGATCCCGGATTTCATCCGATATCCAGGATCGGCGAGCCCCGATGCTCACAGCCGAATCCGAATCACGTGGCCCATTCGATGAAACAACCCCCGTATTCACAATCTAAACTGTGGTTTATAACACCATCAGGATACCGCTGCCCGGACGGTAGGGCAACCATATTGCCAGGCATGGGGATACAAATGAATCGGAGGCCCGTGGCAACGCCACGGGCCTCCGAACAGGCATTTCGATCTCCGCCGATCATGTACTCCGGAGCGTCTGGCCTGCCATCCTTTCTCCGGCGACCGCAGGTCGTTTCGGCCGGGCAAAGCGGCGCATTGCCGGAGATTCCACGAAGGTGAACAACAACCATGCGGCGAAAATATTCAGGCAGAACAGGCCGACAATCAACAGCACCGCGACCGGAGCACCGAACGTGGCGGCGTTCATCAACCGGCGGACGTAGAACAGCGTCACGCCCTGACAGATGTAGAAGGCGAACGAGATCTCGCCGAGCCGCACGGAGAGCCGGCTGGACAGGAATTTCGAGGTACCGTCGAGGTCCGACTGTGCCGCCGACGCGATCAGCAGCGCGAGCGGAACAGCGGTTGCCAGGATGAAGCCGATGTAGAACGGCGTGTACGTCGCCACCACGTATCCCGCGCCGACCGCGGCCACGGCCGCCCACAACGGAATCCGTATCCACCGGCCCTCCGCCACTATTCTCGCCATGAACACGCCGAGAAAGAATTCGAAGAGACGCGTCGGCGGAAAGAGATATCCGAACCATAGCTGCAGCACCGGTATGGGCGTGAGTTCCGATTTCTCGGAACCCGGGATGACGAATACGGTCAGCAGTACGATCACGCCCATGCCGACCACCATCGCCGCGGCTCCGTACCACAGATACTTTCCGTCGATACGTAGCACCAGCGGAATCAGGAACGGAAACAGAACGTAGAAGAGCAACTCGCACGACAATGTCCACGACGGCGTGTTGACACCCGCATTGATATAGTTCTGCGGGAACCAGGCATGCAGCAGGAAGAAATTCGGCAGCCATGCCTTCCACGGCGTGATCGCCGCCGCGAACAGCACCATCGACGCCACCCAGAGCGTCAGGTGGTTGGGAAATATCTTGACCACGCGCCGCCGGATGAACTGCAGCTTGCTCGATCCCGGTTTCCACGACCAGGTCAACACGAAGCCGCTCAGGATGAAGAAGAACGAGACCCCCAGGAAACCGGCCTTGCCGACCACCCACGCCGCGTCGTACGCGATATCCGGGTCGGCGAAGAGATTCACCGGCTTGTAGGGCGGTATCGGCGAGTTGGGCAGCATCACGTGGAAGACGAAGACCGAGAACGCCGCGAAGAACCGCAGCCCGGTCAACGACGGCAGCCGCTTGCGGTTGTCGATGTCCATCGCGATCAACCCAGACCCACGACGAAGGGGAATTCCGGCCTGCCGCCCAGGACGAAGGCTCCGGTGGACTGGATCACCTGGTCGTGCGCGATGATGTGCCGTGCCATGGTGTTCGTGTCACGCAACCAGATGTCGAGCGGATTGGGCCGGTAGATCGAATCGGTGCCGACGAGTTCGCACAGCCGGGTGACGATCCGTTGCGCGGCACGGAAGGCGTTCGTTCTGGCCAGCGCGGTCGCGATCCGCAGGTCGGTGGGCAGGTCGGCGAAACGCTTGCCGTCCAGCGCGTCCCACAGTTCCGCCACCGTGTTCACGACGGCGCCGCGCGCGACGATGTACTCCATCTCGCACTCGCCGAGCAGGTACTGGGCACGATAGTTGTCGGCCCACTTCTGTCGGGTCGCGGTCACGATCTTCCCGTCCGCGAGGCCGCGCACGTAGTCCAGCGCCGCACGGGCGGTTCCCAGCGGCACACCCGGCATGATCCGGGCCAGAGCCTCCGGCTCGGAGAGCCTCCCGCGACAGCTCTTGCGTTCGCTGAACGCGAAGGAATGGTGTTCGGGAACGAACAGATCCTCGACGGCGTAATCGTTACTGCCGCTACCGCGCAGGCCCGTTGTATCCCAGGTGTCGAATACGGCCACCTGATCACGGCGCATGAAGAAGAGCCGGACGAGCGGCCCGCCCTCTGCGGTCTCCTCCATGCGGCCGCCCGAGGTCACGAAAGCGCCGCCGATGACCAGATCGGCGTGCGTGATCGCACTGCCGAACTTCCACCGTCCCGTCAACCGGTAACCGCCTGCCACCCGTTCGGCGCGGCCGGCCGGAAAGATCAGTCCCGCGGTGATCAGATCCTGCGTCGGCATCAGCTCCGCGACGGCCCGCTCGTCGAGATATCCGGCGTAGATGCCGGTGGCGGCGCCGATCATGGCGCACCAGCCGGTGGCGGTGTCGCCGTAGGACAGTGCCTCGACGACTTCCAATTGCTCGAGCGAAGTCAAGCCGGGACCGCCGATCTCCGCGCTGAAACACATGCGGTAGACGCCGATGTCGCGGAGCCGTTCGACGATGTCCATCGGGAGCTTGCGCTCGGCATCGATCTCGCTGCGACGCGCCGCCAGGTCGGGGGTCAGCGAACGCACTGCGGTCAGCAGGGATGTCGCCGAGATTGTTGCTGCAGTCATTGTCCGAACTCCTAAGCCAGAGAAGGTGCGTGCGATGGCGGCCGCTCACGCAGCAGAAGCTCGATCGCCGAAGTGGTCTGCTCGGGCCCGAGAGCCGAGTAGCCGCCGTCCACGGTCCACTCGGCGCCGGTCACGAAACTCGCCTTGGGCGAAGCGAGGAAGGCGGCCACCTCGCCGATCTCGCGCGCGTCGCCCGCCCGGCCCAGCATGTGGAACCGGGACGCCACCGCGTCGGTGCGGGCCCGGTCCCCCTCGGTGATCTCGTTCATCACGCGAGACCAGGTCCAGCCCGGCGAGACACTGTTCACCCGGATCCCGTCGGCCGCGTATTCCAATGCGAGACTGCGGGTCAGTTGCAGCAGGGCGGCCTTGCTGACCGGATATCGAATCCGCCCGGCCTGAGCGACGCGTCCGCTGGGCGAGGTGAAGGTGACGATGGACCCGGACGTGTCGCGCAAGGCGCTGCGCGCCTCCGCGCACAACATCGCCGTACCGGCGACGTTGGTGTTCAGGACCTCGAGCCACTCGGCCCGCGCGTCCGTGCCGGGACCGTCGTCACCGTAAACGCACGCGATGTTGACCAGCGTGTCGATCCGTCCGTGCCGGTCGATCGCGGCTGCGACGAACGACCTGACCGACGGGTCGCTGCGCAGGTCGAGGGGGACGAAGACGGCTCGGTCGCCGATCGCCGCGGCCGCCTCCTCTCCCCCGTCCGTATCGATGTCTCCCAGGACGACATTCGCGGAATATTCGGCGAATACCCGGGCTACTTCAGCGCCGATGATGGTCGCCGCACCGGTTATGAGTACTGTCTTACCTTCGAACAACGTCGACTCCCCTCGGCTGCGCCCTCCGACCGGCACAAGCCATGGATGGAAGTATTCCCGCCGAAAAGAGCGACCAGCCAGTACGATCCGCGACAGAGATGCACTCCTTTGCGCCAGCAGGCGCGCGGTCACGGTGAGGGTGGCGTAGCTCACTGTCCGCTCTCGCCGGCCGGTCGGGTGCGATATCGTCGCAGAACAGACAGTCCATGTTTCGGGGGTTCCGCGCTGCGATCGATGCGGTAGGCGGATGTCCCGTGCCCGTGTCGAATCCGCTTCCGCGATGTCCTCGATGTCGAACGGAGTCGAGGCCTTGCCGAGCGACCAAATGATCTTCTTGCTTCTGGATCTCGTCCTGATCGTGGCCGCCGCGCGCCTGCTGGGCTGGCTCGCCGCGAGGGTGGGCCAGCCCCCGGTGATCGGCGAGATCGTGGCAGGCATACTCGCGGGCCCCACGGTCCTCGGAGTCCATCTGTCGGAGACGATCTTCCCGCACGACACGCGTTCGTATCTCACGGCGTTCGCGAACGTCGGCGTGATGATCTTCATGTTCTCGGCCGGACTCGAGATGGATCTCCGGTCGGTCGCCGGGCGGCGGCGGTCGGTCACGGCGATCGCGCTGTCGGCCTATCTCACGCCGTTCGCGCTCGGTTCGGTCATCGCGCTGTGGGCGCTGGCCCGGCACGACGGCGGCAACCAGCTCAGCTTCGCGCTCTTCATCGGTTGCGCGCTCGCCGTCACCGCGTTCCCGGTGCTGGCGCGCATCCTGCACGACCGCAAATTGCTCGGCA
Organism: Nocardia sp. NPDC019219; assembly: GCF_040632645.1. Taxonomy (NCBI): domain Bacteria; kingdom Bacillati; phylum Actinomycetota; class Actinomycetes; order Mycobacteriales; family Nocardiaceae; genus Nocardia; species Nocardia sp. NPDC019219. The sequence continues at coordinate 133,862 of NZ_JBEYCG010000006.1, read as the reverse complement.
CCCGACTCGGCCAGTCCGCCATGACCTGCGCCGCACTCGACGACATCCTCGCCTGGTGTGTCCTGGCGGTGGTCATCGGCATCGCCCGACCCGGCCTCGGCCACCACTGGCGATTGCTGCTGTTCGTTCCGCTGGTCATGATGATGTGGTGGGCGGTACGTCCCGCCCTGGACCGCCTCGCGGGCACCGGATCCGAGAAGAACACCGCCAATATGGTCTTCATCGGCGTCTCCGGCGCTCTACTGCTCGGAGCCGCCACCGAATGGATCGGGTTGCATCTGATCTTCGGCGCGTTCCTGTTCGGCGTCGTCTTCCCCCGACGACTGCGCGCGGCCGTCGACAGCGGCGCCCAACTGCTCAGCAGCATCTTCCTGCCCGCGTTTTTCGTCGTGGCCGGCCTCCAGGTGAACCTGGGCGGACTCGACCGCGCCAGTATCGCCGAGTTCGCCGCGATCATGGGCGCCGCACTCGCGGGCAAACTCGGCGGCACCTACCTGGCGGCTCGCCTCAGCCGCACCGACCGGACCGAGTCCGCGGCACTCGCCGCGCTGATGAACACCCGAGGCTTGACCGAACTGGTCATCCTCAACATCGGACTGACGATCGGCGTTATCGACCAGCGGCTGTACTCGCTGCTGGTCATGATGGCGTTGATCACCACCGCGATGACGGCGCCGCTGCTGAAACTCTTCGGTGTCCCGCGCGTCCTGCCCGACGGCGACCGGGTAACCGGGGCGAAAGGGCCGCGCACCGATTCCGCCGTGCACACCGAGGTCACGGCCCCATGACCCAACGGGGCATTCCGGAAACCACGGGGGCAGGTGCGCCGCTGGGATCCGAGAGCTGCGCTGTGCCAGCCGCTTTCGTCGATGTCGACGAAACGTTGGTGCGTGATGTCACCTTCTTGTCCTTGTTCTCCTTCGACGCGCGGCAACGCGGGCGCGGCGCCGTGGCCGACGCCGTGATCGAGGAGTTCCGGGCGCTGCGGGCGGCGGGAATGAGCCGCGGCGAATCCCATCGGTGGTTCTATCGGCACTGGGCCGGCCGCGAGGTCGCCGAGATCCGGCGCGTCGGCCGTGCATGGTTCGCGTCCCGCGCCGCGGACCCGGCGTTCTTCAATATCGCGGTGCGACAGCGGCTGGAGGTGTTGTCCCGCTCCGGGAGCCGGATCGTCCTGGTGTCGGGCTCGTTCACCCCGGCGCTGCGCCCGATCGCCGAGGCAGTCGGCGCGACGTCGGTGCTGTGTACGACCTTGGCGACGACGGCAGGGCAGTACACCGGCGAGGTCCTCGCGACGATGGTCGGCGCCGACAAATCCGCGGCCTTGCTCCGGTACGCCGAGGAGGCGGTCATCGATCTGTCGTCTTGCGCGGCGTTCGGCGACCACCACTCCGACATCGCGATGTTCGAGCTGGTCGGCCATCCCGTCGTCGTCGGCGACGCCGATCCGCGGCTGCGCGGCTATCCGGCGCGGCGGCTGCCCGGCTAGACCGGGGGCACCCGTCAGTCGCGGATCGTGAACGTGCGCCGATACTGCCCCGGACTGACACCGAGATGGCGCTTGAACACCGCCCGGGTATTGGCCGGGTTGCCCAGGCCGACGCGGTAACCGATCTGGTCGATGGGCAGCTCGGTCGTCTCCAGCAGCTCTCGCGCCTGGTTCAGGCGCGCACTGGTGATCCAGACGTGCGTGGAGGTTCCGGTCTCTTCCCGGAATCGGCGGATGAAACTGCGGCGCGAGAGATTCGACCGCCTCGCCAGGTCCTCGAGCGAATGCCTGCGGTCGAGGTTCGCGAGGATCCACGCGCGTGTCTCGGAGAGCACACCCGCGGAGGTCTGCTTGGGGAACTGCCGGGTGTACTGGGCTTGACCGCCCTCGCGGACCGGTGGCGCCACCAGGTCGCGGGCACGTTCGTTGGCGGCGGCCGCACCGATGTCCTTGCGCACCACGTGCAGGCACAGGTCGATCCCGCTGGTCACGCCGGCGGAGGTCAGCACGTCGCCGTCGTCCACGAACAGACGATCGGCATGGACCTCGACGTCGGGATACCGGCTCTGCAGCAACGCCGCGGCCCGCCAGTGCGTCGTCGCGGGCCGGTGGGCCAGCAGCCCCGCGGCGGCCAGCGCGAACGCGCCGGTGCAGATCGACAGCATGCGCGCGCCTCGGCCGTGGGCGTCGCGAAGCGCGCGGAGCACCGGTTCCGGCGGCGGCGTCGCGTAGGAGGCGTAACCGGGCACCACCACCGTTTCCGCGTGCCGCAGAGCCTCCAGCCCGGCCACCGCCACACAGGACAACCCCGGCACCGACGTCGGCGCCGTCGGCGAGACCGCGCACACCTCCAGCCGGTAGTGGGGGTCGGAGCCGAACACGTCGATCGGGATCGCGGCATCCAGAACGACCACTTCGTCGGGGATGACCACGGTCACTCGGCGCGCGCCCCCATCCGATTGCATGGCCCGATCGTAGCGGTGATCGGCACTCGGGCTACTACCCCGGCCTTCCGGCGCGCACATAGCCTCGCTGGAGCATCCGAGCCGACAAGCCGAAAGAAGGGGTTTGATGTCCGATTTGACGGACTTCTCCACCAGCAACGGAGGGTTCCGGGGTGTGGTCGTGACCGCCGTGGAGATGTCGACCGCTGTCGGCGCCGACACCGATGCGACATGGAAAGGACTGCTCGCCGGGGAGACCGGGATCGCCAAGGTGCAGGACCCCGACTTCGAGCGCTTCCAAGTCCCCGTCGATATCGGCGGCCAGTTCAAGCTCGATCCGACCGACGAACTCAGCCGAGTCCAGAAGCGTCGCATGTCCTACGTCCAGCAGATCGCCTATGTCATGGGCAACCGGATCTGGGACACCGCGGGCCGCCCCGAGGTCGATCTCGATCGGCTCGGCGTCTGCATCGGCACCGGCCTCGGCGGCGCCGACACGATCATCGAGTCCAACGACCAGATGCAGAACGCGGGCTACCGCAAGGTGTCCCCCTTCGCGGTGCCGATGGCCATGCCCAACGGCGCCGCCGCGGTGGTCGGGTTGGAACTCGGCGCGCGCGCCAGCGTGATCACCCCCGTCTCCGCGTGCGCGTCGGGATGCGAGGCGCTGGTGCACGCGTGGCGTTCGATCATCCTGGGCGAGGCCGACATCATCGTCGCGGGCGGCGTGGAAGGCCGGATCAACCCGCTGGCCGTGGCCGGATTCTCGATGATGCGGGCGTTGAGCACCCGGATCGACGAGCCCGAGCGCGCCTCCCGCCCGTTCGACCGGGACCGCGACGGTTTCGTGTTCGGCGAAGCCGCCGCGCTGTTCGTGCTGGAGTCGGAGGACCACGCACGGGCGCGCGGGGCCAAGCCGCTGGCACGACTGATGGGCGCGGGCCTGACCGCCGACGGCTACCACATGGTCCTCCCGCATCCGGAGGGCGCGGGCAACATCCGGGCGATGCGCCGCGCGATCGAAACGGCGGGCGTGAGCCCCACCGACATCGACCACGTCAATGCCCACGCCACGGCCACCCCGTTCGGCGACCTGGCGGAAGCCAAGGGCATCCGCGCGGCGGTGGGCGATCACGCCTCGGTCTACGCGCCCAAGTCCGCGTTGGGTCACTCGGTCGGCGCGGTCGGCGCGGTCGAAGCCGCCTTGACCGTGCTCAGCATCCGGGACGGAGTGGTGCCGCCCACGCTGAACCTGGACAACCAGGACCCGGAGATCGAGCTCGACATCGTCCACGGCAGCGCGCGCACCCAGAATATCGAGTACGCGCTGAACAACTCGTACGGTTTCGGCGGCCACAACGCGGCGGTCGTCTTCGGCCGCTGCTGACCGGAGAGCCGTCACCCGCAGGGTCACGCGTGGCGGGCGCGGCGGCCGGACTCCTCTTCGCCGGTTCGATCGCTTCCGGCGCTTCGACGGGCGCGCTTTCCGCGCGCGATCTCCGTCGCCAGCGCGTCGAGCGGTTGCGCGAACCGGTGCAACGGGTCCGCCAGCTCGGTCAGCCAGGCTCGGGCGGCGTCGAGGCCCGAGGGGTCGAGGGCGTACCACCGTCGCGTGCCCTCGGCGCGGACGAGCACCAGCCCGGCGTCGCGGAGCACCTTGAGGTGCTGGGAGACGCCGGGCTGCGAGATCCGCGTGTGCTGTTGCACGGCGGCGACCACCGCGCCCGCGGGCTGTTCCTCGGTCGCCACCAATTCGAGGATGAACCGGCGGACCGGGTCGCCGAGCGCCTCGAAGATCTGTGCGGGAGCCCGATCCATCAGGACTCGGTGCCGTCCTCGGGAACGACCGTGTAGAAGTCGACGGTCCGCAGCGCCGCCGCGTTCGCCGCGGCCGGTTCGTCACCGTCGCCGACGGCAGCCTCCGCCCAGCCCAGCGCCGCCGTCCGGACGAACGTCACGCCCTCGGGGGTCGTCGGGAAGGCAAGGGCCTCGGCCGCGTCCACCGGCGCTCCGCTCGAAAGATGCAGCCCGAGGCCCACCAGAGCGAGATCCCACCCGACGCCGACCGCGCCGGGTCCGTACTGGTCCCAGAACTCCGGAGCGACCGGGGCCTCGTGCCGCAGCTCCAGCTCGGTGCCGTCCTCGATCGGCGTGAGGGTGACCGTCACCCATGAGATCTGCGGACCCATCTCCCATGTCACGGCGAACCGTTCCGGCGCATCGCAGTGTTCGACGACACCGTTGGCATTGCCCTCGAGCTGATAGCGGCCGCCGACCCGCAGGTCACCGCTGACGGGCAGGAACCAGCGCGGGATCCGGTCGATATCGGTGAGCGCGTCCCACAGATCCGCCTGATCGGTCGGGTAACGGCGGCGGGCGACGGCGATCCGGGTCGGCGCGCCGTCGCGCGATCCGGTGCGGACTTCACGGGTGACGAGCCCGGCGACGGCGGCGGGATCGGACAACAACGGCATGAGCTCCTCCTTGATAAGTTTTAACTTATATTAGCGAGCGACAGCGAGCGCGCAAGCACCCGACCGCATCCGGCCGCGGCGTGCGGGCCATGGATCCGACGAACTGCCGGCCGATCAGCCGCTCGGGGACACCCCCGCGATGGCGCGCAGCGCGGAGATCATGCCCGCGACCGGGATGCCGGGGTCGATGGATCGGAACAAGCCCAGCCCGACGCCGAGCGCCAGCACCGCGACAGCGGCTTCCGCCTGCGGCATCGGCGCGGGGTGATCGCCGGTCGCCGTCAACGCCGCCCCGACCATGCCCGTGATGTTGCCGAGCCGGGTCGCGAGTTCGGCGCGGAGGTGTTCGTCGCGCCGCGCCTGGACGCCGAACTCCAGTTCCAATCGCGTCCAGTCGGGATCACCGACCACCCGTTCGGCCCATTCCGTCATCCGCTCGAGCCGCTCGGCGGCCGTAGGCGCGGCGATGATCGCGGCGACTTCCGCCGCCCGCTCGCCATGGATTTCGTCGAGCACGGCCAGACACAACTCGTCTTTGGTGCGGAAGTTCGAATACACCGCCCCTTTGGTGAAACCGGCCGCTTTCGCGACCTTCTCCAGAGTCGTCGCCTGATAGCCGTCCGTCAGAAAAAGCCGTTTGGCGGTCGCGATCAATACGGTGCGCGTCCGCGCTTGACTTTGCGCTCGTGTCGGCCGCGAACGCCCTGTCCCCCGAAGCGGCCGACACTCATCGCTATTCCCGGACAATCTCTACCCCTTACAGATACTCTCAGTATCCGATTCTAGATGCCCTGGGTATCCCAATCGCAGGAAGGATCGCATCGTGAGGAGCCGAATACTCAGATTGGCCACAGCTTTGACGGGAACTTTCCTCGTGGTCGGGGGCGGGGCGATCGCCGCCCCGCAAGCATGGACGGAACCGGCCGCGGAGACCGTGGCCGGCGACGATTTCTACATTCCGCCCGCGTCACCGGCGGGCGCGCCGGGCTCCATCATCCGCGCCGAAGCGTCGCGCCTGGCGATTTCGGTCCCCGGACAACCGGGGCAGATCCCCGCGACGTCGACGCGGATCATGTATGCCAGCAGTGATACCCACGGCGAGCGGGCGGCGGTGGTGGGCACCTATCTGGAGCCGGCTCAGCCATGGACCGGTCCGGGCGACCGCCCGCTGATCGCGTACGCGGTCGGCACGAAGGGGCAGGGCGATCAGTGCGCGCCCTCGAAACTGCTCGCGCAATTCATCCAATACCAGCCCCCGTTCGACGTCATCGTCGAATACGACGTGCTGGCGCTGTACACACTGCTGGCCCGGGGCATGGCGGTGATGGTGACCGATTACCACGGTCTGGGCACACCGGCGGTGCACGACTATCTCAACCGGAAATCACAGGCGTACGCACTGCTCGACGCGGCGCGTGCGGCGCTGCAATTGCCCGGCACCAGCCTCCATCCCGGCTCGCCCGTCATCCTGTACGGGTACTCCCAGGGTGGCATGGCCTCCGCCGGCGCGGCCGAACTGCAGCCGAGCTACGCCCCCGAGTTGAACGTGCGGGGCGCCTACGCCGGCGGACCGGTCGTGGACGACGAATACTTCATCGGATTCAACGACGGCCGGGCTCCGCTCGGACCCGCCTTCGCGTGGATTCTCAACGGCATCGCCGCGAACTATCCCGAAACCCGACCGGTGCTCGACGCCGAACTCAACGACACCGGTAAGGCGATCCTGCGCGAGTCGGCGGACAAGTGCGCCGTACCGCTCGGACTGGCCCAGCAGTTCCCGAACACCTCGCAGTGGACCACCAGCGGGCAGCCGCTCACCGCGGTGATCGATCAGTCCCCGGTCCTGAAGGCGGCGTTCAACGATCAGCGCGTCGGAACGCTCACCCCGCGGGTGCCCGTCCTCATCGCCTCGAGCCCGATCGACGAGGGTGCGCCCTACGTGCCCGTCCGTGAACTGGCTGCCGGATGGTGCGGCGGCGGCGCGCCGGTCCAATTGAACGCGAACGGCGAACTTCCCAGCGTCATCAGCGGGTTGCGGGCCACCCACGTGCTGGCGTTCTTCCCGTCCCTGGTGGCATCACAGGACTGGATGACACAGCGGCTCGCCGACCAGCCGGCACCGTCCAATTGCGGGGCACTGCCCTGATTTGCGGAAACACCGAACAGTCGGATACCGTCGGTATCTCGATCGGAGTCTCGGCGCAGCGCCTCGCGCAGCGGTTCCACCCGTAGCGCCGTGATCTCCTCGCACAGTGGTCGGCCGCGGTTCGGTCCCACGACCGAGCCGCGGCCGACTTGCTGCCCGGGACGCGCGAATCCCCAGGCGGCGAGTAGCTTCACCCGCAATCGTTCATACGCCCGCCGGAGTCGGCGGATGATGTGCACTGAGTCAGCCGTGTCGCTGTTCCACCGTTCGTCAGCTAGATCGATTTCGGTACAGAAAGGTTCGAATGTCGGAGTTGGCTCATCCCCACCGGCCTGAGCCGCTCGGGGGCGCACAGCGGTGACTCTCGGAGATCCGGCCCGGATCGACTCGTCCCCGACATGGCGGCGCGGACCGGCGCGCACTGCCCGCTCAGCCGACGGTTTCGACGGATCGCCACCAGCCAGCGAACTTCTAGCTATTCTTGAATCGCGTGCACGGTGTAGGTGTTCTCCGCAGTCGGAACTGTCGGTTGAGTGTTGTCCTCACGGATCGGCGAGATGACTATGACGATCTTCGAGCACACGCAAGCCCGCGACCCCAAACGCTATCTGTGGGTTCTGGGTCTGATCGCCCCGGGTTGCGCGCTTCTTCCCTCTCAGCTGGTGGTACACACCGGGCTGGAGGTGTTCTGGTGGATCGGGCCGATCATCGTGCTGGTGATCATCCCGCTGCTGGATTGGACCATCGGCGACGACGGAAGCAACCCTCGCGACGAAGACTACGAGGCGTTGTCCAACGACCGTTACTACCGGTGGTGCACCTTTCTCTTCCTGCCGCTGCAGTTCATCGGCCTGCTCATCGCCTGCTACTTGTGGGCCAGCCATGAGCTGAGCCTGGCCGACAAGCTCGGCTTGGCCGTCACCCTCGGCTTCGTCTCGGGGATCGGCATCAACGCGGCCCACGAACTCGGCCACCGCTCCGAACGTCTCGAGCGGTGGCTGGCCAAGATCGCGCTCGCGCAGTCCGGGTACGGGCACTTCTTCGTGGAGCACAATCGCGGCCATCACGTCCGCGTCGCCACGCCCGAGGACCCGGCCAGCGCCCGCTTCGGCGAATCGCTGTGGCAATTCCTGCCGCGCACGATAACGGGGGGATTCCGCTCCGCTCTCGACCTGGAGCGCAAGCGGCTGGCGCGCAACGGCAAACGCTGGCTCAGCCCCAGCAATCATCTCCTGCAAGCGTGGGCGATGAGCGCGGCGCTGTTCACCACCCTGATCGCGGTTTTCGGCCCCGGCACGATCCCGTATCTCGCCATTCAGGCGGTCATCGGCGCGGGGCTACTCGAGACCGTCAACTACGTCGAGCACTACGGACTGCTGCGCACCCGGCGCCCGGACGGCCGGTACGCCCGCTGCTCGCCGCGCGACAGCTGGAACAGCGACCGCTTGGTCACCAACATCTTCCTGTTCCACCTGCAACGCCACAGCGACCACCACGCCAATCCCGGTCGCCGTTACCAAACCCTCCGTAGCTGCGACGTGGCGCCCCAGCTACCTGCGGGCTACGCCACCATGGTCGTGCTCGCCGCGATCCCGCCGCTGTGGCGCGCGGTCATGGACCACCGCGTCCTGGACCACTACAACGGCGACCTCACGCTGGTCAACACCAAGCCCCACAGGCGCAGGCTCGTCCTGCCGATCCGGCGTCCGCGTGCGGAAGCGCCGACGGATGCGAGCCCGCGCGCCCACAGCTCGAACCCGTCCACCGACACCGACGAGGACTGGTTCCCAACCGAGGCGAATCGGTGACGCCACCGCCTGCGGAGCAAGCCCTCCGCAGCCGAACCTCGGGGCTCACAACAGCGCGGATCGGTGCCGAGCATCGGGTTTGCGGCAGGTGAACTGCATGACGTCGGTGTGTCCACGGCGGAAGTACTCCGCGGACCCGGTCAGATACCGCAGGTAGGCGTTGTAGGTGTCCTGCCCGGCGAGCCGGACCGCCTGATCCCGGTGCTCACGCAGGGCGTCGGCCCAGCGGTCCAGGGTGGTGGTGTAGTGCGGACCCAGTGCCTGCACGTCGGCGACGGTGAATCCGGCGTCCTCCGCGTATTCGGTGATCCCTTTGGGGTGGTGGCCGGTCGGTAGCGGAAGCTGGCCACCGGGGAAGATGGTCTCGCGCAGGAACCGCAAGAACGCGAAATCGTCGCTGGTGATCCGGCCTCCGTGCGCCCGCAGATGGTCGCGGCTGTGACTCACCACGGTCTGCAGCAGCAGCACCCCGTCCGCGGGCATGATCCGGTAGGCGAAATCGAAGAACTCCCCGTAGCGGTCCACCGGCAGGTGTTCCAGCGCTCCGATGCACACGATCCGGTCGGCGCGCCGGTCGAAGTCCTCCCAGCCCTGCACGCGCACCCCGCCGTACGGGCGCCCACGGATCAGCCGGTCGACGAGCATGTCCCGCACGTAACGGTACTGATTACGGCTTCGGGTCAACCCGATCGTGTTCACCCCGTAGGTGTCCATGGCGCGCAGCATGGTCGAACCCCATCCGCAGCCGACGTCCAGCAAGGTCATCCCCGGCTGCAGATCGCATTTGGCCAAGGCGAGATCGATCTTCGCCATCTGGGCTTTTTCCAGGGTGTCGTCGGAGTGGGTCCACAGCGCGCAACTGTAGGTCCGGGTCGGGTCGAGGAACAGTCCGAAGAACTCGTCCGGCAGCTCTTCCCGGCAGAGGACTTCGCGGTAGAGAGGGGCTTGAACACTCATGACGGCGGAACTTTCTCGCAAACCAGCACTGCTGTTCAGCGGGAGCCGCCGGGCCGTGACGGCTTCCAGCCGGATGCGACCACGATGTCCGTAGACGCACCGACCACTCGCTGCCGACGAGGTCTCCCGCGCCGACAGCAACGTCGCCGACGTGTCCGGACCTCGGCCGGCACTCCTTCACGCTACCTCGACACCCGAGAACCTGTTCTCGTAACCGGCCAGATCAGCAAACACACGGCGCCACCATGCCACCCGACCGCTGGGCGATCTCGGGCCTCGCCCCCGCCATAGGACCGCGCGTACCCGCGTGGGCAAGTGCGCTCGGGGCGCGGAAGGCAGCACAGGTCAGGTAGCGCACTACTCGGGTCAGGATGCCCTCGGATAGCTACATTTGCCTCATATCGCATCCAGCACCTGCCGCCCGGCCTCGGACGGATCGGTCACCACTCGGCGCGGAGTGCGGCACGCCGCCGTGACGACGTTGTCACGGCTCGCGGGCGGGACCTTTCGGCAGGTGCTCGGCACCCGATCACAAGCGGCGCCCTGAACGTCGGGGCGTGCGCACGACCACTCCTGATCTGATCATTTGATCAGGTATGATTCCCGTACCGATGGGGAAGGTGGGAGAGGTCGATGACTGCGGAGCCGGTAGTACGTACTCGGACCGATCGACGCCGGGAACGCACCCGCAACGCGCTGCTGGCGGCCGCACGGAAGTTCCTGTCGGAAGGCAGGTCGGCGGTGAGCATCCAAGAGATCACCGACGCCGCCGACGTCGGTTTCGGCTCGTTCTACAACCACTTCCAGACCAAAGAGCAGCTGTTCGACGAGGCGGTGAGCTCGGCGCTGGAGGTCTACGCCCAGATGCGCGACGAGATCGTCCGGCTCTACGACGATCCGGCCGAGGTGTTCGCGGTGAGTTTCCGGATGACCGGCCGGTTGCAGCGGCAGGTGCCCGAGATGGTGCGGGTCATCCTGCATTCGGGCATGTCGGTGCTCTCCCGTGACGAGGGTCTGGCCCCTCGAGCGCGCCGCGACATCCTCGCCGCCCAAGATGCGGGCCGGTTCGAGGAGATGGATCCGGAGATGGCGGTGATGGCCGCGGGCGGCGCGCTGCTGGGGTTGTTACAGCTGCTCGAGCAGCGCCCCGACGCCGATGCCGGGGCGCTGTCGGACGAGATGACCTTCCACGTCCTGCGCATGTTCGGGATGCCGAAACGCTCGGCCCGCAAGTTGGTGTCCGCGCCGCTTCCTCCCCAGCCGCCGTTGTGAAGGCGTTCGGCGCGCGGCGTTACCCCGATCACGCCGGTGGTCATCGAGTCTCCTCGTATTGCGGCGTTCCGTCGGCGCCGGTGACCGGCTGGTCGACCGTGAGCCGTCCTGGAAGTGCGGATATGCCCAGTTGCCGGCGCAATTCGGCGACCAACGGCCCGCCGCGACCGGGGGCGGCGACACCGAAGACGAACCGGTCGGGGCGCAGGACGACCACGCCGCCGGTGCGCAGTCCCGCCTTGGCGAACCATCGGGTCAGCGTGCCGGTGTGGTCTTCGACATCGATGACGTCGTCACGTCCGTCGCCCGGTTTGCCCTGCGGGCGTCCGCCGATCGGGTACACGGTTACGAAAGCGGCGCCGAGACAACTCAGCACCGCCGAATCCTCCGGCCCCAGAACCCGGCGGGGATCGGTCCCATAACCCAGCACCGCGAACCCGACCCCCAATACGTCGTCCAGGCGCCGATGGCGTCCGTCGTAGTCGCGGACGTCCGGCTGCGGGGCCAACGTTCCTTCCACACCGCGCAGGCGGCGCCGGGGTAGACCGAGGTATGCGCCGCAGCGGAAACGCGGCCGCGGTTTCATCTTCGCGCCGCGGATCCAGCCGCCGAGCCCGGGCACCCGCAAGGCGGTGGTGAGACCGACGTCCCTGCCCGCCGCGATCATCTTGTTGTCGATCGAGACGAGCTTCTTGTTCAGCACGGACAGATCGATCATCGCCTTGGCGTGCGGCCGTCGTTCCGACTCGTAGCTGTCCAGGATCTCCAGCGCCGCACCGTGTTCCAGGATCGCGGCCAGCTTCCAGGACAGGTTGTCCGCGTCGCGCACCCCGGAGTTCATGCCCTGCCCGATGAACTGCGGGGTCATGTGCGCGGCGTCGCCCGCGACGAGGATTCGCCGGTCGCGCCAGCGGTCGGCGACGACCGCGTTGAAGGTGTAGACCAGCTTGCGCAGCACCTCCACTTCGTCCGGATCGACGAACCGGGCGATGTAGCGGCGCACCGTGTCCGGGTCCTCCATCTCCTCCTTCGTCTGCGACGGCGACAGCATGAACTCGAAGCGGTGATGCCGATCCGGCTGCGGGCAGGACACGATCGGCAGTTCGGGATCGCACACGAAGTCGAAGTACGGCAGATGCCGGAAGGCATCGACACCGTCGCGGGCGCGCAGATCGACCACCAGCCACCGTTCCGGAAAACTGGTGCCGGACATCTCGATACCGAGCTTGGTGCGCACCACACTGCGCCCGCCGTCGCAGCCGACCAGGAACTCGGCCCGCACCCGTTCGGCAGTGCGCGGATCGGTGTCCGCCGGATGCTTGCCGTATCCGGTGCCCCGGCATTCGACGTGCTCGACGCTCACGCCGTCGGCGTCCTGCTCGAAATCGACGACCGCGCGGCCGCGCCGCACCGTGACGTGCGGATAGCGGCCGAGCGCCCGTTCCAGGGTGTTCTCCAGATACGGCTGGTACAGGAAATTGACCACCGGCCAGCCCAGCGGCCGATCGGTCTGATGGAACTGCGCCAGCACCGAGCCGTCCGCGCGCACCCACTGCACGGTCGAATCGATGTTCATGTCCGCCGCCAATTCGTCCGCGGCGCCCGCGGTCTGGAAGATTCGCATACCTTCGTCGTCGGTGTAGACCGCACGAGCCAGCCCGTAGTACTCCGGTTCGCGTTCCAGCGCCAGCACCCGCACCCCACGCCGTCCCAGCAGGTTGGCCAAGGTCAACCCGGTCGGGCCGAGGCCGACCACTACGACATCCACATCGAAAACGCTCATCGCGATGGTCCTCCCGCCAGTTGGGGAACAGTGGGTTCCGGTGTGCGCACGGTCCGCAGGGCGTGCCGGAATTGGGCGAACTTGTCCAGCACCGTCTCCCCCACCGTCGTGTGGCCCCAGACGCTGATGCCGTGATAGGTGCTCGGTTCCCAGGTCGATTCCAGTTCCGGACCGATCACCACCGGATTCCAGCCGACCTCCAGCTCGAAGCCCGACGGCGTCACGCAATAGAACGACAGCTCACGATCGTTGGTGTGCTGGCCGACCGACCACGCCATACGGAAACCCAGATCGGTGACCCGCCCGTACGCGGCCAGCATGTCGTCCAGGCTCGCGGACTGGATGTTGATGTGCTGCACGCGCGTGCGCAGCGGATCGATCTTCACCCCGCGCAGGTTCGCGATCGCGATCGAGTGATGGCGCTCGTTCACCCTGAGAAACCGGATCTTCATCTTCAGGCCGGAGACGTTCTCATCGATGTAGTCGGTCAACCGCGCGTCGAACACCGTGTCGTAGTAGCTGCGCATCGACTCCGGTTGGCGGGAAACGATCGCCACGTGACCCATCCCCGCCTCCCCCGTGACCCAGCCGGAACCGATCATCTCCAGCGGCTCCGGAGTCGTCACCGGGGTGGCGAAGATTTCGGTGGCGATGCCTTTGGGGCCCGGGAAGCGCCACAGCCGCTGCACGCCGCGTGCGGCCGCCTGCTCGGCGGTGCCTTCCTCGATCGGCACGCCGCGGTCGCTGACCCGCGCGAGGATGCGTTCGAAGGTCTCGTGGTCGTCGACCTGCCAGCCCAGCGCGGTGACGTCCTCGGCCGGGCCGCGCCGGATGAGGAAACGGCAAGCGTGGTCGTCCAATCGGAAGCGCAGCACGTCGGTGTCGAGTTCGTCGACGTGCATCCCGATCGCCGACGCGCCGAACCGGCGCCAGTCGGCCTGCCGCTGGGAGTGCACCACCACGTAGCCCAGGTGCACCGCACCGAACACCGAGCCCGAGCGCATCAGACCGCTCCCAGGAACGCGCCGGCCAACTCGTTGAACAGCTCCGCGCGCTCCCACTGCACCCAATGGCCGGTCTCGGCCGCCAGGTACAGATCGCAGTGCGGCATCCGCTCGGCGAGCATGCGCCCGCCCGCGGGCCGGTTCACCTTGTCTTCGGCGCCCCAGATCACCAGGGTCGGATGCTGCACTCGCGACAGCCGGGGGTCGCGGGTGAAATCCATCCGCCACAGCGTCCGCAATGCCGACGGGCCCGAGGGACGCCGCAAGGGCGGGTCGGCCACCACGTCCGGATCGAGACTGGCTCGGTAACGCTCGTCGATGACGTCTTCGCCGACGTCGCCTGCATCGTAGACCAGGTATTCGCGGACGAACTCGGCCAGTTTGGCGCGGCTGGGCCCATCGCCGTCGTAGTAGGACAGCAGCGACTGCAGGCCCTTGGTCGGCAACGAGCGCGTGGTGCCCACGCCACCGGGGCCCATGAGGATCAGCTTGCGTACCTTCTCGGGCCGGTCCATCGCCAAACGCAGCGCCGCCGCTCCCCCGTAGGAATTCCCGATCAGGTGTGCCGAGCCGATGCCGAGGGCGTCCAGCAGGCCACCGATAGCCGCGGCCAAGTCACCGAACGGGTCGGACTGATCGATGTGTTTCGTCGAACGCCCGTAGCCGGGCATATCCGGCACGATCACCCGGAAACGCCGGGCCAACGCCGCGACATTGCGGGCGTAGTTCGACATGCCGCTCGCGCCCGGCCCACCCCCGTGCAAGAGCACCACCGCATCGCCGGCGCCGGCCTCGCTGTAGAAGATGTCCCGAGCGCCGACCCGGACAGTCCGCCCGGTCTCGGCGGCGTTGTCGATTGTCATCACTGCCTCCGATTCACTGATCTGATGCAATCATCAGTTATGCGGAAATACTCTGTCAAGCAAAAATGATGAAATCATCAGAATCGGTTGCGTGACGCTCCGGGGTGCGCCAGAGTGAGGGTTCGGACCCTTCGGGCACCCATCGGACCCGGCGCGTCCGGAGAAAGGACTGCTCAATGAACCGCATCGATGTGCATCAGCACCTGATCCCTCCGAGCTACGCCGACGCGCTCCGGGAGCACGGTCTCACCGCTCCCGGTGGACGTGCGCTGCCCGAGTGGAGCGCCGAAGGGGCGCGGGCGTTGATGACGCAAGCCGGGATCGCGGCGGCGGTGCTGTCGGTGTCGACTCCCGGCACCACCTTCCTGGCCGATCCGGCCCAGGCGGCCGCGCTCGCCCGCGCGCTCAACGACGACACCGCCGCGCTGGCGCACGCCGACCCCGACCGGTTCGGTTTCCTCGCCACCCTCGCCATGCCGGACGTCGACGCGGCCGCCACCGAGGCCGAGCGCGCCCTCGACGACCTGGGCGCCGACGGTGTCGTGCTGCTCGGCAACGCGGCGGGGACCTATTTGGGCGAAGAAGGGCAGGACGCCCTCTTCCAGGTGCTGGACCGGAGAGCGGCCGTCGCGTTCGTCCATCCGGCCGACCTGCCCGCGCCCGCCGTGCCGGGTGTTCCGCCGTTCGCCGCGGATTTCCTCCTCGACACCACCCGGGCCGCCTTCCTCCTCGTGCGCAACGGCATCCGGCGCCGGTATCCCAACATCCGTTTCATCCTGAGTCACGCCGGTGGGTTCGTCCCGTACGCCGCGCACCGCATGGCGCTGGCCATCGTCAACGACACCGGGCGCAGCCCGTTGGACATCCTCGACGATTTCGCCGGATTCTATTTCGACACAGCGTTGTCAGCCGGCGCCGCGACGTTACCGAGCCTGCTCGCGTTCGCTGAACCCGGGCACGTGCTCTACGGCAGCGACTGGCCCTTCGCCCCGGAGCCCGCGGTCCATTATTTCAACGCCGGGCTCGACACCTTTTCCGGATGTGACGACACCACGCGGCGAAATATACAGCGCGACAATGCCCTAGCGTTGTTTCCGAAGTTCGGCGACGCCGCGCCGACGCCGGAGCCACCGCTGCTCACCAGGGCGCGAGCGGCCTTGCGGCACCAACTCTTCCGGAGTGTGGCCAAGGCGATGGCCCGCCGCTGAACCGGCGGGTCGGATCGTCCGACCGTCGGGTGGATCGGCGGTCCGGCGTCAGAGGCTCAGCCGCTCGAATTCGGTCGCACAATGCGCGGAGAACACGGTCACCACGTCGCCGTGGTCACGGACGAGTTCGCGCAGCCGCTGCTGATTCTCGATCCGAGACTGCCGCTCGGTGTCCACATACCACTGGAAAATTCGCGTGCCCAAAGGCATGAACGGCTCGGCACACATTTGTCCGTGATAGGTGTAGGCGTCGCCGGCGTGCAACAACCAACCGTTTCCCGTGTCGACAGCGACACCGACATGACCGCGCGTATGTCCGGCCAGGGGAACGAGGAGTATTTCCGGAGGCAGGCCCCGCAGTTCGCGGACCGCCCGGAAATCGAACCAGCTCGACATACTGCTGTCGGATTCGTCGTAAACCGACCACTTGGGTCCGTGCTCGAATTGCGCTCGGCGGTAGCGGAATTCTTCACGACGGCCGTAGGCCCCTTCGGCGGCGTCCAACTCCGCACGGTGGACGTGCACGGTGGCCGCGGGGAAATCGGCTAGGCCGCCCGCGTGGTCGAGATCGAGGTGCGTCACGATGATGTCCCGGACGTCGTCGCGGGCGAAGCCCAGCGCCTCGATCTGCCGGGCGATCGGGTGGTCGAGGGCCGGGTTAGATTGCCGGATGAGCTGCCGCCCGACCCAGGCCTCCGGCCGGATCAGCGCCTGTTCGCCGTATCCGGTGTCGATCAGGGCCAATCCGGCGGAGTGCTCGATCAACAAGCAGTGACACGCGCCGACGGCCCTGCGCCGAACCCCCGGCCGGCCGTCGAACAAACGGCCTCCGAAAGGACGTGTCCCCCCGGCATCCAAATGATGGACACGCACCAGTCCGCTCCTATCCGCGCCGTCCGGTCAGCCACCCTACTCGCCCGTGTCGTCGCGCGCGACAGACGCCGAGCATGCTTGTGACCCGAAACGGCAGTGCGCGAACAGGTTCGGCGCGCCGTTCGCCGCCTCCTCGACCGATATCAGGCGATCTTCAAGGTGCCGCCATCGATGACGTAGTCCGCACCGACGATATTGGCGGCTTTCGGCGACGCGAGGAAGGCGACGAGGGCGGCGACCTCCTCCGGTTCGCTGATCCGGCCGGACGCGATGCCGAACTGCTCGGGGACGGCCGCGAGCAATTCCTCCTGCGAAACGCCCTGCGCCGCGGCGAACTTGGCGCCGACGCCGTGCGGTCCGCGCCACATCGGCGTGCCCACCACACCGGGAGAGACGGTGTTGACCCGCACCCCGCGCGGGCCGTACTCCTCGCTGAGCCGCTTGGTGAGCGCGGTCAACGCGGCCTTGGCCTCGCTGTAACCGACCGGTCCAGCGGCCGGGAGATGCTTGTTGATCGATGAGACGGTGACGATCGAGCCGCGCCGCTCCAGCAGGCTGGGCAGGGCCGCGCGGGTGATCCAGATGGCGCTGAACAAATTCAGATCCAAGAGTTCTCGCCATTGCTCGTCCTCGACGTCGAGGAAGCCGCCCAATTCCAGACGAGCGGCGTTCACGGCGCCGACGTTGTTGACGAGGATGTCGATGCCGCCCAATTCGTCCAGTGCGGCGCCGATCAGCCGGGCCGCTCCCGCCGAGGTGGCAAGATCGACGGAAATCGCAGCGACACTGGATTTTTCGAGTTCGGGGGTGATGGTGCGCGCGGCGCCGACCACTCGGACACCTTCGGCGGACAACGCTTCGGCGACGGCCAGGCCGATGCCGCGACTGGCGCCGGTGACGACGGCGGTCTTGCCGGACAGTTCGAGATCCATGATTGATCCTCTCTTTTCTTGAACTACAGGTCAAAAATATGGGCAGCAAGCGCGGCGGCGGTGGAAAGCGGAATTCAGAGGCCGGTCAGAGCGGTGTCGATGATGCGATGCAAGGTGGGCGCGTCGTAGGTCTTCGCCATCACGCGAAGGCCGACGATGGTGTTCATCAGGAATTCGGCCATCTCCCGCGGGTCGGTGTCCGCGCGCACGTCACCGTCGCGCCGCCCCTGGTCGATTCGGGCCTCCAACGCCGCCATCACGTGGTCCTGCATGGTGCGCACCGCCCGGGTGATCTCCGCATCGTGCCCGGCCAATTCCATGGCCGTGTTCACCGCCAGGCAGCCGCGCCGAACCGGCTGCGCGAGATCGGCGTCGACCATTCCGCGCAGGAAGGCGGCCACGCACTCACGGGTGGTGCCCGGGCGGGTCAGGATGTCGGCGGCCAGCTCGACCCCCAGCCGGTCGTAGCGGTCCAGAGCCCGGTCGAACAACGCGCGCTTGCTGCCGAAAGCGTGGTAGAGACTGCCCTTCCCGATACCGGTGGCATCGGCCAACTGCGCGGGAGAGGTGTTGGCGTACCCATGGGTCCAGAACGCCTCCATGGCCCGTTCCACCACCGTGTCGGGGTCGAAGTTGCGCGGCCTGCCCATGACCGGAACAGTAACGGTTTTAGACCTTTGGGTCAACAAAGTCGGTGGCCGTTTCCGTGGCCAGTGGCGCTATCGGATCGCGCTGAGCGCAACGATGCCCGTCGGTCATGCGCCCGGCTAACCTTCCCGGCAGGACGCTGTTACGGAGGAGCGCGCGGTGACCACTGAGTCGACCATCGACGCCGATACCGCACTACACCCGCTCGACGACCCGGTCAGGGCGTCGCTGCGTGGCGCGCACCGCCGGTTCGCCGGCTGGGTGGGACGGATCGGCCGTTACGACCCGCAGGTCGCCAGGTTCGTAGGCCATCCGCCGGTGCTGAACGCGCAGGACTGGGCCGACTTGGCCACACTGCTCGGACCGGGCGGCAGTACCGCCTTGCGCGGCCACGGCCACGTGCCGCCGGACGGCTGGACAGTGCTGGAGGAGATGGACTCGGTACAAATGGACGGCGCCGCGCTGCGCGTCGCCCAGGACCCGGAATTGGAAGTTCTCACCGCGGCCGATGTGCCCGAGATCCTGGAACTGATCGCCCGCACCGAACCGGGCCCCTACGCGCCGCGGACCATCGAAATGGGCACCTATCTGGGCCTGCGGGTCGGCGGCAGACTGGTCGCGATGGCCGGAGAGCGCCTGCACCCGCCGGGTTGGACCGAGATCAGCGCCGTGTGCACCGACGCGGAATTCCGGGGCCGCGGGTTCGCCACCCGCCTGATCCGCGCGGTCGGCGCAGGCATCCGCGCGCGCGGCGAGACCCCGTTCCTGCACGCGCTGGCCCGCAATACGACAGCGATCGGTCTGTACGAGACGCTGGGCTTCACGCTGCGCAGACGCTCGAAATTGACGGTCGTGCAGGCGCCGACGTCGTTCGGCAGTGCCCTGCGCTGACGCGTGCCGGCTGGTTGCCACTGAGAGTTCGATCACTCCTTTTCGACGGCCCGGGACGGGCGTTCCACAGAGCGCGGTGGCCGAATTCGATACAGATGCGCTGAATCCAGCGCATATCCGACGGACGATCAGTTCGACAGACAACCGACCGGCGCTGAAGCACTGCGCGCCGGTCCACCGACGTTTGCCGTCTCGGACAGTTCGCGCTGCGGATCCAGACAGAGTTGGGTATGCTTCCGCGACGTAAGTCGAATTATGCTGCGGTAGAACACTTTTGGTAGACCGGTCGGTATGACGGCAGGGTCCGGCCGCAGCGCCAATTGCCGGCGACGTAAGCAGGGGAGTTCAGACGTGTCGAGGTGGCACCGGGCACACGGATCGTCGGGATACACGACCCGCCCAGCAGGCCTGCGACCATTCTCCCCCGCGGCGCCTCAGCGGCTTCTCGCACACGCATTCCTTCGGTAGCCGACCGGCTGTCCACGCCGGCCGGATCCGCCTACGCCAGAGAAGCCGTGCGGAGTCTGCCGTCGATCTCGCATTCCTCCTCCAGGAGTCCGTTGTGACTATTCCCCCTTCCTTTTCGCTGCCCTTCGAGCCCTCCGGTGCGCACACGTGAAGCTGTATTCGGACGAGTTCGCCGCCGACCCCCATGCCGCGTACCGGCAGATGCGAAGCGATCACGGCCCGCTCGTCCCGGTCGAAGTAGCGCCGGATGTGTCGGCGACTCTGATCATCGATTACCGAACAGCATTGGACGTCCTCACCGACTCGGCGCGTTTCTCCGCCGATCCGAGCGAATGGGAACAGCATGTGCCGCCGGAGTGCCCGGTGCCGTGGACGATGCGGTGGCGGCCGGACGCCTCGCGCGCAGCGGGAGACGAGCATGCCCGCTACCGGAACGCGGTCACCGGCAGCCTCGACCGGATCGATCTGCACCGGCTGCGCGACACAGTGGAACGCACCGCCGTGTCGCTGATCAACGGTTTCTGCGCGGCCGGTGCGGCAGATCTGCTCAACGAGTACGCGATTCCGCTCACCGTCCGCGTGCTCGAGGAAGTACTCGGATTCCCACCGGAAATCCGCGAAGACGCCTACACAGCGATGATGAACCTGCGCGACGCCGTCGACCCCGGCTCGGTGGACGAGAACCGGCGAACGCTCAACGCGGCCATGCTCGAGGTGATCGCGGCCAAGCGGGCAGCGCCTGCCGGAGACGTGGCGTCCTGGCTGGTCCAGCATCCGGCTCGGCTCAGCGAAACCGAACTCGTCCATCAGATGGCCTCGCTGTACACCACGGGGGCCGAGCCGACCTGGAACCTCATCGCGGTCACCGTGCTGTTGCTGATGACCGATGACCGATTCGGCGGCGAACTCCTCGGCGGAGCATTGTCCACCCGCGACGCCATCGACGAGGTGCTGTTCACCGATCCCCCGACGGCGAATTCGTGTGTGCGATACCCGAATCAGCCGCAGATCGTCGGGAACGTGTGGCTGCCGCAACATCAACCGGTACTGATCGGTTTGGCGGCCTGCAACAACGATCCCACGGCGGTAGCGGGCGACCGCCAGGGCAACCGCTCCCACCTGGCCTGGGGCGCCGGTCCGCACACCTGTCCCGCCCAGTCGGTCGCCATGGTCATCGTCCAAGAGGCGCTCGACCAGCTGCTCGACGCGCTACCGGAGATCCGGCTCGCGATCCCCGCCGCGGAAGTGAAGTGGCTGCCGAGCTCCTTCCACCGGGCACCGGCCACCGTCCCGGTCACTTTTCCGGAGTCGCCGCCCCTCGCTCTGCTCTGAGACCCACAGGTGGGTGCCGGTGCCCCGCGGCGAGCGAGAGGCTTGTTACGAATCACCTGAATGTCTAAAACAATTACCCATCTGTAAAATAACGCCCTACTCTGGGGAGGTGCCGAGTCATCGCACCCCGGATCCCGCCCACCGCGTCCGCGACGCCGAACGGACGAAACGCTGTCTGCTCGAAGCGGCCTTGGACGAGTTCGCCGCAAAGGGCTACGCCGGCGCCCGAGTCGGCGACATCGCCGAACGAGCCGGCGTCAACAAGCAGCTGATCACCTACTACTTCGGCGGCAAGGAAGGCCTGTACCGGGCGCTCCAGCAGAGCTGGCTGGAGCGCGAGGCCGCATTCAGCGATCCGGCGCTGCCGTTGGCGGAGGTGGTCACGAACTATCTGCGCGACGGGTTGCGCGACCCGCGCGGCATCCGCCTGCTCATGTGGCGCGGACTGTCGGATGCCGCACCGCCCGGCGAGCACCCGATATCACGGAGCGATCTCGCCGCGACCAGGCGCAGGCAAGAGGACGGCGAGGTCGCCGCCGACCTCGACCCCGCCGCCTTCCAGCTCGCGGTGATGGGGATGGTCATCGCCCCCCTGCTGCTACCGGTGCAGGTTCGCGAACTGTTCGGCGTGGATGCCCAGTCCGCCGAGTTCGAGCACCGCTACGGCGCACAGTTGCGCCGCATTCTCGCCCATCTCACCGATTCCCCTTCCGAAGGAGAAACCCCATGACCTACCTCGTCACCGGCGTTCGCGGCATCGTCGGCCGCGCCGTCGTCGATCAACTGCGCGAAGCCGGAAAGCCGGTGCGGGCGGCCAGTTCCCAACCGGCCGAAACCACCGTGCCGGACGGCGTCGACCTCGTCGGGCTCGACCTGACCGATCCCGGATCGGTCACCGCCGCCCTCACGGGTGTCGATAAAATCTTCTGCTACGCCGCCGCCGAGGGCATCGACAACTTCGTCGACGCCGCGAAGGCCGCCGGAGTCGCCCACATCGTGTTGCTGTCCTCCATCGCGGCCGAGAACGACCACAACCCCATCGGCGCAAGGCATCTCGCGGTCGAGAACCCGCTACGCGGGTCCGGCCTGCCGTTGACCGTCCTGCGGCCCGGCGCCTTCGCGGCCAACGCCCGCTTCTGGTTCTCCACCATCAAGGCCGACCGCGTCGTCCGCGTCCCCTTCCCGGACCTGCAACTGACCCCGATCCATGAGGCCGACATCGCCGCCGCGGCTGTCACAGCGCTCGACGACCCCTCCCACGCGGGCAAAATCTACCCGCTGACCGGCCCGGAATCCCTCTCGCATCGCCAACAGGTCGCCGCCATCGCCGCTGCCCTGGGCGAGCGAATCAACCTGATCGAACTGAGCTACGAGGAAGCGGCCGACATCTACTACCGCCCGGTCCTCGACCTGTGGGCGAAGGCCGGAACGGAACCGAGCCCCGTCGGCCCCACTTCCGAATCGATCACCGGCACCCCCGCCCGCACCTTCGCCCAGTGGGCGGTAGACCACGTGGACGACTATCGCTGAGCGCCCGGCCTTCAGTCCCCGCGCCACGGCCCCCGCCCGCACCGGCGAGCCCAAGCCACCGCCCACCCCGCCAGGCACCACAACCCACTCTGACTAGGCGATTAGCACCGCCCCACCCTCGTGCGGTAATCTCTTCGAGCGCCCGCACAGCGGACGCGACGGGCTGTGGCGCAGTTTGGTAGCGCACTTGACTGGGGGTCAAGTGGTCGCAGGTTCAAATCCTGTCAGCCCGACACAGAAAACCCCTTCCGACCAGCGTCGGAAGGGGTTTTCTCGTTCCGTGGAGGGGTGCCGGGATTCGACCCATCTCACAGAAATCTCACGTTTTCGGGCTCTGCCCACGCGCCCAGGCTTCCAGGACAGCACGGTTGTCGGGCACGGTCTCAGGCACGTCGATGTAGTGGGTCTTGGCGACCTCGCGGGTGTTGCCGAGCTGGCGGGCTGCCCGTTCGGGGTCGTCGAAGGCGTGATCGACCGCGGTCGCCACGCCCTTGCGGAAGGTTCGCGGGGTAACCCAGGCGAAGTCCTCACCGCGCGCGGCCCGCCAGGTGCGCCCGAAGTTGTTCGGGTTGCGCAGCGACCCGTTGCGTGCCGGGAACAACAAGCCCATAGGGTTCGGGCGGTCGGTGACCTCGAGGTCTTTGATCGCCTCCCGGATCGCTTCGACGGCGTGTTCGGGCAGCAGGATCCGCCGCCAGCCGTTCTCCGACTTGGGCGCCGGCTTGCGCACCCACCCTCCGGCTCCGGCGCCCTTCTCTTCGACCAGTGTGCCGGTCACGTCCAGGTACGGATCGCTGGCGTCGAGGTCGATGTCGTCGAGCAGCAGGGCGAAGACCTCATGCGGGCGCATCCCGGTCCCGGTGATCACGTCCACCACCCACACCACCGTCCAATCCCGCGGCGGACCACTCTTGTACGCCGGAGTCCCCGGGATAGCTTCCCCACGCGCCCACGCTCGCACCTGGGCCCGGAACGCCGGCAGCGCAGCGTGGTCTTGGACCTTGCCGCGCGCGGGTACGCGGCGGCGGGTGAAGGCACTCACGCCGTCGATCGGGTTGGCGTCGAGGACGCCGTGGCGGACCGCGATCTGCATCATCGCCCGCAGGATGATCTTGTGCTGCTTGGCCTTACGCCGCAGCCCCAGCGACACCAGTCGTTTCAGGTGTCGGTCGAGCTCGCCTGCGGTGGCCTGCCAGATCTGCAGGTTCCCGATCGAGTTCTCGATCTTGATCGTGTCCCGCTTGGCGCGCCGGTCCTTGGAGACGTAGATCTCGCGGCGGTAGTCCTCGACGTTGCCCGCGGTGTAGGCGTCGTCGGCCTCGAGTTCGTCGAGCAACTCCTTCGCCAGTTGGACCAGCTTGGTGTTGCGGGTGATCCGATCGTGCCCGAGCTGTTCACGAAAATCCCGCATCGCCTCGGCCAACCGGTTTCTCGCGTCGTCGGCACTGACACCCATCCGTTCCAGCTGCTGCGACCCACCCGCACCGTAATAGCGGACGGTGGTCCTGTACCGCCCGTTCTTCTGCTTCTTCGGCCTCGTCGGTGTCCCGAACGTCCCGACCGGCTTCGGCAACCTCCCACCCATTACACCCTTCCCCACACCTGGATAACCATCGATTCACAGGCGCAGCCCACGGCCCGATCGGCGGCGCTGCCGCACCGCTGGAAACGCCGAGTCGTAGGTGAACGCACTGCGGAAGCATGGGCAGACGACCACATGAGCCTCAAGAGGTGAAAAGTAGCTAGAAGATAGCCTGCATGCGGATTGACGCTTACAGCTCGCTAGGCTCATGCAGCAGCGGCCCGCCCGAGCGTGGCTCAACCGTGCGTAGAACCGGCGGCTCCGCCACCGCGATCGAGTCGGTCTTGCTCCCAGGCCAGCAAGTCGCTGAGTCGGTAGCGTCGGTAGCGTCCCATCCGCGCGTACCGTGGGCCGCGACCAGCGGATGCCCACGACGCCAACGTCTTGAGCGGAATCTTCAACCGCTCCGAAACTTCCCGCGTACTCAACCAGACATCGTCACCCGCAGGCACGGGCTCGGACCGGGAACTTGCGTCGCCCCTGTGGGTCGGCCGCGATGGTGTAGGACGGGATGCCGGGGACTTTTCGGACATGACGAGGTACCTCTCTCCAGTCCCCTGGCAGCAGACGTACCCGACAACCATTAAACCCTCGACCGGTCCCTGATGCCACGACCACCCATCCGGAGGCGGTTCGAACCTCCTGCAGCACCGTTCTTTTCGACCGCAGTGTGGCAGCCGAAGTCTGTCATCAGTACGCCCGCCATGACCGCGCACAGTGACGTGACCGCGACACCCACTCCCTAGGCAGCGAGCCGCCCCAGTCCAGGGGCGTAGCGGCTCGGACTGATCAACTCCGCGTTGCGAACGACCGGAAACCACGCGAAATGCATTCCGTTCCACGTAGGCCAATGCAATTGGGATGCGCCTCAATAGGGCTCACAACAGCAGGCGTGGGAAGCTGATCCAGTTGTGGACCTAGACTCATCGACGGACTGCATGATTTCACCGCGGCGGGCCGGACCGGGTTCTCCGTCGGCTGCACCCCGGCCCTGATGAGGTGGTGCTCCAGAGTTGGTCACCCGCCCGGCAATACGGTGAAGACCACGCGCCCCACGGCTGTTTTACGAGGAATGCGAACAAGGGGCCACTACCGCTTGGGGGAATCTAACCCCCGAGCGAACCACCGCACACGGCCTGGTCAGCGAGCTGACCTTACTGCATCGCCGCCGCTCAACTGCCGTTTCACGACGTGTCGCTACATTTCAGTACGAAATGTACCACCCCAGTCGATGACACGGTCATCACCAGATGAAACACGCGGATCACAGGCATAGGTGATGACGGCGTCATCACCTTGTCATCAGCCACCGAAACTCCGCATCTAACCTGGCCCGAGTAACCCTATGGATGGTGAGTTCGATGCGTCCCGGTTGGGCCCATTCCCGTGGCCCATCCGGTTGGGTATTGACCCTCCGGTTCCTCGCGGACGGACTGGGTCGGAATTCAGCTAAACGTTAAACCCCGCGTGCGCGGGGGCCTCTGCATCAATCACTTGGTCGCTCAGCGCTCCGCGCTCATCCCGCGTGCGCAGGGAGCACCACGTCCGCGCTGGACGCCAGTGCCTTTCGAGGGCTCATCCCCGCAGACGCGGGAGCACACCGCTTCGACCTTGCCCAGTCCGCCGGACCGGGCTCATCCCCGCGGACGCGGGGAGCACGAGATCGGCATCGACGACGCGTTCGCCGAGGTGGGCTCATCCCCGCGGGCGCGGGGAGCACAGGAACCGATGCCGCGGATTCGCCGGGTCGCAGGGCTCATCCCCGCGGGCGCGGGGAGCACGAGCTGCCGGGTGATCCGCTGGCGGATGCGCGGGGCTCATCCCCGCAGGCGCGGGGAGCACTTGCAAACCACGTCCGCAAACCGGCCGCGCCGGGGCTCATCCCCGCAGGCGCGGGAGCACACTTGTTGACCAGCGACTTCCTAGCCGGATAAGGCAATTTTCATTCACTTTTGTCGTTTGATCTAAAGCCTGCTCTGACGCGAGCCTTGAAGATGGTCTGGTCCTGCATCTCGTCGAGCCTAATGTCTCGCCGCCCTTCGAGAACTGGCACTGTCGGGCATGCGCGTTTAGCTCTGCACAGCGGGCAGGGTGGATACCGGCACAACCAAACGGCTGGAACGCGGATAGGTGTCGTGAGCCGCCTAACCCGCACGCGCACGCCGATCCTGGGATTCCAGTGCCATGCACTCCGACTTGTCAGGCCAGCGGCCACCGCATCCATGGATGCGATTCCGTCTGGCGCGATGCACTCCCCGTCGAGGCTGAAAGTGGAACCCGGTCCGAAAACCAGCCCGAGGTTGGAGGCCTGACCGAGACTCAGCAGGCGCGGTGTAGACCTCCTTGATCATCGCGGCCTGACCCACCACGACGGCCGGGCCCAGGATTGGAACGTTCACCCGGAACAGCGGACTGTTCTCTTTCCCAGCCGGACCCAGCCCGGTAGTACCCGAGTCTCACTGCAGGAGAACGAGACCTAACGGGCACCTCGGTCGGCAACGACGTGGGCTGCGGAGATCGCGCGCCGAACCGTTCGCGACGACCAACTGATGACCGCGACAATAACTCGGAATCGGCTCGGGCGTACCGGAAAGATGCCTGATCTGGCATTAAGGGCCTCGGCCCAAGAGGACTTGAACCTCGTCGGGACACTCGGCGTTACACCAGTTCAGCGAGCTGATCCTTGCGTAATACGGCCGCTCAACTGCCGTTTCACGACGCGTCACTACATTTCACGACAGACCATACCACTTGTGGTGATGACACGGTCATCACCAGGTGAACGCAACGATTCGATGCTCCGGTGATGACGGCGTCATCACCGGAGCGGGCGGAGCGGAGTGCAGATCTTCACAGGGCCGGTGCCACCCGCAGCTCACCAGCCCGACTTGGCGGCCGAACGAGTTCGCGTGGAACTGTGTCAGTCTGGGCTGCTTCGAGATCCGTCTGATCGCAATGCCGAAGCAAATGTGGACGATGACGCCGCTGCCGAGCCACTGGCAGCAGAGTCACCCAACTAGCAGCAACAGGGAAGGATCACCCGATGCAGAAGCTCTCGAATCCCCCTCGACAGGAAGTAGTTGACGGTGTTGGATACCCGACAAGGCTTTCGTTGCAGGTACCAGCACCACAGGCGCGCCGCTCCAGCGCAACGGCTTGGGAGGGGGTTTCCCGCATGGACATCGACCTGGCTTGTCCACACTGCCATCAACTCGATCTGGTCCAGAGTGTGCCCGCTGTCCGATCCGACGGCGTGTCGACCGCTTTTGGGACGAACGTCTATTCCGGCGTAGGGATAGCTTCGACTGGCCTGATACCGGTGTTCGGCACCTCCACCACAGAAAGCACCCACACCACAGCACTCGCCCGAAGCCTCGCCTGGGAACCTGTCCAGCGACCGGTCGGGCGCCTGCTTTTGGTTGGTTTCCTGCTGTTGCTTCCAGCGTTGTTCGCTTTGGCTCCAGCTTTCGCCGCCTACCGCACCATCGAATCCGAGTCGCAAGATTTGGCCGCGATACTGGGGATTCTCTTCGTCTCCACCGCGATCGCCACCCCAGGACTGCTTGTCGTGACGGTTGCGATCCAGCGAGCACGCCGTAACAGCAAGATCGCCCGAGGGCGTCACGCCGCGTACACACTATGGCGGGCTGCCTTCTATTGCCATCGCTGCGGTCTTGCGTTCTGGCCGCGCTCTCCGACGCCGGGGGTTCCCGCTCGGCAGGGTTTCGCGCCGCAGCACTTCCGTTGGTTCGTGTGGACTGCCGGTGGCTACGCGAACGCCTGAGTTCGACGAACTCAGCGGGGGCTCATGCTATTTCGGTGCTTTGACCTCGCTGGGGTTGATCTCGGTCCGCAATCCTCGCCAGCTCGGATGCCGCAGCGCGCCGACGAACTCTCGATATTCGACCGTGCCCACCAGCTGCGGTTTCACCCAGCGCGCCGCCCTCACCCGCCAGGATGGTGCCGGTCGGTCGAACGGGCTGTCGGTTGTGGTCAAGTCCATCAGCCGCTCGAGCAGTGCCCGGCGCACTGCCGTGGTGAAGCCCGTGCCGACGTGCCCGACGTAGACCAACCGGCCCGACTCGTCGTAGGCACCCAGGATCAGGGAGCCGAGCGCTCCGCGCTCTCCACCACTGCTGCCGGGAACCCAGCCTGCGATGATCACGTCCGTCGTCTGCCGGATCGCCGTCTTCAACCACAGGCGCGAGCGCGTCCCAGGGCGGTAAACGGAGTCGATACGCTTGCTCACCACACCTTCGAGACGGTGGGAAGCGGCGGTATCGAGCATGGTGGCGACCGGGATGTCGGTCCAGAACGGCGGGACGCGCACCCCGGCCCCGGTGAGGTCGAGTTCGCCCAAGCGGGCGCGTCGATCGACATAGGGCAGAGCCATGGTGCCGGCACCGTCGAGTTCGAGCAGGTCGAACACGAACAGTTGCACGGGCACCACCGCGACCAGTTCACGGGTGGGCCGGGTCAGGTGCATGCGCTGCTGGAGCCGGGCGAACGACGGCGCGCCGGTGGCCGGGTCGGGGGCGACGATCCCGCCATCGAGGATCATGTCGGTGCCGTGGGCGCACTCCGCGAGCGCGGCGCTCAGTTCCGGGTAGGACGCGGTGACGTTGTTGCGGTTGCGGCTATACAGTTCCACCCGACCACCGGTGATGCCGCAAATGGCGCGCATCCCATCCCACTTCATCTCGATCGCCCACCGGCCTGGCGCATCGGGCGGCCGACCAGGCGTCGCCAGCATCGGCGCAGGCACGGACACATCAGTCAGCGTACATAGAGCAAATACCGACCTGTGGGTGTTGTTCGATAGTCTCGCAGCTGTGCAGTTCGAGGAAGGCTCCCTCATTCACCTGGTCGCAGGCGGGGTGAGTGTGTTCCGCATCATCGAGGTAGGCGTCGACGGGGATCCGAGCAAAGCTCTCGTGCAAGCGGTCGCCGACACTCCCGGGACCTACCCGTTCCCGACCGATCTCGCCTACGCCGTGCCCGCCGAACATCCGTAGCAGCGCACTCCCCTTTTCCCCTCGGTGCCGCCGGATCAGCTCGCGTGCTCGCCGTCCTTCGTGGAGCGGTCCGCCGTAGGTGACTCGACGGTATCGACTGCATCGGTGATCTGTTCTGTCGAGTGACCGGAATCCGTGGTGCCGTGTCGAGCACGCTCGAGCCGCCCGGTTGGCGCGACCGTCGGCGCTGGTACTGCCTCCGGTGAGGTCGTGTCGCGGTGGGCGCGGGCGGTGGTGATCAGTTGCCGGACTTGCTTGGCGCTGATTTCGAGCAGGTCCGCCAACTCGTCGTCGGAGGCCCCGTGGTCACGGATCACGGCGGCGGCCTCGGCTTGGTCGGCGCGGTACCGGGCGATCTCCTGCGCGGCGGCTGCCTCGACGTTGCTGATCTGCTTGTGTAGCGCCGCGATGTGTTGATCGCGTGTGGTTTCGCACGCGGTGATCGCCGCCCAGTCGGTGAGGTACCGCTGCACCGCCTCATGGATGGTGCGCTCCCGCTGGCGTGCCAGTTCGCGGCGTCGTTTGTTACGTGCGCGTGCGCGTTCCAGTCGCGCGACAACTTCGGGGGATCGAGCCGTGCGCGGGGAGCGCGGGGGGCGACGCGACGACATGGCCGGCCTCCTAATTCTGGGCCCGCCTGCTGATTCTCCGCCGACGATTTTACCGGCCTCGATTGTCTGCACCCTGGGTGAATCTCGCCGACGCACCCGGCGCATCGATGACACCACCTCGTCCCGCCCCTTCGTCTGAGAGGACTTCACGTATGGCTGATGCCACCGAGGGCTTGTTCGCCGTGCCGGACCTTTTCGGCGGCGCGGTGGCCGTGTGCTGGTCCTACGGCATGGGGGTGGAAAGCACCTGCGGAGTAGTACGCACGCTGCTCGAGCCACAATTCCGGCCCACGGAACTGCGAGGCGACCTGTCGAATCGTGTTGGTCGCCCAGACCGGTGACGAGTGGACCAGCACCTGCGACCTGGTCGCCGCCCACGTCCTGCCGTTACTGCGGCAGCATTCGGTTCGCCTCGTCGAAGTGGCCCGCAAGGGCCCCTCGGCCGCGGACGGCATCGTGGTGTTGCAGGACACCCGGCAACCAGTGCAGTTACACCCTGACCCGGAGAAGTCCGGCTTCTACGCGCTCAGCGACGAGCACCGCGGCAACGGCGTGTTGCCCACCCTCGGCGGCAACCGCACCTGCTCAGTTAACTGCACCATCTCCCGTCCGTTGACTATCGCGGTCTACGCCGTAATTAGGTCCCGATTCCTTGTCCAATTCCAGGGCGGCTCCGCTCGATGATATACCGGAGTTCTTCTCAATCCATCGAAAAAGCCGACCGGTATTGTTTTCAGCCGCCACGAGTTGTCCGCCCGGAAGAATTGCCATGTGACAGTCGATGGTGATTAGCACCAACTCCATGGAATCGCTCGATCGCGCAACGAGCGTTGTGCTCAGTAGGTCGGACCAGAAACGATCCAGATCTATCACTCCTTCGCCAGTCAGATATTCAATCAACCGTTCATCATCAAACCTGACTTTCTCGCCGTGACAGAGCATATTCACAATGACCCACTGCGGTACCGAAAGATAACAAGGTGACCACTCCTCGTGGTCACCTAGCTTCGACAGGGAGGCTGCAGTATTGTTCACAAACGCATAGTTCCAGCCGGAACGCCCCTCCACACTCTCACCAGCTTTGGCGAGTAGAAAAGCGTGAGGAACCTCCAGTTCCAAATCCTCACCCCATAATCCGCCAATCTCATATCGGCAATCGAGCCGTGTCCATATAAGTTCGAGAATCATGAGAACTGGATTCACCGTCGTGGAGAAGTAGAATGGCCACCAGTCATCGTCTATCAGTTGCGCTGAGAACGGCTCTCCGTTCGCCTTTACCAATGAGAAGTTTCCGGAGACAATCAAATGCGGGAACCCTGCGACGCCGAAGCCATCCTGCCCGAGATTTTCTTCGAGGTACTCATAAAGGGCCGCGCGAAAACGGTGTTCGGACTTGAACCCGTGGTACCCGATAATAATCCGTAGCGGACTTATATGCTCGACGACCAGCGTATGAAAAAGAACATTCAGGTGGAATGGAAGAGACTCGATAGAATCGTAGGAGGGTACGGCACTACGAGTTGTCTCCGCAAACGAACGCGCAACACACTCAAGATCTACTGGATCGTCGTCACTCTCGGCTGATCGTCGATATGAGCGTTCGATTCCCCGAACCTCATTCAAATGCTGGAACGCTTCCCGCAACTGACTGCCATAAAGCGACTTCTTAATCTCAAATACAGCTATGACGTCTTTGACATGCCAAGCGTAAGCCCTTGTATACGGGATCGGCAAACCTTCGCCCCGGACAAGCATACAGTCGATCTGGCCCGATGTGTTGCCAAGTCCATCAACTATGAATCCGCCGATCAGTCGTAGATCAAGTCCTGACGGTATCGCTCGTCGTAGCAGATCTTGAGATAGTCCCTCATACATTTCACCAATCGTGGGTCCGTGCTTCAGAGGGACCGCGTCCAACAATTTCCGCTCATTTTCCATGAGCTGACGAAGAAGCTCTGCGACGGTCTTGATCATTGGCCCCCATTTCGTGTCTGTCATCATGTCCTGGACTCAGGTTACCGACATTAGTAATTGTTCGCTACACGGCAATTGCAGCGGTTCTGCGCTTCCGGGGAAGCCGCGGTCCGCGATCGGTAGACTCAGCCCCGAACGAAAGAGGAACAAACCAGGCAGTTCGGAGCCGGAAGGTCGAATGGCTGCACCACATGACCAGGGCACTGCCGAGGAGGACGATAGCCAGCCTCGGCGAAAGTGCTGATGGCCGTTGGCTGCCAAGAAGAACCTCGCGCCGGATTCCGCGACCGAGTGCTGCGGAGTTCCGACTCTACGGAGTGCAGTGAAGTTCGGCCAAGGCGAAAGGGGTGCCCCTCGACAGTTGGCGGGCCACCCATCTGGGTTGCGCGCCGTATGTGCATGCGGTCGGCTACAACGCCGAGGAGACCCGGCGGATCGCGATGGATTCGTCGGTGACCTTGGGTGGGCGCCGTCGCCGATCTCCCCGCTGCACGCCGCTGGCTGGTCCCTGGCTCGCTGCCAGGGATATCTGTTCGGGTTGTTCGGGGTGTGGTGGCCGAAATCCTGCTGCCGCCAATGCTGCTTCGTTTCCCGGCCCGGGTGGCCTGAGCAGCTGGCGCGGTTTGAGGCGGCGCCGGCGGAGGCGTTCAAGCATGTGGTGGACGAGTATGTCGCTGTCGCGCTCAACCGCAACTCCGGGCTGTTCGGGCCCGGTAAGTCGCTGACCGATCGGCTGCGCCGCGACGGCGCCCACGACGTCCTCGCGCTGGCCGAAGCGGAGCTGGATCGCTGCCGGTGGGCGGTCTACCGGGTGCGGCGCTGCTACACCGCACCCGCGCGCGCCAGGCGGGCCGTCGACACCGTCGCCCATGGCAGCCGCGCCGAAACAGTGGAGATCCTGCACCGGATGGCCGCAGGGTTGCAGGTCCCGTGCGCGCTCGACGGTGACCACACCCGGGTGTGGCTGACCGACCACGCGGCGACGTATCCGCGGTTGAAGGAGTTCTTCGTCGCCGCACCCGATTCCGTGAGACCCAAACAGCGGGCGGGGTTCGAAGCCCGTTGGCACGGCCACGCCGACGACCTCCTGCTCGCTCTCGAACACACCGCCCACGCCGCCGTGACCGTCCGCGACGCGGCATAGCAACAGTCTCCCCGACTGGTCGGGAGACTTGACTTCACCGACGAATGCGGTGACCACTCGCCCGCGCGAGCCCGCCGACCTGCGGCTTTGCAATTCACCACATCACCAACATCCTGTTGCCCCTGAACGCCAGACCGGGAACGTCTGGCGTTCTGTCATTTCCGGAAGGTGGCCCCGTCATGCCCGATACCCTCCTTGTCGCGCTGTGCGCGGTCTGCGGCAGTGGTGATCCCGGTGACCGATACCCGGTCGAGGAACAGTTCGTCTGCCCTTGCTGTGCAGGACAGATCTCCCTATGCGATCACTGCCGCGAGCCCTCGCTCGCGCTGACCGAAACCGCCGACGAACAGCAACTCTGCGCCCGGTGTGTTTCCGGTTGGCGGCCGTGCGTGTCGTGTCGCAAACCCACCAGCCCCGCGGTGCGCACCGACAGTGACGAGCCGGTGTGCCTGCGCTGCGCGACAGTGCTGTTCGACATCTGCTTCGGGTGCAGCCGCTACAGCGGCGACGGCCGTTACGTCGCTGGCGGGCACCGCGCCTGCCCCTCCTGTGTCGGCCGGTTCCCCGCGTGCCCGCAGTGCGGCACCCTGACCCGTCGCGGCTACGCCTGTGACTGCCGGACAGGCCGGGACCACGTCTGGCACTACAGCTACAAACCCGACCCCCGCTTCGACGGCGACGGACCCCTATTCCTGGGTTTGGAGCTGGAGATCATCGTCCCGAACTACCGCTACAGCGAATGCGCCTCCCTCGCCACCGAACACCTCGGGCGGCTCGGCTACTTGAAGCAGGATTCCTCGATCCGGCCAGCCGGATTCGAACTCGTCACCCACCCCATGTCCTACCGGTATGCGATCGACCGGTTCCCGTGGCCGCTGCTGGAAGCGCTGGAAGATCTCGACTGCGACACCGACTCTTCTGTGGGGCTGCATGTGCATGCCAGCCGTGACGGGTTCGACTCCCCCGCCCACATCTACCGGTGGATGAAGTTGTTGTACCGCAACGAATCCGCCGTCTCCACCATTGCCCGGCGCCGTTCCCGGTACGCGCCGTTCGACCGCATGGCGCGGGCACGCGCGAAGGACACCGCCAAAGGCCCGCAGCACGCCCTGGGTCTGGAGCGGTATCAGGCGATCAACCCCTACCCGCGCAAAACCCTCGAGTTGCGGGTGTTCGCCAGCTCCCTGGATGTCCAGCGGGTGCAGGCGGCGCTGGCGTTCACGACCGCGTCCATCCACTACACCCGCGGCCTGCGCATCGCCGATGTCCGCACGGGCGGTTGGGAGTGGTCGCGCTTCGCCGCCTGGGTCGCTGACCACCCCGACTACCAGCCCCTGTGGGCGGAGATGGAGGACCTCGCATGTGCCTGCTGACATACCTGCCCGCCCAAGTCGCTCCCGATCCCGACGCATTGGCCTACGGGGCGCGAGCCAACCCGCACGGTCACGGGTTCGCGATCGTGGCCGGAGGCCGGATTCTGGTCGGGCGTGGGATGAACGCCGACCGGGTGATCACCGAGTTCATCAAAGCGCGCGGCGAGCATCCGACCGGTCCGGCGTTGTTTCATTCCCGCTACGCCACCCACGGCAGCATCGGCATCCGCAACTGTCACCCGTTCCGATTGGGTGGCGACGCTCGAACGGTGCTGGCGCACAACGGGACACTGCCCAAACGGGTGCACCCCGGACCCTATGACCCGCGTTCGGACACCCGGATCGCGGCGGAGGAGTACCTGCCCAAGCAGCCGTTCGGGTCGATCGACACCCATCGCGGGGCACGAGGTCTGGCGTCGTGGCTGGGGTCGAGCAAACTGCTGATCCTCACCGTCGACCCGGCCTACGCCCATCACGCCTACCTGTTCGGCCACCACAACGGGTACTGGCAGGACGAAATCTGGTACTCCAACAACAGCTACCTACCCCTGGCGCTGCGCTGGCCGAAGCGACGCCGATACCTGTGTGGGTACTGCCAGAAATTCGACCTGCACCGCACCAGCCGCTACTGCGGTGACTGCGGCTGGTGCTTCGACTGCGAAACCGCATTCCCCGACTGCACCTGCCACACCGCCTCAACCACCGCCACGTCACGCCATCGGGGGCCGCGCGCACTGCCGTCGGCGCATCACCATCCCCACCAGCAAGCCAGCGCTCCCTGAACTACCAGCGCGCCACCACGGCTTGCCTCCGATACAGAACCCCGCACACTGCCTTCCTCTTGGGCTGGGTGCGGGGTTCTTTCCATTCCACGAGAAGGGACCTGATTCGTCATGCCCGCCTCCACACTCCCCGCCGCCTCGTGCGAGGAATGCTCCAGCCCCGTCCGCGGCGAGGACCTGATCACCATCGCCGACGGCGATCGGGTGTGCCCGGGTTGCGCGGCCGGACTGTCGCGCTGCGACAGCTGCGCGACCCACGCCCGCGCCGACACCCTCGCCCGCACGATCGAGGACACCTTGCTGTGCGGTGAATGCCTGACCGGCTGGCAGCGGTGCGGGGAATGCGATGTCTACACCCGCGTCCTCCGCGGTGTCGTCGGCACCGACATCGAAGTCTGCGCCGAGTGCGCGTCTGGTTACGAGAGCTGCGACGACTGCGACAGCCTCGCCCAGGAACTCTATTCCGTCGACAGCGGCAACCGGGTGTGCGAGCGATGCGCGGACCAGGACTACCACGAATGCTGCGACTGCTTCACCCTCGTCCCGGTCGACACCACCTACTGCGACAACTGCGCCGACACCTACTCCACCGCCCATCACGCCGCCGTCCACGACTCCTACTACACCCCTGAACTGCGGTTCCACGGTAACGGACCGCTGTTCCTCGGGATGGAACTGGAGATCAAAACCCCCGACCGCAGTTACCGCGATGCGGTCGACACCGCCGTCGCGCACGTCCGGGATCTGGCGTATCTGAAGGAAGACGGCTCGATCTCCTGCGGGTTCGAGCTCGTCACGCATCCGATGTCGTATGAGTACGCCCTCGAGCGGTTTCCGTGGCAGCTGCTCAACAGGCTGCGGTTGCTGGGCTGCTACACCGACGACGGCGTCGGCATCCACGTCCACGTCTCCCGCGCCGGGTTCTCCTCCCCCGCGCATGCCTACCGGTGGCTGAAATTCGTGTACCGGAACGAGGAGTCGGTCACGACGCTGGCGCGGCGGTCCTCGACCTGGGCGCAGTTCTCCCCGCAACAGCGTTCCAGCGCGTTGGAATACGCCAAGGGAGGCCAAGCCGGATACGGCCGGTATCAGGCGATCAACGTCTGCCCGGAAGACACTTTCGAGCTGCGGGTCTTCGCCAGTTCCCTACACCCCCAGCAGGTCCAAGCCGCGTTGGCGTTCGCCGCGGCGTCGGTCGAATACACCCGCGCGCTGTCGGCGGCCGATATCGCGCGCCGACGCGGCTGGGAATGGACCGCCTTCACCACCTGGGTGCGCTCGCGCCCGGTCTACTCCCCGCTGCTGGCCGAAATGGAGGCCCTCGCATGTGCATCCTGACATTCGTCAAACCCGGTATCAGCCCCGACCTCGACGCCTTGGCCAACGGTGCGTTGGCCAACCCGCACGGCCACGGCTACGCCGTGCTCACCGACACCGGCATCCTTGTCGGGCGCGGCATGAATGCCGAGAAGGTGATCACCGAGTTCGCCGCCGTGCGTCAGCGTCATCCGGAGGGTGCGGCGTTGTTCCATTCCCGGTTGGCCACCCACGGTCTTCGCACCGTCGCCAACTGTCATCCCTTCCTCGTCGGCGCCGACGAGCGAACCGTGCTCGCGCACAACGGGATCCTGCCGGACAACGTCCACCCGACCAGAGGCGATCAGCGCAGCGACACCCGTATCGCCGCCGAGGATTTCCTGCCGACCCAACCGTTCGGGTCGCTGGATTCGTGGGCGGGACGGGAGCGGCTGGAGCGGTGGCTGGGCAGCGACAAGATGGTGCTGCTGACCATCGACCCCGCCTACAAGCATTCGGCCTACATCTTCAACGAAGGCTACGGGCACTGGGACGGCGGGATCTGGTACTCCAACCGCACCTACCTGCCGCACACCTGGGGCTACACCGGCGCCGTGGACTGGGAGTACTGCCTGGGCTGCGGCGAAATCGACCCCGAACAGCCCGGACCGCACTGCACCACGTGCGGATTCTGCGCCGAGTGCCTGCGCCGCGTTCGACGGTCTGGACCGCTACGCCGACCTCATCGAACTCGAGAACGCCTGACCGCGCACACCTGGCTCTGATCGCCGTCCAACGGCCGCGAACCCACTTCGAGAAAGGCAGATCCTGCCGTGCCCTACTACCCGAATCTGGCCACGATCCTCATCCACACCCGCGACGTCGACGGCCACGCCATCATCGTCAGCACCGACGGCCAGCACCTGCGGGTGCTGCTGCGCGACCGCGATGAACCCGACGACGACTGGCGCTACGCCGATCTCGACGCTCACACCGCCGACGCCCTCGCCACCGTACTGTCCGGCCACGCCCGACCTCGCCCGCAACGGCGTGGCGGGTGGTGGCGGCGCCTGGGAGGCGGTCGCTGATGACCGACCACCACCTGCCACCGGCACCGCATGCTGACGCATCCGAGCCCGAGTTCCTTCACCAGGTCCTCGCTCGAATCGACCGCTGGTTCGACGACGCCAACCCCGACGACCTCCATGCCGCCCGCGACCTGCTGCGCCAGCGCCTGGCCAGCACCATCGCGGCCGTCGCTGCCGCTGACGACAGCGACCGCGGTGATCCAGTGGTCGCCCTCATCGCGACCGAACTGCATCGGCTTCGCCGAACCCGGGTGACGGCCACGGTCATCACCCGCGGCGGCCACGTCCACGACCACGTCCGCGTCCATGCGGTGCACCGCCACCACACCGTGCTCTCCCGCGCCGGCGAGCAGGCCGGGGTGCTGCTGCCGCTGACGTTCATCGAATCCGTCACCCCGCTCAGCGGGGGCACGGCCGACGCTGTGTCCGCCGTGTTCTCCCACCGGAAGGAGTGCTGAGCATTGGCTTCGGTCGCACTGTGGTTCCCGCTGTCGAAGGTGATCGACCTCGCCGAGCACGCGATGGCCGCTTCGCAGCATTCCCGCTCCCCGTATGCCGATCCCGGCCCAGCGGTGCCGTCCCTGATCTGGGTCAAAGACCACGGCATCTACCTGATGAGCAACGGCATCCCCCACCAGCCCGGCGAACCCGACAGCCCCGACTACCAGGCGCACGTGGTCTACGCCCTCCACCACGGCCCCGGAACCCACTGGATCCACGGTGACCCGCTCGGTGACGACTTCGTCGAATACCTCCATCTCACCGAGAACTTCGACGGCCACACGCTCATCGAACTCATCCGCACCTACGCCGCGATGAACGGCTGGCTGTCCATCACCGTCTCAACCAAACGCTTCACACTGATGTTCAGCCCCACCGCGCCCACCACTCCGCTGCGCAGCGCTGACCAGCGCCCCTCCCGCGGAGTGAGGTGATCGTGGCGGGAATCGACTCCACCCATTACCTCGCCCGTCTCCAGACCGATCCTCAATACCGGTCGGTCCTGCCCAACCTCGCCCCCACCGCACGGGTGCTCGTAGCGGGCTATCACGCCGCGTTCGCGACCCCGCCGCGGCCGGGCGCCCCGATCGGCGTGTTCCCCGGCGTAGACCCTGACGCGGCCAGAGCAGGGGCGGCGGTCGTCATGGCGTTGGTGCGCATCGAATACGCAACCCGAGTCACCGTCGATGCGGACGGCGGCAGCCGAGACATCTGGCAGCAACAGCTGTTCGATCGGTTGCCGACCGGGTACGGGTGGCGGCTGCTGCCTGCCCAGCTCGATGAGCGTGGCCGGTGGCTGATCGCGCGCGGCAACCTCGCAGCCAGCGGCCTCCAGGCGTTGCTGCCGCGGTCGGTCAGCATCCAGGTGCCCGGCGCACCCGTCGCGGTCGCGGTGCACGACCTCGACCCGCACACCGGCCGCCGCTGGCCGTGGTGATCACCAACGCCACCGAACTGGTGGCCTGGATCGAAACCAACCTTCCCCACCTCGACCCCGACCGGTTCGAGCCCTGGGTCGTCGAACCTCCGGTCCCGGGCGCGCTACGCGCGGTGATCGAGATCCGCATCCACGCCCCCGGCGTCACCGAGCGGGTGCTCCGCCTCGAGGTCTCGGCCGCACCGACCCAGCCCACCCAGTCCTGACACTCCGCCCGTCTGCCACTTCAGGTGGGCCCATCCTCCGATCGATTCGAGGTGATCTTCGTTGACTGAACCCGCACTACCGGCGCGACCGCCGATCCCTGTGCGGTTGGCACACGCACCGCTGGCGCAGGGGCTGGTGGTCCCCTACATCACCCTCGCCCACCGCGACCGCACCCGCCCAGTCTGGGGCAAACTCGACCAGCGACGACTGCGAGACACGCTGGCGCGCAAGCTGTGCCAGGTCTGCGGGCAGCCGCTGGAGGACCGGGTCCTGCTCTACATCCGCCCCGCCGACCACCTGCGCGGTATCACCCCGGAACCGGGCGTGCATCCCGAATGCGGCCACTACTCCCGCCGCGCGTGCCCGATGCTGGCGGGACGGCAGACCCGCTACAACCCGCACCCGCCCGCGAAGTTCGCCCGCTGCGAGGACCCGGCCTGCCACTGCTGGCGGTGGCAGCCCAACGAGCGGGATCCCCGCGAGGCGCCGCGCGAAGGCCAGCCCGCCGACGCCTGGTACGAGGTGTGGATCCCGATCTCGGACTACATCGTCGTCCACGACCCCGGAACCGACACCGCCCCACCCGGCATCGGCATCAACCTACGCGGAGTC
The DNA here is from genome assembly GCF_040632645.1 of Nocardia sp. NPDC019219. Lineage (NCBI taxonomy): Bacteria > Bacillati > Actinomycetota > Actinomycetes > Mycobacteriales > Nocardiaceae > Nocardia > Nocardia sp. NPDC019219. The sequence goes on along the minus strand of NZ_JBEYCG010000006.1, from coordinate 94,118 downwards.
ATGCTGCTGAAGATCCGCAAGGTCCGCGACGCCGCGGCGGCTGTTGACGGGTCATCCCTTCCGATCGATCTGCTGCCCTCTTACGCGGCCTTCGCGAAACTATTCGGCCTCAAAGGCATGCGGCTGTGACGGCCTCGCGCAAGACGCTCGCCCCCATCGGTGGGGCTGCTGCAGAACGCCGAGCGCACCACCAAGTGCGGTTTGCCTGTGGCCTCTTGGGCGGCCTGCCTCCGCCCTTTGCTGCCCGCGCTGAGCTATTGCGCGCTGCTTCACCCGACGCCGAGGCGCGATCGTGGATATGCCCGTCCCCTTCCAGGACACGATCACTATCCCGCGCCCTCTGGTGATCCGCCACCGTCACACGAGACCGCGCCACTCGGTGCGCGTGTCTTCCCTGCTGTGCCTCACCCGCTGTGGGTGAGGGATGCCCCTGTCCTAGTGATCGAGGAGGCTTGTCGTGTCGTTCGTTGATGATCCCGGCCGGTTCATCGCCGAGGCGTTGGCTACGTTGCCGGAACCACCGCAGCGGTCACTGGTGGTGATGACCTTGCGGGAACCGGCGTCCGGACCGGACGGATATATCGCCGTAGAACGCATCCGCCACGAAGACCTGCACAGGACGCGCCACTACCTGGCCACGAGTCCGATCCTGGACCGCACCCGCCGGTGGTGCGCCCGGCACCGCCCGGAGGTCGTCGCCGTGGTCGTGGTCGACGGCCCGACCCCTGGCACACCGTTTCCCCGCGACGAATATCGCGAGCTCATGGCCCGGTTTCACGATCAACTCACCGCACTGGGAGTCGGTGTGTTCGCGGCGTGGTCGGTCACCGGCCGCGACCCGGGCCACCCCTGGGCCGACCTGGTCGGCAGCGAGCACGGTCTGCTGCCCTACCCACCACCACGCGGCGGCAGCGTCGAGAACCTTCCCCCCGATCTGGTGCCGGATGCCGAGCTGGCGGCCGAGGTCGCCGCACTGGTGACGGTGCGTGACGGGGACCGTGAGCTGTCGCGGCAACGGCTGCGACTGACCCTGATACAGGTCGAGGCGGTCCACGCCGGGGGTGTTCTGTCGGCCGCGGAGATCGCCGAGCTCGCCGACGCACTGAGCGACGGCCTGGTCCGCGACAGCCTGTACGCCTTCGCCGCCGGCCCGAAACGACCACGCGGACATCGGTTGTGGGCGTTGCTGGTGCGGGCGTTGCCCTCACCCCACCGCACTGCGGCGGCGATGTTGTGTGCGGTCACCGCCTATGTCGACGGTGACCGTGACCGGGCGCGTGCGGCGATCGGGATCGCGGTGGCCGACGACCCCGACAACCCGACGGTGCAGGCGATGGCCGCCGGAATCCACCGCACCGTCCCGGTCGCGCTGTTTCGCGCCGCGCTGGGTGCCGGACGCGCCGGCACCGCTCAACTCGGCATCGACATCGACTGAAACTCCCCACCCGCATCGACCCTTCGTGGAGGCTTCATGATTCCCGCATCGCAGTCCCCCTCGCGCCGGCTGGCGTGGGCGATCCTCGCGCGCGCTGCGCTGACTGCGGCGCCGGTCGTGCGCGAGCTGCTGCACACCCTCGAGGTCGAGGAGGCCGCCGCACGGCTCACCACCGGCCAGGATGTCGCGGCCGATCTTCCGCGGGATCTGCGGGGGCTGGCCGCGCGGGATCTGGACCGCGCGGATGCGCTCGGCGTTCGGCTGCTCACCCGTGACGATGCCGAGTGGCCAGGGAATGCGGGACTGTCCGACCTGGACGCACCCGGCATCAGCGGTGGGAGTCCGGTGGCGTTGTGGGTGCGCGGGGCACCGCGGCAGGCCCCGCTGTCGCAGTTCACCGTCGCGGTCGTCGGTGCCCGTGCCGCCTCCGGCTACGGGGTGCGTGTTACTCATGACCTGGCCGGTGATTTGGCTGAGCGTGGTTGGACGGTTATCAGTGGCGGCGCGTTCGGGATCGATGCCGCCGCTCATCGCGCGGCGCTCACCCGTGGTGGTCGCACGATCGCCGTTGTCGCGACCGGGCTGGGTCGCGCCTACCCGGCCGCGCATCGCGAGTTGTTCGACCGGATCGCCGAGTCCGGGATGCTCATCTCCGAGTATCCGCCCGATACCCCGGCGGCCAAACACCGGTTCCTGCAACGCAATCGGCTCGTCGCCGCGCTGTCGAGCGCCGTCGTCATTCCCGAATGCGTCTTCCGGGGCGACACCCGCAATACCGCCAACTGGGCGCGTCAGCTCAACCGCCCGGTGCTCGCGGTCCCCGGACCGATCTACTCCGCGGCCTCGACCGGCTGCCACGAGCTGATCCGCGCTGGTCATGCCCGCCTGGTCACCGATGCCCAACAGGTCATCGACGACATCACATCCACCCCCGCCCCGCCGCACAGCGGTGACCGGCCCATCGCATAACCATCCGGCGCTCGTCGGCTCATCCGGGCGGCCCGATCGCGGTTCGCCCCTGCTTCACTTCCCCGCTCCGGCGGCAATCGTCCGCCGACCCATCACAGGAGGTTTCCTCATGTCCGCGTCCACCGTTGCCGTGCAGTCCCTGCCCCGGGGCGAGTTCGAGCGTCTCGAGCACCTCGGCTACGCCGGAGCCACCCCCGCTATCACCGACTCGGCCGTGCTGGACCGCTGGCGCGGCGAACACCCGGCCTGGCGGGGTCGCTACTGGGCGTTCCTCGACGACGGCGAGCACGGCGTGCTGCGACTGCGCCCGATCAACGTCGCCCGCCACAGCGCCCAGCCAGCCGCCTGACCTCTCATCCACGCGGGTGCTCGCCCGTGCCCTGTCGTTCCCGTTTCCGTCCTCCGGCGCGGCGGCCTCACCTGTGACTGGTGGGGTCGTCGCGCCGCTTGCACTGAGGAGCCGTGTTGACTACTTCCACCCTGACCGCCGTTGCCGACCCGACCACCGATCCCGGCCCTGACACCGACCCGGTGGCTGTCGAAGAGACCCCCTCCGTTGCCGCCGAACAGCCCGCCCCTCCGGTCGAAGAGCCGACCGTCATCGAGGAGCCGCCGGTGCTCGACCTGCCCGAGGCCAAGGCGGAGTACCTGGATCCGGCGCAGTTGGTAATCGCCGAAAACGTCCGCAAGAGTTTCGATCTCACCGCCCACCCCGACGAGGCCGCGTCGATTCGCGAGTTCGGTGTCGGCAACCCGATCCGCGCCGAACGCGAGCCCGACGGCTCCGTGCATGTCGTCGACGGGCAGATCCGCACACTGATCGCCCGCGAAGTCGGCCTGACGCGAGTGCCGGTGTGGGTCACCGACGCCCCCACCGACATCGACGCCAAGGAACGCCGGATCGCGCGGACGTTGACCCAGATGAACCTCAACGACCGCCGTATCCCGCTCACCGACACCGACCGCGCCACCGGCATCGCGTTGATGCTCGACCTCGGCGCGTCGGCCACCCGGATCGCGAAAGGATTGCAGCGCAAACGCTCAGAGATCCAGAAGACTGCCGCGGTCGGCGCCTCCGATACCGCCAAGCAGCTGCTCGAGCAGCGCCAGTACGGCCTCGATCAACTCGCAGTGATCGCCCACTACGAGAACCTGGGCGACACCGACGCAGTCGAACGCCTGGCGACGGCGGGCCGGTGGAGCTTCGCCTCCACCGCGAAACGGATCGAGCACGACCGCGCCGAAACCCGCGCCCGCCTCCAGGAATCGCTGCCCTACGGCGCGTACGGGTTCGGCATCCTCGCCACCGAACCCAACACCAGCGAACCGGACCCGGACTACATCCCGGCCAGCGATCTGGTCACCGCCGCGAGTGAGCCGGTCAGCGAGGAGCTCATCTACGCCGACCCGGGCCAGTGGGTGGTGTATCTCGAGGTGCAGGACAACGGGCTGCTGGTGGACAAGGACACCGGCGCGATCATCGACCCGGGCACCGTCGACTGGAGTACCCGCGGCGATCTGTCCGCCGAGCCCGCCGACGGGCGGGTGCACGCTGAGCAGGTGCAGTGGCGCGACCGCTGGATCCCCATCTACTTCCTGCCCGCCAGCGGACTCGCCGACAGCGGCCTGCAACGACTCATCCCCGATACCGGTGAGAGCTCCGAAGAGGCCGCCGCGAAGGCGGCGGCTGAGCGGGAGCAAGCGCGCCAGGACCGGCGGCGGGTGATCGAGCTGAACAAACGCGGGGACGCGGCCAACGCGCGACGGCAGGAGTTCCTGCCGCGCCTGCTGGCCGGGCGCACCCCGCCGCGGCAGGCCGCGGCGTTCGTCGCCGAATCCATGGCCCATTCCCTGGATCCGAGCGTGTTGCAGAAGGTGACCAAGCTGCTCGGGGTCGGTGGTTCTACCCAGCAGCTGGTCGCAGCGATCCATGCCGCGGCACCGTCGCGGGCGTGGATGATCGTGCTGGCCATGCAGGTCGCCGCCGCCGAGGCGCCGATCGGCAAGAGCTTCTGGCGCGACAGCTCCGCGGCGACGAAACGGTATCTGCATTTCCTCGCCGACGCCGTAGCCGGAACCGAGCTGGACTTCGCGCTGGTCGATGTCGAACAGGCCGCCGCCGGAGACATCGACTACCGCGACATCGACCTCGCCTCCTGACCACCACCTCTGATCTGCCCGGAGGCACTCCGCTGTTCGTGCTGCTGCCACCGAGGCCACCACCTCGGTGGCAGCCCGATCGCCGATTCATCCCCACCTGTCTACACCTTGTGAAGGAGCATGCTCATGGCCGCAGACACCCCGCTGACGGTGATCGGGAACCTGACCGCTGATCCAGAGTTGAGGTTCACCCCCGCCGGTCACGCGGTCGCGAATTTCACCGTCGCCTCCACCCCACGGTATTTCGACCGCAACGCCAACGAGTGGAAAGACGCCGAGGCGTTGTTCATGCCGTGCAGCATCTGGCGTGAGGCCGCCGAGAACGTCGCCGAATCGCTCACCCGCGGTGCAAGGGTCATCGTCTCGGGCCGGTTGAAGCAGCGCAGCTGGCAGACCACCGAAGGTGAAAAGCGCAGCCGGGTCGAACTCGAGGTCGACGAGATCGGGCCATCGCTTCGGTTCGCCACCGCGAAAGTCAACCGCACCAGCCGCAGCGGCGGCACCGGGGGCTTCGGCGAGCAACGTGACCGCTCCCGCGACCTCGTCGGGGCAGCCACCGGCAGCCGCGGCGGTGACGACAATCCCTGGGCGACCACCAGCAGCGGATTCGGCGGCGGATTCGGCGGCAACGAGGAGCCCGGGTTCTAGAAACCCGTCCCGCGTGACGCCGACCTCCCCGCCCCCGTAGCGATCACGAGCAGCTCGTCGCGGTGGCTGGATATACCCGCCCCCGATCGGGTGTATCCACCCACTGTCTCACTCGACATCCGGGCATCCAGCGTCGGCGGCGCGCACCGAGCCAATCGCGGGGCATCAGCGCCGCGGAGAACGGGACCAGCTTCGCCCACGCCTGGCAACAGGCGTGGGCGGCCCCTCGACCGGCCCGACGACCCGCACATCTGATGCCGACTCCCGCCCATCCAGGAAACGTGCGGCCCACCGTCGCTGCCCTGGTCGGCTACCGGCCCGCTCGACCGAGACGGTGACCCACCGCAGGTGCTGAGCGGGTGTGGCGGTTGGTGAGGGCTGGGTGTCTGGCCGTCGGCCCCGCCCTTCTGAGTGCTACCAGGACGTGAACCCGCCACGGCTGCGGGCCCGCGCCCGGCCGTCACCGAATTCGCCCGGCGCGCCGCCTCTCTCGAATCCGGCAGACCGGTGGTGTGCGCAGCGAATTCGCCGCCGACCGTTCCGGCGCGTTCCCTCCGCCGTGTCGGACTCCCACCCTGGTCGATCGCACTCAGGCGGGTCAGACGACCAGCCGCCCAGCCCCGTGCCGGGGTTACGTACGTGGCGTCCGGCACGGGGCCGAGCTGTTTCCAACGACAGAACAGGACCCAGTGATGACCGCAACGTTGAACGCACCCGAGACCACCGGCACTGTCATCGAAGTCGCTGAGACCGCTTCTCCGTTCGCCGCCGCACTCGGCGAGATCGAATACCTCCTGAACACCGATCCCGACGCCGCACGGGAACGCTTCACCGCCGTGCTGGCCCTCGCCTCCCCGGCCGAGCGTGAATTCCTCGACCGCGCCGCCGAGATGTTGACCCGCTCCCCGTGGAAGACCGCAGCGCGGCAGCTGGGATGGATGGCCAAAAGCCGCCCCGAACTCCGATCGCTGATCATCGACCACACCGCCGAGGGAGACCCGGGCCTGTACCGGCCCGAACTGCCCCAGCCCTCCGAGGTGTCGATCGAGGCGTCCGAATGGGTGCGTCGCTCCATCCGGGATCGCCGCTCCCGCGACCGTGACACCGCCACCCCGTCGGCGGCCACCGACGCCGCCCGCTACCAACCGGAGAAGGTCGCCGCCCGCCGTGCCCGTATTCCCGCGCCGACCCTCGGTGCGGTCAGCCTGCGTCACCGTGCACGGGATCTGGCCGTGGCCAAGCGCCGCGACCGCGAGTACGCGGCCTATGCCGCGCAGCGGCTCTACGCGATCGACACCGCCGCAGACGAGGATCGCACCCCGCCGGTGCCCGAGCCCCGGAAGAAGGCCGGGCAGGTGTGGGCGCACGTGCAGGCCGAGTTGTGGGAGCGTTCCTACTTCCTGCACGTCGCGCAGTGCTACACCGAAGCCGACCGGCACCTGCTCGCTCCCGAGCTGCCCGAACGCCACATCGCGACCGAGCGTCCTCACGCCGGGCTCGAGGACGCGACCCGGAAGTTCCTGCGCGAGCACGGCACCGAACCCGAACCTTCGGGACGCACGCGCGGCACGCGTGCCCGACGGACCCGCCCGCAGTTCCCGCCACGAATCACTCCGGCCGACCAGTCCCGCTTCGCGGCCCGGCGCACCGGGCTCGCGGTCCCCAGCGACCGTGACGAGTATCTGCCCTACAGCGAACTCGATGTCCGCGAGTCCACCTGGCAGGGCTCGGGGTTGGACTACGACCTGGCCGCGATGACCCCGTATCTCGGGTGGCCGTGCGTGGGCTGCTGGATCGACCGGCCCGCCGCCGACCGCCGTCCCTTCCACACCCGCGACGGGGTGGTGGTCAGCGACGACGGACTCTGCGATGTCTGCCGCGCCGACGGCCACCCCGGAATCCCCGAACTGCCCACCGGATTCGGGATGCGCACCTTCATCGACTCCCGCTGCGCCCACATCGCCGCCGCGCATCCCGTCCAGGTGCGGGTGTTGCTGGACCGGGTGCGCGCCGCCTCGGCGAACACCGGGCCGACCTGGCGGCTGATCACCCGGTGGATGGCCATGAACCTCGAACAGCCCGAACGCGCACCCCGCCACGCCGCGCGTCGGCCGCGGCGGGGCGCGTCCGCGCTCGGGGCCGGGCAGCGGATCGGGCGCTGCGACGCCTGCGCCCGCAACGGTGTCGTGCACGCCGACAACTACTGCACCGACTGCCGCATCGACCTCGGCCTCGTTCCCACTGCCCGCCGCACCAGCGCGGTGGCCTGACCGACCCTGCACGAATCTCCTCTCCCGTGTTCGCCGGTCCGCCGCGGTGTCGACCCCTGCGGCGGACCGGTCCACCATCCCCCAACCGACAGGAGCCCCCCTCGTGCGTCGACTCCCGAACCGAGCCCGCCGCGCACTGCGCGCCCTCCGCGACGCCGTGTCCGCACCCGCACCGCACCCGGGCGAGGTCCGGGTGCGGGTCTACCTCAACACCGACCCGACCGCGCTGCTGACCGGATACCGGCCCGACGCACCGGTCACGCTGGCCTACACCTACCTGCTGCGCGTCGACCCGGTCACCGACACCGACGCGGTTGTGCTCGAACGTGTCTTCGCCGCGTTCAACGATCATCCCGAACACGCCGACGACCAGATCCACACCGACACCTGGTACGCGAAAGGGATACAGGGTGTCACAGGACTGCGGTCACTGTCGGTCGGCGACCTCGTCGGACTCGACGACCGTCACTACGCCTGCGCGTCGACCGGATGGTCGCCCGTTCCCACCCCACCCGTCTGACTCACCCGTCGCCACCGCGGCCCCAGCCGAGACAGATCTCCCAACGCAGCCCGCGCAGCACCGCGCCGTTCCCAGCACCCGAACCGGAGGAAGACGCCACCATGGTTCACTACATCGATCCTGTACAGCTGGACACCACCGAACTCCAACAGCACCTCGCCGCTGGCACGCCGGTCGTGGTGTCCATCCGCGCCGAGGCCGGACACACGCACCTGATCGACTGGGCGCGACGCCACAACCTATTCGTGCGCATCGACCGGGCCAGCGACTGGGGCAACCCCTACATCATCGGCCGCCACGGCAACCGCGACGACGTCATCACCGCCCACGCCCACCACATCCCCCGCCGTGTCGACCTGCTCACCCGCCTGCGACGCGGCGCACTCGCCGGGCATGTCCTCGGCTGCTGGAGCGCACCCAAACCCTGCCACGGCCACACCCTCAGCGCACTGAGCCTCGATCCCGACCTCGACCCGCTCGCGGCCGTCCGGATCCAGCAGCGCAGGCGAACGTGACCGCACGGCCGTCAGACACCCGACAGCCGTCATCACGGTAGGAACCGGATCAACCCGCTCCAGTTCCTACCTCCCCATGCCCACGCACTCACCGATCACCCGCACACCGCTCCCAATCTCTCCCCAGCCATCCACAATCCCACCTCACCACCCACCATCTACATCCATCCACCCCCTTTCATCCACATCCCTTTTCTCAAGCAGACCTCTTGCATCGAGGATAACTTTCCGGACTCACTCCTAAAACACGACAACTTCGAGGTCGCGCAGGTGGACTATCGCGAGGGTGTGACTGATCAAAAATTTGTTGCCCCGAACCCGTTTGCGAGGGCCGCGATGCCGCTACGGCCAAGCAGCATTGGCGTGGAATCTCACACGCCGCCTTCGACGACTCCCAGCCAGCCGCGCAATCAGGTCCGTCCGCGACCTGCTCGCCGCCGCCGATGTCCTCCCGCCATACCGGCCGGCGGTCGAACGTATCCATCCCTGGTGCGAGAGACCCTCGCACCTCTGCCGAAACCGCATGCCGACCTACTCGGCCGCTTCACACGCTGGAACCTCCTACGCCGCCTGAGCAAACTCGAAGCACACGGCAACGTCACCCGAGGCGCGGTCCAGCATGCCCCCGCCACCATTCTCGCTTCGATCCGCTTCCTGACCTGGCTCGAGGAGCACAACATCGCAATGCCCGATCTCACCCAGAGCATCCTCGACCACTGTCTCATCGACCACCCCGAAACAGGCCCAAGCCTCGCCCTTTCCTCGACTGGCCCAGCAATACCGAACTAACGCAGTCCTTCACGATCCTGGCTCCGAAACGCCCCGAACCACAGGCCGCCCTCTCCGACACCGGACGTTGGCGCCACGTCGAAACACTGCTGCACGACAACACCATTCGCCTCTATACCCACATCGCCGGACTATTCCTACTGCTGTTCGCGCAACCACTGTCCCGCATCTGCCGCACGCACCCCGAGCAAGTCACACCCCATGACAACAGCACAGTCCTTCAATACCGACCCCATCGAGATGCCCGAACCACTCCTACGCGACCATCTCGCCCACGGCGCGCCCACCTCCTACGCCAACACCGGACGCTGGCTCTCCGTCGGCCAACAACCTGAAAACAACTGGTGACCAGAGACATTAGCCCGAACTCGTCGCCTGCGGCATCCAACCGTCCCACGCCCGGAAAGCCGCCTGTTTCCACCTCTCCGCCGAAATGCCCACCCCAGTCCTCGCCGACCTCCTGGGACTCAGCACCATCACCGACAACCGCTGGGGCAAACTTGCTGTCGAGCCTGGAACCACTACACCGCCCTCCGCCCACAACAACCTCAAACACGAGTGAACCCAGCCCAACAGTCGTCATCCTCCGGGCAACACTGGCCAATCCTGACCACCATGGATCAGCCACACAAACAGACCATGACCTGCAAGTTTGATCCGAGAACGGAACTAGTGACTTCACTACATTCACGAGAGTGCGCTACAACCTTGTCCCCATTTGGGGGTAAGGTGCGTAAGACTCAATGATTAGAGACACCAGCCGAACAGGTCCGAGCCGCCATCTCAGCAGCGACCCGGACCTCCTCAGTCACTGCCGCCTGTGATCTAGCCCTCCAAGCTTCGAATCACATGCAGCAGCCACGCCCCTAGCTCGGTGGGAATCTCTCCCACCGAGCTAGGGGGGCTATCACCCGCCCTCCTCGGCAGGGTACGCACCACCAGATCAACGATCGTTACGGCAGTACGCGCCCACAGGATGGACTCCAACCAGCGTCGAGCCCCGCTACGGCGACTTTCGTGCCGCGACGGATCTGGTTTCTCAGTTGTCACTTCACCTCCCTGACTCTCAACGGAACCACCACCGAGCGGTGGTGGCTTCAGCCGACCTGCACAGCAGGACTCGGTTGAAGCCACCCCACCTAGCAGAGTGACTCACCCGCCGCACGCCGAGTACGCACGCACGCGAGAGTCAGGCGACAGGCAACGCCGATCGACCAGACGGCAAGAGTCTACGCAAGATTCGGCCATGGACACACCCGCGATGGCAGCGCAGGCGATGGCAGGGCCAGCCGGCCTAAAAGTCCACACCCAGAGCACCAGGTTCGCTGTCGGCGCGTTCCGGTTGGATATTGGCGCCTCGAATACCGTCCTCCCCGTTACAATTAAGTACCAGCGAGGCTATAGTTGCATTTTCGTGCGAACAGACAAATTTACCCCTAGGCGAGATGGCGCACTGCATGTCTTCATAGATACATGACCGCGACCATCCATAAAGTCGTTGCAGGCAATGGCTTCCAGTACTACCTACGTGATGTTGCCGCGCAGGATGCCACCTCGCGTGGCCGGTCGAGCCTGGCAGACTACTACTCCGCCAAAGGGGAGACTCCGGGCCACTGGCACGGCGCCGGCCTGGCTGCTCTCGGCATCGCTGTCGGGGACGAAGTGACCGAGGAGCAGATGAAATCGCTGTTCGGGCTGGGTCGTCACCCGAATGCAGACGTGATCGAAGCCGCGGTGATCGATGAGCAGATCTGGCGTGGCGCCAAGCTGAAGGACGCCGACCGTGCCGCAGACAAAGCATCTCGGTTGGGCAACCCGTTCCGGGTTTATGCGGAGGTGTCGGAGTTCCGGAAACGGTGCGCGACCGCCTTCGAGGAACACAATTACGCGCGTGGATATGACCCACATACTGCTATCCCCGATGCCGAAAGAGCGCGCATCCGCACCGTTGTGGCGACGGAAATGTTCACCGAAGAATACGGTCGCGCACCCTTGGATGTACGGGAATTGTCCGGCTGGGTGGCACGCAACTCACGCCCCAACACGACTGCGGTCGCGGGTTTCGACCTCACGTTCTCCCCAGTGAAAAGTGTGTCGGCGCTGTGGACACTGGCCCCGAGGGCCGTCGCGGAGAAGATGGAAGCCGCCCATCATGCCGCGGTCGACGACGCGATCGAGTGGCTGGAGCGCCACGCGACCTTCACCCGGCTGGGCCGCAACGGCGTCCGTCAGGTCGACGTGGAAGGCGTTGTGGCGGCCCGGTTCACCCACCGGGACAGTCGCGCCGGCGACCCGGACCTGCATACTCACATGCTGATCGCCAACCGGGTCCGCACTCTGGACGGGCGCTGGCGCACCCTCGACGGGACGGCGATCTACCAGTCAGTGGTCACGGTCTCGGAAATCTACAACACCCGCCTGGAGCACCACCTGCGATACCTCATCGGCGTCGAATTCGCCGAACGCTCATCCGCGGACGTGTCGAAACGTCCGATCCGAGAGATCGTCGGAATCCCAGAATCATTGATTCAGATGTGGTCGCAGCGCGACGCCGCGATCACAGGACGGTTGGATGAACTGGCCGCGCAGTTCCAACAGCAACTCGGACGCGAACCCACTCCCGGTGAGGTGTACGAGCTTGCCGATCTCGCGACTGTTCAGACACGTCCCCGAAAGCACGAACTACGTACCCTCGCCGAACAACGCGCCACTTGGCGCGCCGATGCGATCGCGCTGTTCGGTGGCCGAACGGCACTCTCTCGGATGGTGGCCGCAGCACTGGATCCGCCCCGAACGCCGCCGCCGATAGTGTCCAGCGAGTGGATCACTCGCACGGCCGAGCAGGTCCTCGCGGTGGTCTCGGAGCAGCGTTCGACCTGGCGGCGACACCACGTGCGAGCGGAAATCGAACGCCAGACCCGAGGCCAGGTACAAGGCGAGCACTGGGAACACGTCACGGAAGCCATCCTCGCAGAAGCACTTTCACCCAGAAACGTGATCTCACAACACGATCCCGACATCAGCGACGAGCCCGTACTGGGCGCGGTGCCCCAGCTGCTGCGCCGCAGAGACGGCAGCAGCGTCTACGCCACCGCGGGTGCACAGGTGTACACCTCCGCGCATACGTTGGCAGTCGAGCGGCAACTGATTGACCTGTCGGTGCAACCCGGCGAACGCCAACTGCCACGCCACCTGGTCACCGAAGCAGTGCATGCCTACAACCAAAAACATCCGGATCGGCCGCTGAACCCGGGTCAGATCACGGTGATCGATCGCTTCGCCCAGTCGGGATTGCGCGTACACACGGCCAACGCCCCAGCCGGATCGGGCAAGACCACCGCGATGCGTGTGCTCACCGATGCCTGGCATCGCAGCGGCGGCTACGTGCTCGGATTCGCACCCACCGCAGCCGCGGCCGCAGTGTTGAGCGACGCGATCGGTACCCGAGTGGAGACCGTCGACCGGCTACTCACCATCCTCGACCGCCACTCACTTACTCTCGACGACGGCGTGCTGGAGCCCGGATCGCTGCCGCAGTGGGTCGTAGAGATCAACACCGACACCTTGGTGATCGTTGATGAGCACGTCAAACTCGGCAACGCCAAACGGTTACGCCTGCTGAAGTTTCTGACCGAGCGCGGCGCGACGATCCGCTGCATCGGCGACGACCACCAGCTGCCCGCGATCGAAGCCGGCGGCGCCGATGCCGACATGAACTCCGCCGCTCCGGACCACACCCTGACCCTGCCCCACGTCGTACGTTTCGCCTCTACCGCCGAAGCCACCGCCAGCCTCCAGTTGCGCAGCGGGGATCCCGCCGCACTGGGCTGGTATCTGGACAACGGCCGCGTAAACGCCGGGCATCACGGCGCCACCCACGACGACGCCTACACCGGGTGGATCACCGACCACCTCAGCGGCCGCGACAGCATCATGCTCGCCGCAACGCACGACGTCGTCACCGCCTTGAACTCACGCGCCCGAGCCGACCGCATCGCCCGCACCGAGGCGGACACAGGGCCAGAATGTGTACTCGCCGATGGACTGCGCGCTTCGGTGGGTGACGTGATTCGGACCCGCCGCAACAACCCGCGACTACGTCTCGGCGCACACGATTGGGTGCGCAACGGCTACACCTGGCTCATTACTGCCGTCCACAACGACGGCAGCCTCACCGCCACACACCTGCATCCGCGCGACGGAAAGCACAACGACAGCGTGCGGTTCCCCGCCGACTATGTGCGCGCGCATGTGCGTCTCGGATACGCCACAACGATCGATTCCGCCCAAGGAATCACCGCCGACACCTGCCATATCGCGCTCACCGGAGCCGAATCGCGACAGCAGCTGTACGTCGCCATGACCCGCGGCGTCCACGGGAACTACGTGTATGTTCCGACCGCGGTCGACGGCAGCGAAGCCTCTTTATGGAGCGAACCCGCGGTGTCTCCGCATACGGCTGTCGAAGTTTTGGTGTGCATCCTCGACCGAGACGGTACGCAGAAATCTGCGCACACCCAGGTGCGCGACGCACTCGACCCATTCGCTCGACTCGGCCGTGCGGTCGACATCTACCTCGACACCATCGGCCTCGCCGCCGAAGACGCCCTCGGTCCTGCGGGTCTTGCTCGTCTCGATGCTGGCGCCGACATCGTGCACCCGCATCTCACCGACAGCCCTGCCTACCCAATCTTGCGCCAGCACCTCGCGGTCATCGCGATGACCGGCCGCGACCCCCTCACCGCACTACACACCGCAGCCGCAGCACGCGAACTCGACACCGCACACGACCCCGCCGCCGTACTCGACTGGCGCCTCGACACCACGGGAACCCACTCCAGTGGAATCGGACCACTCACGTGGATCCGCGGGATACCCGACGCACTCGACACCCATCCCCTCGCCGACCAGCTGCTCGCACGCCAACGCATCATCACCGACCTCGCCCACCAAATCCACGACCACACCCGCACCTGGACACTCACCACCACGCCCCACTGGGCACGCCCACTCCGCGAAGCCGACCCGCAACTGGTTGCCGACCTCGCCGTGTGGCGAGCCAGCCTTCACATCCCCGACCACGACCCACGCCCGACTGGACCACCCCGGTACGCCACCATCGAAGGCGAGTATCAACAACGCCTGCGGGACCGCCTCACAGCCGAGCACGAAGACCTCGACCTGCCGGTCAACAAATGGGCGCCGGTTGTTCGACACCTCGACCCGCGCATCACCACCGACCCGTACTGGCCCACCCTCGCGACCAAGCTCGAGGCCGCCGAACGCGCCGAAATCAACATCGTCGGCCTGCTCACCGACGCCGCAAGCAATCGCCCGCTGCCCGACGAGATGCCCGCCGCAGCGCTGTGGTCACGCCTGGAGTGCTCGATACCCGACCTCGAGATCGGCCTCGGCGACCGTCCGGCACCCCGTGATGCAGCTGGGGATGCTCTGCACTCAAGTCCCGAAACCAACGCGTTGGTGATGCTCACCGACGAGGAACTCGACCGGCACATCGGCGAACTCGAGCTGGGACTCGCGCTGGTCGACACCGACACGTTCATCTTCAATCCTGCCACCTACAAGCCCCTTGAATCTGACCTTGGAGACGCCGCCCACCGTCACCACGCTGCCCAAGAAGCGATCCGCCACGCCCGCCACGCGGACCAACAGCTTCAAACAGCGATCCGAGCAGCGGACAACGTTGCTAACGATCTTCACTCTGCCCGAGCGGAACTCGACGCGGCTCCCCGCTACCGCCGCGGCCACCGTCGCCGACTACAAGCTCGTATCAACACACTCGTCGTAGAACGCAACATCCGTGATCGGGAATGCAACTCCGCCCACGACTCCACGCGCAGTGCCCACCGACACGCGGCTTTGCTCGCCGGGCCGGAACAAGACTGGGGCCGCATACTCACCAGCCACCCGGAGCCTTCGGCCAACGAACTTCCCCAACTCGACACAGCCCTCATCGACGAAGAAGCCACCGAGCACACCGCCTACATCCGAGAGCAACTCGGCGAATACCGCGCCGAACAGCGCCGCCGCAGCACGCTCAGCGCAGCTGAGCGCGCCGTCGAAGAACAAGTACGGCATCGCGTTGCACGACCCGGTGAATACGCCTCTGACGCCGACAAGTCGATGGGCATCTTCGATCGGGAACATGACACCGATCTCGGGCTATGACGGCGTCGCATTGCAGGCAAATCAGTCGGCTCCAAGATTCCAGCCCCCGTGCCCAAACGGGTTGTCGGGCGGACCCAATCGCGCCCGACAGCCTGTACGTCGGCTATCGCCACGGAGCGACTGCTGGCATGAGATCGTCGTCTCAATTGGCCGCCGCTAGTACCAGGTCCCGGTAGGGCAGCCTGATGATCGGATTATCGGCGATGCCAAGTTCTCCTTCGACCTGACCGAGGTGAATGGTTGCCACGTCCGTGTCGGCCGCCGTGATTTCCGTCTCGACGAATGTTCCAGCATCGGTGACGGCATCGATGCTGACGATGATGTCGTCACGCTCCGGGTGCTGGTAGATGGTTCTGCGCTTCTCGACACGGACGAGTTCGACCATGCCGATCGCGTCCAGTAGCCGGCTGGCCGACTCGGCTTGCTCCGGCCCGCTGAGGGTGACGTTGGTTTCACGCTTGGCGATCACGTCGGTGTCGCTGTGGGTGGCAGCATTGGACGGCGGCTTGTAGGTCATCTCAGCGAAGCCATCGCGACGCCGGATACGAAGGCATTCAACAGTCTTCATGTAGTCGACGTCGGGTCGGCTGTAGTAGATGTCGACCTCGGTGAGGTGTCCGGCCTCTCGATATCCGAGTTCGGTGAGGCGCTGCCGAAGGACATGAGGGTCGGGAAGTTCCCGTTTACGCTCGACCTCGATCAAGTGCATGTGCTGGATCATCCTCTCGCATGGATGGCGGTGTGCACGCGGGCCAGGTTCGGTTTGGAGCAGTGTCGACGGATCGTTCCCAGCGCCTGTTGCAGAACTTCGGAGTCGGCGACAGGAACGTTCTGGAACAGAACCATCTGCTTGGCGTCGATCAAGGGGTTCGCAAGACTCTTGCGCAGAAATCGGTTGTAGTAGTGGCGCTCTCGGACGAGCACGTCGGTGGCTTGCACAGGAACAAGCACGGACGGACTGGATTCTGCCTCTACGGAGTTGGTGGCGAACGCAGTCAGAAGCTCATCTGCTGTGAGATAGGCATAGGTCTCTCGGCCCTCCCGCTCGAGCCAAGTACCCCATACGTGGCTGCAGTCGCCGTCGCCGCGCTCCGCCGCGGCGAGGAACAGACTGAGCGCTACGTCGGTGACAGTGTCAAAGATGTCGCTGTCGATGACGTGGTGATGGCCGTAGCGTTCGCTGACCGCCTCGATCGCGGCGCGGTCATTCTGCGATAACCATCCGTAACCGGTGAATGAGAAGTGCACACGTTTGTGTCCAGCGCGGAAGTCGATCCAGTCGCCCGACAGTTGGCCGTCGAGAGTCGGCGTGAATCCGAGGACTCCCGACCTCCAAACGTGATCGCGCAGCGTGATGTAGTGACGCTGCAGTTCGCGAAAAAGCCCGATCGGCGCATGGATGACCGCGCAGACCCGAGTGTCCAGCTCTTCTGCCGCCACGATGCAGGAGTTCTGGCGAATGACCAAGTCGTCGTCGTGGCGATGGTAGGGATGCGTGCCTTCCCGTAGATAGTGCGGCACGAACAGACGAAGAAACTGCAGCCACGACTGGGCGTTGTAGGACTGGACGACGCGCTCGTGCAGCGATACGGCATCGACTGCGTAGACGTCACGGTAGACGAAGAATCCATAAGGCTTCAGTACCGTCGGAAAGGTCCGCATCAAGCTGTGCAGGCCACTGTATGCACCACCGTAGGAGTACACCTCGTGCAGCAGTGCCGATGCGCTGATCACATCGACGGGTTCGCTGACCATTGATCCGATGTTCTGGGCCCATCCATGAATCAGCTCGCAGGTACCGACTGCGTTGAACTGGTCGATAGCCTGCGTCAGCGACTGAGATGCGATTCCGGGCGCCTCTATCAGAGTCAATCGCACGTCGCGGGGCTGGTCACGGAGCTGAGAAGCGAGAAACTCGACCGCAGCACCGCCACCAGGGCCGATCTCGATGATGTGCGGCTCGGTGCCTGCTACGCGCGACAGAGCGCGGTGCACGAGCATGCCTTTCTCGTGGCCGTGGTCGTTGGCTGCGATATCGAGATAGGTCCGCTCCGCTTTTCGCTCGGAAGCGAAGGGGTTAGTTGTTCCGATCATTGCGCACCAGTGATGGTCGTTACGTGGTTTCGGGCGGTCGACCCGGATGTGGCTAAGGCTCGAGGTAGAGGCGTTCATTGGGGAGCCGGGGCAGGTGCCGGGGATCGTCCGAGATCACATGGATGGCGTTGTGATGGTTGTGGGCGTGGAAATCCTGGACGAACAGCAGCGCGGCCGTCAGGCAGGCGGCGAAGTCCAAGTGCACGTCGTTCAGGTAGATCGACAGATGGACATCCCGTTCCATCGGCCGCGGGGACCCTCCCGGACCGGTCACGAGGCGCGACTGCGGGACTGGCCGGAAGACCAGCGCGGGCCGACGCACGCCCGCACCGAGGAAATCACCACGGCGCCCAGCGGGCGGTAGGTATCGCGCGCCGGCTCGATCCACCGGCGGACTCCTGCGGGCATGCCTACTGGAGATGGCAGAGCGATCAGTCCGCCACTACGGATGACCTTGACCTGGTGACGGAACAACATCGCGAACAGCCGCGGGTCGTCCGGAAAGTCGGGACGAATCAAGAACGTCCATGTCCCGGACCGCGGGTGAGTGAAGATCGGCCCCAATGGGTGCTGCCTGACCTGCATGTGATGCCGCACGCCAGCGCCGATATGTGCAGGCATCGTCACGGCGCCGACCGATCCGGCCACCAATTCGATCCGGCCGAGGGCCGGATCGACTCGAGTCGGTAAGCCACACACTCGCCGGTAGAAGGCGCAGCGCTGTTCGGCTGACTCGCCGACCCGCACATCGGGCGACTCGTGTTCAGCGACAGTTCGGCGGCCCCTGCCCACGCCGCGGACTGACGACGCACCCTCGCCAGCGAATCTTCCTGCACTGTTATGCGAAACCATGCTCTGCCTCCCTGAGATTTCGAATCGCGCCCGACGCCGGGGGCTTACGCCACCAGCCAGCGGCATTGCGGGTCGGTGTGCCGAGAAGAAGATCGGCATCGACCCGGCGTCGGACGCGACTTCAGTCTGTGACGGAGGCAACGGAAGCCGGTATATCTTGGATGCGGACAAGAAACTGTCCCCGTTCGAGGCTGTCCCGGTAGTGGTCGCATCCGACCAGGTCACAGAGGATGTAGCGATGGCCCAACAACCGCGTGAACTGGCCGCCATGGAGTCGGCGCGACAGTTCTTCGGCGCCGAGCTGCGGCACTGGCGGCTGCTACGGAAACTGTCTCTGAACCAGCTCGGGGCAATCAGCCACGACAGCGGTTCGCTGATCGGCAAAATCGAGAAAGCTCAACGCCGTCCGACACAAGCGTTCGCCGCGCGAATGGATAGAGCGCTGGACACCGACGGCATCCTCCAACGCATGTGGCTCGACATGAATTCTGCCGCAGCAGAGATGAGTACATCTCCACCCTTGGTGGCCGCAGAAACCGCTGCGCCCTGGGTCGGCCTGGAAGCCTTCGACCCTGTCCGCGAATGGTTGGAGTCAGCCGTTCCTACGTTCGGCCGCGGCACAGGCCATCGGCGTGTAGGAAGCACCGATGTCGCGGTGATGTGGTCGATGTGCAGCGTATTCGCCAACGCAGATCATCACCTCGGCGGAGGCTACGCTCGCGCGACTCTGGCAAGGCTCATCGATGACGTTGTCACACCAGCGTTGCGCGGTTCCTACGACGACCAGACAGCCTCGCAGCTGTATGCCGTCTCCGCCCGGTTATGCAACTTGAGCGGCTTCATGTGCTTCGACTCTGCGCAGCAGGGTCTTGGACAGCAGTACTTTCAGCAGGCCCTCCAACTCGCCAAAGCGGCCAGAAACACCGCCTTGGGCGCACACATCCTTACCGATATGTCCATGCAGGCCCACTACCTCAGCCGACCTACCGAGGCCGTGCGATGCGGTACCGCCGCAGTGCAGGCCGCCGAGCAGTCAGGCTCCCCCAGTACCGCCGCACGCTGCAACGCGCTCCTGGCGCGTGCACATGCGCTCAATAACGATGCCAGCGTGAGCGCGAGAGCGATGCACGACGCCGAACGGCATCTCGGCCGTGCTCGGCCAGATGACGAACCGGACTGGATTCGGTTCTTCACCGACCGCCAGCTGTCGGCCGAGTTCATGTATGTCGCTCACGATGGGCGACGTCCGACAGACGTACGCGAACAGGCACCTATTGTTCTGGCGGACTCGGTAGGGATGGAGCGAAGGAAGGTCCTGGTCGCCGCAACGCTGGCAGCCTCCTTCGTGCCTGAGGATGGAGAGCGCGTGTGCAAATCAGACGTCGATGTCGAGCAGGCGTGCCAGGTACTACTGGACACGCTTCCTGCGGCGCGCGGACTGACCAGCTCCCGTGCGATCGAGTCGATCAACCTCGTTCGGCGCCGACTCGCGCCCTTCGCGAGCATGCCTGCAGTTCAACAGGTCGAACACGAGTTCCAGACCTCCGTTGCGTTAGTGGGATAAGGCTGAAACATGTCATCAACGATCGGAACCGTGCTGCGCCAAGGATGCGAAGCTCGTGGGCTGGACCCGACAGACGCAGTCCTTATTCATCATTCGAGCAACGCCGTCTATGTGCTACCACGCCATGACGCAGTCGCACGGGTCAGCCGGACAGAGGCGGATCCAGACCGACAGATCCGCACATACGCCGTAACACAATGGCTGACCACCGCATACAATTTCGATGCCACAGCTCCACTTCCTGGGGTGGAACCGATCGAGATCGCCGGACACACCATCGGATTCTGGACCTACTATCCACAGACAGACGACACCCCGGCGCCGACCTCCACAGAACTCGGACGGCTGCTGCGCACCCTGCATGACCTCCCCGCACCGTCGGCCCTGGAGTTGCCGACGTGGACGCCCCTGGAGTCGCTGCACGGGGCGCTACTGGAACAGCATGCTCTCGACTCGATCACACACGACGAACAGTCCTGGCTTCTCGAACGCATCGACGAGATCCGCAAAGAGCTGAGTGAGCTCGACTGGCCCCTCGGACTCGGTCTCATCCACGGCGATGCATGGGCAGGAAACCTACTGTGGGACAACGGAGCCGATCCCAAGACGGCAATCCTCGGCGACTGGGACTGGGTGAGCGTCGGCCCGCGCGAAGTCGACTTGATCCCTACATGGCACGCTTCGGTCCGCTACGGACGCGACCACACCTGGGTCCGCAACTTCATCGACGAATACGGCTACGACCTGTCCGCCTGGTCCGGCTACAACTTGCTGCTGGACATGCGAGACCTCGTACAACTAACCGGCCCCCTTCGCCGAGCTACGAGTTCACCCGCATACGCCCAGCGACTACGCCAACGACTAGACGACATCCGCGCAGGCAACCGAACGACACAGTGGAGCCAGTACCGAACACAAGGCAGCTGACATCGCCGACCCACCGCAACCCGAGGGTCCGGGCAGCCGCCACCCCAAATATGTCGGTGGAGAGCCAGCACGGCAGTTGGCAGGGTCCGCGACAGATCGACGCCACCGCCATCCGGTTCACACGCACCGGCGCCACAGTGACCAGCTCAGTCGACACCACGGTAGTGCCGACCCACGCTCCGCGAGGGGCGATCTCTTCTCGAGCTGCGGTGGCGCGATTGTCGATGATCAGCTTTCATGGAGATAGGGAGAATCGGCAGACTGGACCGAGAAAGAAAGTGTCCATGTCTATTCAGCCACGTGCAGGCCTCCCTCTGCCCGCAGATCCGGCCCTCGCCACACGCAAGCGCCATATAGGGCCTTCGACGATCGCGGTATCCATCATCAACGACCGTGCGCGACTATCCGGCCGCCGCATATTCGCTGAACTACGTTGGCCAGCAGGCCAACCCATCACCTATACCGTCGCTGGACATCTCATCGCCATCCGGTCGGCCCATCCCCACGCAACCCGCCATAGGATCAGCCGACTAGGACAGATACGACTGCCCGCAGCGACACGGCGCGCCACCGGCATCGTTCTCGGCGATCCCCTCCTCCTCATCGCCATACCCAATGCCGATGTCGTCGCCATCGTCCCGGCGCCGATCGTGTACGAGGCCCTGTCATCTGCTTTAGCACTCCTCCACGGTGCGGCATGATCCCCGACGACCACGAGGTTGCCCGGCTGTTTCTGGAGCGGTTGGGAATCCGCCCGGAAGAACTACTGCACACGACAACCCCCGCCAGCAAAACGCCAACCTTCGCTGAGTACGTACCGCGAGTCGCCGAAGCGGTTCCCGCCGGAGCCCGACGCACCTACCTTCCCTACTGGCGTCAACTCAGTCGGCGTTGGCCGGACCGCCCAATCGACCAACCAACACACCTCGAACTACAGGGTTTCGTTGAGCAGGCTCGACGTACCGCCGTCGTGCGCCGCAATAACCGCGGAGGGCGATCCGCCGCCGAACACATGGTCTGCGCCATTCGCTGCCTCTACCGATACGCCAGCAACGACGGGCACATTTCCGCCTCCACCAACCCGTCCGCGCATCTGGAGAAGCCACCACGACTTCCCGGCACACGTCGCGCACTGTCCACCCGCCAACTCGAACAAATCAACCATGCCGCCGCAACCACAGGAGACGACCCCGAACTCGACACCCTCCTCCTGCGACTACACCTCGAAACCGCCTGCCGCACAGGTGGCGCCCTCAAACTTCGCCAAGAAGACCTCGACCCCGAGCAATGCTTGATCCGACTGTCCGGCAAGGGCGGAACCCTGCACTGGCAGCCGGTCTCCCCCACCTTGATGACCCGATTGATCGCACACGGTGAACGAAGCCCCGATCCAGGACTCCAACTGTTGCGATACCAACACGGCCGTCCGATCACCCGACGCCGGTACGACCACCTCTGGAATCGAATCGGCCGCCACCTACCCTGGGTCGCCACCCAGCAGATAACAACCCACTGGCTCCGACACACCACCCTGACCTGGGTCGAACGCAACTTCGGATACGCCACCGCCCGCGCATTCGCGGCCCACGCCGGACCAACCGGCCAAGACGGCGCCACCCTCACATACGTCCGAGCATCCATCGAAGAAGTCGCATCAGCCGTAACCGCACTCACTGGCGAACCGCACCCCCTCGCAATCTAACGTCCAAGCGCGCCTCACCGAAGGTCTCGACCAGACCTATCTCACCAAGACCGGTCCGGAAGTTCCGACCCAGCGCTGCGAGGGCGATGCAGTCACGCACTCCCGAAGCGAAAGGCGTTGATTCTCGCCGGGCACTTCAGCCCGACGCAGTCTCGACCATGCGAGCACCACGAACCACACGATGCCGTTGAGATTCTCGCCGGGCGCTTCGGCCCGGCGCTGCGTGGTGCACTTCAACAACCAAGTGACCATGCTCGCGTTGAGATTCTCGCCGGGCGCTTCGGCCCGGCGCTGCCCGATGCGCGGTCATTTTGGCAGCGATGGTGTGGTTGAGATTCTCGCCGGGCGCTTCGGCCCGGCGCTGCCAGCTCGGGCGCTGCGAATGGTGGTCATCTGCTCAAGTTGAGATTCTCGCCGGGCGCTTCGGCCCGGCGCTGCGCAGGGCGTGCCCGACGACACCCGCGATCTGGTTGTTGAGATTCTCGCCGGGCGCTTCGGCCCGGCGCTGCGGGGCCCCGTTCATGCATTACGGGGTTACGTTGGTGTTGAGATTCTCGCCGGGCGCTTCGGCCCGGCGCTGCTGCCGTCCACCGGCCCCCACGTCACCCCGTCGGGGTTGAGATTCTCGCCGGGCGCTTCGGCCCGGCGCTGCCACCCGCGCGGCTGCCGCTGCCGCCTTGGCCTCGTTGTTGAGATTCTCGCCGGGCGCTTCGGCCGGGCGCTGCCCTGGATGAGCTGCGAATTTTCGCCTCAGCATATGGAACAGATGGTGCTTTCGGCTTATCGAACTATCGCTTGCCCTGGTCGCGGGTTGAGAACGTTCCTGTTGTTGTGGTTGCGTTTGGGGTTCCGAACCGAGTCGTTACAGGACCAGGGGCGTGGAGTGCGGCGGTTGCACCGCGGCACCGAGGTGTCGGGCTGTCCGAAAGGCGCCGCGGTCGAGTTGGTAGATGCGGATGCTGTCGTGTGCCGAGTCGATGATTCTGGCGAGGGCAGCTTCTAGCAGTAGGCGGGTTGTTGGGGTACATGTGACTTCAAAGACGGATTTTTGGACGCGGTGTCCGTATCCTTCGCAAGTCTTCGCGACGTGACGGAGTCTGCGGGTGCCCGCTGGGGTGGTGGTGTCTACGTCGTAGGTGATGAGAAGTTCCATCAGGACACTGTCCAGGGGATGTACGTATCGGTGTCGCCACGTAGGTGGCGGGCCAGTAGTCGCGCTTGGACGAGTGGGAGAAGCGCAGCGGGGATCTCGCGGTCGAGATAGGCGTGGGGCCACGTACGTTCGCGTGCTGTGGACCATTGTTCGAGGAAGAATTTGCGGCCTTCGTCAGTCAGGTGGATCTGTCCGCCTGGGAGTTGTTGCATATAGGTTGGTTTGATTTGTGTTCGGTTGAGCAAAGTGAGCACGAGGCGGTCGACCAGCAGCGGCCGGAATTCTTCCATAAGGTCGAGTGCAAGTGCGGGTTTGGCCGGACGGATACCGTGAAGGTATCCGATGTAGGGGTCGAGCCCGACTTGTTCGAGGGCGCCGTGGACAGCGGCACGGAGCATGCCGTAGCCGAATGACAGTAGGCAGTTGACCGGGTCGGTGGCTGGTCGTTTGTTTCTGCCGACTTTGGCGCCAGGCACCAGGGTGGGCATTGCTTGGAAGTAGTCGCGGGCGGCGCGGCCTTCGATGCCGCGTATCTCGTCCAGCGTGGCGGCATCTCGCAGGGTGATCAGTGATGTGCCGTGGCGGTCTGCGATGGCGCGAAGTGTGGTTTGCCGGTCTCTGGTGAGATCGCGCGCTGACCGCAGCAGTAGCTGACGGTAGTTGTGCAGCTTGCCTGCGACCATCGATCGGGCGATGGCCAACCGCAGGTCCGGGTTGTGGTGGGCGTGGATTTGCTGGATGCGCAGGTGTGGGTTGCCGGTCAGAGGTCCGCTGACTCGCGCGAGGAACTTGCCGTTGCGTGTCAGCCACGTCACGCCGCGTGCGTCGGCGGCGCATCGGTGCATGAGGTCGTCGGTAATGGTTACGCCGTTGAAGGCAACGATGTGATCGAGGCGGATGAGAGGCAGCAGATGTCGACCCGGCTTGTCCGGGTGATAGACGCGCAGCGCGTCCCCGTCGAGGTGCAGGCTGGTGCCTGGTGTGGTGACGTAGAGGGTTTTGAGCAGCTCAGTCATCGTGGTTTCGGATTGGTCGCGGTGTGAACAAGTCGATCGAGTTTCGCCGTGCTGTTTCTGGTAGGCAGCCCGGGCGTAGCGAGCATCGCGTGCAGCGGTGGTCGTTCGCCGGTGGCGGCGGTGTGAATTCGGTGATGCGTCGCCGCAACTGCTCAATTGCGTCTCGCACTGCAGCTTCGAGGGCGCTGTCGACGGCGATGCGGTAGTGTCGGCGGCTCTTTCCCGCGAACAACTCTCCGTGCGGCACGGGTTGGTCGAACATTTCTCGCAGACACAAGACCTGCGCTGCCACCTGTAGGTCGGCTGGGCCGCCGGGGGTGTAGCGGCCGGATTTGTGTTCGACTGGTATCGGACCGCCCGGTGTGCGGTGAACTGTGTCGCAGATGCCGTGGATCCCCAGTTCGTGGTTGTGCACGGGCAGCGCACGCCATATGCGTGCGCCTGTGCGTCCGGTCAGTGTGCCGCCGCGGTCGACTGCCTCATGCGCAAGGTCGCCGCGGACGGTGTCGGTGTTGGACTCGAAATAGGTTTCCTGCCAGATCAGCACCGCCTGCCTGGGGCAGTAGGCGTGATGCTCGATCGCCGAGATCGGCACACTCCATCGGTCGTTGGTGAGAGACTGCTCCGGCATCACCGGTCAGCTGAACACTTCGGTGTAGGTGACACCGGACGGCAGGGCACCGGTGTCTACCGGTGTCACGGTGTAGTCGCTGAACTGGCGTGGGCTCCAGTCAGCAGTCTCACGTTGCTGTGGGTCTCGGTTCGCGTCGATCTTGACGTGGGCGAAAAGTTTGTGGGCGGGAGCGTTGCCGAAGACGTTGTCGTGGCTGAATACGTGCAGTCCGCGCGCGCTCATACGGCCGCGAGTTGCCGAGGCATCGTGATCGAACATCATTTCCATCACTTGGTAAAGCAGTTCGAAATCTTTGGTGTCGACGCCTGTCTGGCCGCCGCGGGCGGCGGAGTAGGTGATCTCGACCCGGTACAGTCCGTAGGGCACAGTCCATTTGGAGCCCATCTCTGTGCTTTCCCCGTTGTCGATGTCTTCTTGGCGGGTTTGGGTGACACGAGTAATGGCGTGTTCGGTGGGGATGACCGGGTCGAGTGAGCGGGCCATCCCGAACTGCAGCGGGCCACGGATGCTGCCCAGCGCGTTGGTCTCGCCGGTGGACAACACCGCCCCGAACAATCGGATATCGGCATACCGGTCGCACAGCCAGATCCTCGCCGCCGCAGCTTGGTCTGCCGTCAGTTTCGCTTTCTCTCTGCCACTCTTCCGAGTGTTGCTTGCGGGTGTCTCGACCCCGGTGGCTGTCAGGGATTCTTTGAGCCGGGTGTTCAGCGCGTGACCGGCCTCGACGAAGATGCCGTAGCGCGGATTGCCCGCTGCGGCCAAGGCCAGGCCGTCGCGGATCTTACGTTTCAAGCACACGTCGGTGACCAGTCCGTGGCCGGATTCGAGGTCGACGCGTGGCTGGTTGCCTGCGTCGGGGTCGCCGTTGGGGTTGCCGTCGGTGACATCGAACAGAAAAACCATGTCGTGACGCACCGCAGGGTTCAGGTGTGCGGCAGGGTGAGCAGTCATCGGAGTGGGAGTCCTTCCTGAAGGGTGTCGAGTTGTCACGCCTGGTCGGTGGCTGTGCTCGTGGGGATGGTCCGGTGGGCGAGCTGATGGTGGTAGCCGAGAATGAATTGCTCCTGCTGGCGCAAGTTGTTGCGCATCGGAACGCCCCCTGCCTGTTCGAGCAGGTCATACAGCTCGGTCAACCGGTTCTTGTACCAGCCAGCGCGTCTGGAGCTGTCGCGGCGGCGGATCTTAGTCAGCCACGCAGCGGCTTCTTTGCGCCCCTGCACCAGAACGGGTCTGGGCGTATCGACGGCGCGGCGCAGAAAGCGGTCACCGAAAGTGCTGTTGACCTCGCGCCGCGCGACATCGCCTGCCGCCTCTTGGTCCGGCTCGGTCGAGCTGTCCGGCTCGCTCTTGGGTTTGCGGTGTGCGGCTCGTTGAGTGTCCTCCAAGGCGGCGAACAGCCGGCCAGCGATATAAGCGGGATCGGTGCAGGTTTCGTCCAGGGACATCGGTACCGTGTCGTCCTTCGGTCGGTGCGGGTTTCGGGATAAGGCGAGCCGCACAAGCGCGGCGCGGTGGTCGTCGATCCGGCTGTCGCTGCGGATGCGGTGGATCAGGTGTGAGCGCATTGCCACCGGTAACGGCTCGTTGAGCACCGCCACCCGTAAGAGCTGATGCAGAGCATGGTCGGGTCGGTCGGCGTTCTTAGCGCCGAACGGTCGGTAGCGCTTACTGTTCTCATCCCAGCGGCCCAGACACGCCGCGAGAGCAGTTGGGCTGTGCACCCACTTGCCAGCGGGAATTTCGGTCCCGTCCCGCCGCCGTAGCGGCTGGGTCCTCCGTGGGGTGTTCTTGTGATCGGTGAACCATGCCAGGATGTTGGTGTCGTGGTTGACGACGCCATCGTCTTTGCTGGTCAGGGCGATATCGAGCCATTCGCGGACCATGATCCGGGCGACGTTGCCGCCGACAGCCAACCAGCAGAACCGGCCGTGGAGACGCTGGGTGCGTTCGCGAGCCTGGTGTACCGATTCGAAGAACGCGTCGACCTCGGCCGGATCGGGTTCGAGCATCAGTTGCATGCGGTCGGGTTCGTCGGTCTCGGCGACCCACCACGCAACTCGCGTGTCCTGTCCTGAGTAGGTCAGCGCGTGGTCAGAAGATAAAACACCGGTCAGCCCGACCATCACATCGTCGGCGCACGTCAAGCAGATCGGAGTGTGGGTCAGTTGAGGGGCCAAGTCGTAGCCGAACATCCGCTCGTTGATGCTGACCAGCGCCGTGTCGTTGCTGGCGCCGGGTACCAGCGTCGCAGGGACTTTGCCCGGGATCGTGTTCGCCAGCGGGGCCAGACGTCGGCATACCATGCATACCCCCCTGCGCCCACTGCCTTTCGTCAGGCCGACACGGGTCCGCCAGAACTCCGCCGCGCTCGGACTGCGGTAGGCATACCGGCCGTCGACCGCGATTACCACGCCGTCCTTCGCGCGCACCTCCTCTGGACGCGCCAGCGCTGCCAAGGCGCCGGAACGATATAGATCGGCCAAGAGGTGCGGTATCCGGTCCTGCTCGGCGGGTACCTCGGCAGCCCAGTCATCGATCAAAGCGACGAACGCGCTGTGACAGTCGGCGACCCGCGACTCGTCGGTACTGTCATCTCCCCAACCCAGAACGTACTGAGCATCGTCGGCCGCGAGATTCGGCGATATTCCCACGGTGCGAGTCGACGCCGGCACAGTGTGCACGACCCCTCGCTTCGGCCTGTCCTGATCGCGCAGCGGCTGCAAAGTCGGCGCAACGTTGGTGCGGATATCCAACTTCCACCGAAACTCTCGATCTCGGTGAAACGCCGGCACTGCGCTGCGATTCTCCCTCGCATAGGAGGTCAAACGTTCCAACAACATTCAGGACACCCCCACCGCATCGTCTCCGATCCCGCGCCTGGGGACCTCCAACACACCATGCATAAGGCGGGCACGAAACCACATGGACCGACGCGGCGTAGTCGAGTAGTCGATGCTGTGCAGCATCATCCCCAGATCGGCCGATACCTCAATCGGTGCGCGATCGTCCGGTTCCTCGAACGCCGCGGGGAACTCCCGCGTACCCAGGTACGGCTGGCTGAAGCACTGCCCGCGGGCCACCCGCCGCCGCAGCTGATCCCGATACGCCGCCTCGGGCTTGTCCGCATGCGGCATCAACTCGATTTGCGCATGGATACGGTAAGCGACATCCTTCAAGCACAACGCATTCCGTTGCACGCGATGTGCAACGGTGTCGACCGTCCGACCCGCGGACACCGCATCGGTCAGCGAAGCCAGGTCCGTGGTCTCGTTACGGCGCAACGTAAACGTCCTGATCGGACTAAGAACCTCGATCTTCTGTATCCGATACCGGAACTCCGGTTTCCAGTAAATCGCCGTCAACACCCCAGTCGCTGCAGTCGGCGTCATCACCGAATACGTCAACCGCTCAGCAGTCAACCCCGGCTGCGTGAACAACGCGCCCGGACCGTGAACTTGAATAACCAAAACCATGAACCACCCCATCCTTCCGGAACCCATTGAGCAAGACGTGATCGCGGTGGTAGATCACGTATGCCCTCGAACCCGTTGCGGGATCATGCCTTATGGCACCGACAAGTTCGCAGCGATTGACGGATCTACGCCATCAGCCGCACCATGTCGCCCCTCGAGCCACCAGAGGAGGGAGAATTCAACCGACCAGTCGCTTTAAACGAGCCGGAAAACGTCATCCGAAAAGAACTGTTCGGCGTGAAATGTCGAGCATTCGACAGGTACTGCTCGAACCGCGTCAGCAGGCCCTCTTATGCGACAGCCAGGCAGCTCCGGCTTCCGGTCAGAAAACTGTTGAAATACTGCCCTCATCGAGCCCGACGCCGCGGGCAGTTCGGGGATCCCAGTCGTAAGCGCCCTTCCATACACCAAGATCACCGACAACAGCATCGATCAGGGCCGCCACTTCAGGCCGTTGAGTGATGCTCGTGCGCAACTGGACGATCCACGGTTGCAACTGTCGAAGCGCAGCGCCAGCCCGCACGGTGCCCGCAGCGAGGTCAGCCAGCATCGCTTCTACCCGTGCGGCGTCCTCGTGATCAAGGACGGCCACCGGCATCGACTCGTCAGTGATCATCCGGAACGCTCTTTTCCGATCGCGCCGCTTCGAACCACCGGCGTCCACGAGCGGACCATCGGACACCGCGATGAAGTCCAGCCCTTCTCGATTACGTTGAACAACTTGACCTACGGGCGCGTTCGATGAATCCACCCGATGCTGGTCGAGCTGCAGATCGGCGTATAGCTCTTCGTAGTAGCGAGCCAACGCCCGTTGATCGTCCAGTGCGGCTCCGTCAGGCCCGAAATGCGTCACCGTCAGCGAGCACGCCAGCTCATACTCGGTAGGGCGACGACCCTCTGCGGGGTCGAAGACAACAACCAGCCCACCTTCGTCGTGTTCGCCGTGGCGGTTGGCGCGGCCGGCAGCCTGTTGCAGCGAGTCAGCCGGAGCCAACGCGCGCCACACCGTCGGGAAGCTGAGATCAACACCGGCCTCCACCAACTGCGTCGCGACGAGGACTGTCGGCCGACCCGCCCGTAACCGCTCGGTCACCTTCGCCAGAACAGCGCGGCGGTGAATGGGGCACATTCGAGTCGACAGGTGCCACACATCGTTCCGATGCCGCGAAACCAACCGGAACAGGCCTCGAGCATCAGCAACGGAGTTGACAACCACCATTGCTTGGGCTTGCCCGATCACCGCATCGGCGATCTCCTGCCAGGTCGGTTTCGGATCCAGCCGCCACTCGTAGCGCACTCGGCGGGCTCGATGAAACAGCGGTTGCGGATCTGCGATGATCTCTCTGATACGAACCTCGTCGTAGGTCTCGGACGCCTTCCACACCGACAGCGCCTGAAACTGCGGCTGCGTCGCCGAGGTCAACAACACTGTCGTACCGAAAGCCTCCGCGAGAATCCGCAATCCACTCAAGATCGGCAGCAACAGCCGCGTCGGCAGTGCTTGCACCTCATCCAGGATCACAACCGCGTTCGCCAACCGGTGCACCTTGCGGACCTCAGAAGGTCTGCGGCCGAACAATGACTCGAACAGCTGCACCGTGGTGGTCACCACGAACGGCGCGTCCCAGTTCTCCGCCGCCAACCGCGCCCACCGATCACGGGTACTGGTCACGGCCGGGTCTTGGCTGTCGTCGCGTTCATCGAAGCGGACGCTCGAATGATGCTCCAGTACCACCGGCTCGTCACTGTCATCGAGCAATCGCCGGTAGACATCAGCGTTCTGCTCGGTGATCGTGATGAAAGGCACCGCCACAATCACCCGCGATTTGCCCCATTGCGCTGCATGATGCAGCCCGAACGCCCCCTGCGCGAACGTCTTTCCCAAGCCCGTCGGTGCCGCCAGCCGGTACAGGCCGGGTTCGCCAGCGGCAGCCGCCACCGCGGCCTCATACACCTGCGAACGCAACTGACCGATCTCGTCGCCCCGATCATCAATCAGCGCCGCACGACGGCGTTCGAACCGCTGCACAAGCATCCGCATATCCGTCGGCGGCGCGACCTGCGGGCCCGGCAGGCCACGTTGGTGTGCTGCGGTATCCAGATGATCGGCATCCACCAACGCCGAAAACACCATCCGCAGCCGCATCTCCCACACCAGCTTCTCCGACACCCCCCGCCACCTACCCGGATACAACCGCCGCCCAGCGAACACACCAGAAGCCTCTGGCACAGCGAACAAGAACCGAGCCGCAGCCTCATCATCGTCATCGCTGAGCAAACTGGTCAGGACATCCCTCAGCTGTGAGGGATTCGTCAAACCTCCGTGATGACCCAACACCGCCATCGCTGCCAAACCACAAACATCGAAGACCAACCGCGCACCCAACTGCTTATGCGCAACCCCCACCCGGTTCGCGGTGCCCTCCACCTCCAACAACCGCTGCTGCCAAGCACACGACGCCTTCCCCGCATCATGAAACAACCCCAACACATACGCCAACTCCCCCGCGCCGAACACCGAAGCGAAGCGAGACGCCCACAGCGCAGTCGACCTGCAATGCTCATCGAGCCCGTGGCGAACTCCCGACACCGCACTCCGGCTGTGCGCCCAAAGAACCATTCCGCCAATCTATCCCCGAGCACCGACCGTTCATCCGACCAACGACTAGGCAGCGCGACGCTCGGCGTTGGCGATGGCAAACCCACGGGTGTAGACGTTTCCGCGACCGTGGAGAGTCTCGCCGAGCGCGGACGCTCGGCGCTGGGTGCGCCACCGGAGCGCAACGGGAGCTGACCGTGCTGTTGAGATTCTCGCCGAGCGCGGACGCTCGGCGCTGGTCCAGAACAGTGGCGCCGTGTCGAACCAGTGGCAGTTGAGATTCTCGCCGAGCGCGAACGCTCGGCGCTGGACCGACGTCGGTCTGTTGACTGTGCAGACGGCCAGCCTGTTGAGATTCTCGCCGAGCGCGAACGCTCGGCGCTGGCAGGTTCTGCTCCAGTTTCTGGGCCTGCTCCTTCTGTTGAGATTCTCGTCGAGCGCGAACGCTCGGCGCTGGCGGGGAGTACTCGGCGATGTCACCTTCATCGCCCGGATGTTGAGATTCTCGCCGAGCGCGAACGCTCGGCGCTGGCGGAAACAGCCGCTCGGGCACCCCAAGATCGTTGATGTTGAGATTCTCGCCGAGCGCGAACGCTCGGCGCTGGAACAACGTCTACAGCGTCTACATCAACGGCGTGAAGTTGAGATTCTCGCCGAGCGCGAACGCTCGGCGCTGGTGTACTTGCGCAGTGCCTCATCGACGTCGGTCACATTGTTGAGATTCTCGCCGAGCGCGAACGCTCGGCGCTGGTGCGTCGACTTCCCGCACTCACGCATCGATGTGGCCGACGTTGAGATTCTCGCCGAGCGCGAACGCTCGGCGCTGGGTCGAGTAGTCGCCGCAGTCGTCGCATCGGTCGGTGTTGAGATTCTCGCCGAGCGCGAACGCTCGGCGCTGGTTCGGACAGCCACGGCAGCGGCGCCGGCTCCTCAATGTTGAGATTCTCGCCGAGCGCGAACGCTCGGCGCTGGACAAAGCGCGAGCTGTTCGAGCGCGCGCTGCTGCGCGTTGAGATTCTCGCCGAGCGCGAACGCTCGGCGCTGGTCCGGGTCGAGCGGATGTATTGCGATCCGCCGCACTGGTTGAGATTCTCGCCGAGCGCGAACGCTCGGCGCTGGCACCAACCGCATTCCCTGGTTCTGGCGAGTCAGGGTTGAGATTCTCGCCGAGCGCGAAGCTCGACGCTGGCAACAAGATCGGTGTCGTCCTGCCCGATCTGGTGAACGTTGAGATTCTCGCCGAGCGCGAACGCTCGGCGCTGGCTCTTCGGGGGAGGGTGCGGACCAGCTCAGGGCCGGGTTGAGATTCTCGCCGAGCGCGAACGCTCGGCGCTGGCATAGGGGCTCACACCGCCATCGAACCTTCCTTCGGAGTTGAGATTCTCGCCGAGCGCGAACGCTCGGCGCTGGGCTCGATGACCTGGGCTTTTCACCGGAAGCATACAGATTGCATCGCGATGCATTGGTCATCAGATGTTGTTCTCCCTGGTCACTGGTTCGGAACCCTCCTGGTGACTTCGTCGCGCTTGAGGTTCCGAGCCGAGCGTGGATCAATACGAACGAGGTTTTGGTAATTCATGCGCCGCACCGCACTTGTCGGCAGCCGGACCGTGCCGCCAGCGGCGCGGTCCGGAACTCGCAGCGGCCCAGCACGCTGATCAGGTTCTTGCTCCTGAGTCTGTCAGCATGGGAATTCCGTTCCGACCCGTTTGTCATTTCGCCCGCTGGGAATGATTCGCATGCAATGGATTTCACTCATTGGGGACGCTCGAGCGGGGGTTAGCTCGGACATCTCTGATCTCAGCAACGTGTCGCAGTACGGTCGGCCACGAGGCTGCCCGAGCCCCTCGGAACCCGCAATGATGGCACGAAACCGCGCAGCTACAACTCCAGGGATTCGAATACGCGGCTATCACAACTAAGTACGTAAATTGCATTGCATTCCAATTCATTCCGTTCACGGTGATATAAACTGCAATGCAATGGATTTCGCTCGGATCGATCGGGGGGTTGCGGCCGGCTGCCGGTCAGGCAGCCAGCGCGAGCATGTTCGCGCGGACCCGAGGAAGCCGGTGCGCGATGACCTGGGCAGCGGATTCGCTGGCACGGCGGTCGTTGTGACCGTAGATGCGGTCGGTCACGGCAACCGATTCGTGCCCCGCGTCACGAGATACCACGAAGATGGGCACACCGTCCTGCAACTTCCACGAGATGCCAGTGTGGCGCAACGTGTACGGCGGCAGGTGCTTGATCCGCAGAGTCTTCACCGCCGTGCCGTACTGCGCGATCAGCGCCTCGGGGTCGGCGCCACGCCATTGCGCCTTCTTCGTGAACGGGCTCAGCTGGGCCCGCGCGCGGATGTTCTCACCACACTCGAACGCCGCAGCCGCAGAGGCGAGCGCGTCGAGGCGCCGCAGCGCCGGTTGCCATGCCTTCTCGTAGAAGTAGGACGCCCGGATCGGCGTGTCGTGGCGGGTGTGGAACAAACTCGTCCGCTGGACGAGAAAGATCCAGCCGCTCCAGGGTTTGCACCGGGATGTTGACGGTGCGGGTACCGCGCGCGGTCTTGGGGGCGCCCAGAACCAGACGCGACCCGGCGTCCTTCCACGCCTTGGTGATCCGCACCGCGCCGGTCACGGGGTGCACGTCACGCACCAGCAGCGCCCCGACCTCCGAGGGCCGTGCCATCGACACCAGACCGAACTCGGCCTGCGGACGCCACCGAGCAATAATCAGCTCCTCGAACAACTCTCTTTCGTCGTTGTCGAAGATGTCGTGCTCGGTGCCGCGATCGGCGGGCAGCCGCACCCCGGAGCATGGGTTGAACGGCAACAACGGCACCGGACGCTGCTCGACCGCCGCGCGCATGCCGCTGGACAGGAAGCCGTGCTTGTTCTTGATCGTCTTGGGCGCGTTGCCCTTGTCCTGGCTGAGGAACACGATCCGTGGCGTCGGTGTCCTGGGTGACCGCGTCCAGGCGCGCGGTTTCCCCGAAGAACGGGGTTATGTCGTTGCGGACGTAGCCAGGTAGTGGCGATGCGTGGGCGCGTCGATGCTGCCGACCTTCAGTAGCCGGTCGGCGTGGTCGTTGAGCCAGTCCGCCAGCAGCGTGCCATCGCCGGATCCGCCGCGTTTGGCGTCGAGGATCAGCCGTGCTTGGTCCAGGCCGTGGCGGGCGACGTAGTCGCACCACCATACCGCTTCCTCATAGTCTTCGTAGAAGCTCTCGGCTGTACCGCGACGTACGCCGCCACCCGACGAAGCAGTCGCTACCCGACCACAAATGTAAGGGAACATATCCTGCCGCTAGTCGGCGAGGGCGGCTACTCGTCTGTCGCCTGCCACGAGAAGCATATCGACCATTCGTTGCCAGCGTCTGGTCTGATCCTCGGTCGATAGATCGTCGCGACGTTCCCGAAGCCAACTCGGCAGCGCATGGCTCTGGGCACGGATTGCCGCACAACGATCGAGAAGCCTCTCCACCCAAATCATTCCAGTTTCGGCTTGGTCTGGGCCGTCAAGTTGCATAATGGCGCTGACCAGACGATCCAGACTATTCGACGTGCACGGGGTGACCTCTAGCCAGCGCTCGACCTGCGCCGACCAACCGAGAAGGTTGGTCCAATTGCTCGATATAATTTCATTCTCTGACGTTGCATAGCCCAGTCCAGGAGACCGGTCGGGGATCAGATATGGTGCTACTTCCTTCCAGCCGCGTTTTGACAGTATTCCTGAATCATTCTGCGCGGCATCGAGAATACGATCCATGAGATCGGGCCAGAGTCGACTGACATTTCTGCCAATCGTACTGTTTTCTCCGGCGGCGGCCGCAATGGCCATCAAGGATTCCGCAAGCAGTTCACCGTCGTTCAGATAGCGCTGCACGAAATCCAGTATGGTTTCACCATTTTCGTCGAAGGCTTGCCTAACCGCCGCACGTGCGGCCACAAGCGTGTCCCAACGGCCTCGACGCCGGTTCAGTCCACCTGCCAGCCTCGCGCGTTGATGTGCTGACAGAAGCACATCAAGCATCTTGCGGATCTCATCTTGGTGGCACACGCTACCCACCGCGGCCGAACCGACCGCACGGATAGCAGGAGTGAGCCGCGCCACCAGAATCGTTTCGGCGTCGGCGTTGTCGAGCGACTCGATCACCGGCGATCCGAGGCGGGCAAGACGGCGCTCGTGCCGATCTGTCCCCTCGCCGGTGGAGACGACGATAGAGTCCGCGCAAGACTCCTGCACTATTTCTATTGCGACCTGGTGGTGACAGCGCCCGTCCAGATGATCCGGATCGCACGGCGTCGACCAGATCACATCGAGTGCTTGGGCAAGAAACAGGCGGGCTTCGTCCGCTGCCCAGGACGCCACGGTCGCGATCACATCATTGAACTTCTGCACCCGTTCGGATGAATTGATACCGACAGCTCGTCTGAGGTCTATGGCTTCGGGAAGTAGGAGATATGGCAGAACTCCAGCTGCGGACCGGTCGACGCCTTGACTGAAAAACGAGTCGTCCCATCCATCAGTCGGATGCGCCGCGATGTGTTCTGCCACGCCGAGGACAGTCCTGACACTCCATTGCAGGTCCTCCACCGAGACGTCGGTTCGGCCGGTCAACGCAAGCTCGATGGCCGTCGCTGCGACCGCAACCGGCCCGTCAGCCGTCGGAATCATCACTGCCCGTGGAGGATTAGTCAGCAGATCTCTCGCTGATACGAGATCAGCAGCGAGATCCTCAGCACTCATGTCCGGCGCACGGCCGCCGTTCTGCGCACGGGCATGCGCATGACGAACGGTCAGGCCGACGACGTCATTCACTCGACGTAGGTCAGCGTCCGAAGTTTCGAAGACATCATCGAGTGCACGATCTACGATCGGACGCCACCAGATCAGGCCGCCCGCTTGAACCGCTTCATAGCGACCGCTATCGAGTGCCGCGGCACGCTTCTGGCCGATCGCAAGTTGCTCTCGTCCCTGCTGCGTGGATGGGTCGTCGATTCGAGCTATAGCCCTGGCCAGCAGCTGTTCACCGAGCAACTTCAACTGTCGGCTGCGGCCCTCCGATACACCGTGAGTGAGATACGCGGCGACTTGCCATAAGCTCCATGTGCGACGGTCCAGGTTGGATAACTCAGGAACTTGCGCTGCCAATCCACTTGATTCGTGTCCAACACGCTGATTCTCCATTTCCCACACCAACGGCTCAGACAAGAACGGCTCGATCGTCTCGCCCACCAATTCGAGGTGGCGCACCAGCATGCCAAACACCAGAGCCAGCATGGCGAGGCTCTCCGCGTCTTCGAGAAGTATCGACGTGATCTCGGCGATCCCGACCCCGGCTCGAACGCGTTCTTCGGTCACATACTCCAGGGCTTGCAACGCACTGATACACGGCACCGGACCGACTGCGGTGTTGCGGTACCACCTCCATACAGCTTCATCGCCGATATAAAGTTTCTCAGCGCCAGTGATAGACAACGGATGACGTGATGACCGCTCCTCCTCATCGACGGAATCACGTTGAAGGGCAACGTCCTTGAGCATGCGGTGTTCGACTGCGTGGTTCAGCATCGCATTGACGAGGCCGACGCCGCCGCGGTAGTCGCTGCGTAACATCGCCACGAAGGGGCCTCGGTCGAAGGCCGGAAACGGGGATACTCCGATGGTGTGATCGCGAATGCCGTCTTCGAGGGGGCTCAGTGAGCCGAAACCATCCGTGTCGATGTAGTAGGCGTCCGCTAGTTCTACTAGCAAACGCGGGTCGTAGGAGGCCAGACTTTCGGCGACACAGTCCGCCTCGATGACGGGCCCGATAGATTCCGGCTCGTCGGCCGCGATGCACGCCAACAGGACCGCAGCGTCGGCCCCGAGATCCGGGCCCGATAGCGCGAGAAGTTCGACCTCAAGTGGGCTGATCCATTCACTCGCTCGGCGGCGCTCCAATCGAGTCGATCCCCGCGCGTCCTCCGAGCACCGCTTCAAAATCGCCGTGCGGATCGACAGGCGGGTCGATTGCCCCGATTCGGTCCGTCGCGCGACATGCGCACGAAGCCAGTCACGAACCAGATTCGAGGTCGCCACGACCGAAACATACGACTGCCATTGGTCGACCAACCGCTGCACAATGGGCTCGGCGATCTCTGGGGCGAGTTGTCCAGCCCGCCGAAATCTCGTATCGAGAATTCGTAACGTTCTGGTGAGCGCGGGGGGCATACCCGGCTCCATCGTTGTCCACGCTTCGTCTAGAAGTGGTTCGGATCCCGGCAAGGCGAGCAGCGCTTCTGTGGGGACGTCGGCCCAACGTTCGCTGTGTCCGCCGGTGGCCAATTGGTCGAATCCTATTTGAAGGGCGGCGAACCGCCCAGCGCGTGGATGCTTCGGAGCCTCCGGTGCCGACAGAACGATCTCGCAGGCGATGCGAGCGGCAGGCAATGTCCACCGTGGTGTCCCTGCCGAGATCAACGCCGCGCTCAGATCAAGCGACTTGAGCAGATACCTCGCGATCGAATAGGTGCGCACCAGATCATGTTTGAATTCGGGAAGAAGATCCCATGGTAAGCCGCTCGCAGGCTGCAAAAGCCCAGTGCGGCGCAAGCCCTCAACAGCCGTCTGGTCGAGGCTGCCAGCAACCTCATCGATGTCACCTGGGCTGACGGCCTGAGCGGCGAGTTTCAACATGACCTGCTCGCGAGCACCAGCGGCCCCACCGCCAGGCTGTCCACCGTTGAAGACGAGGTGGCGCCACACATGACCGAGCGCCTCCGACTCACTCAGCGGCAAGCCGAGATCGCTGACCCTGCTGAGCAGATCGATGATGATCGGCCGCTTGAGCAGCTCGCGGGCGCGGGAATCGTCTGCCAACCGCTGAAGGCCGGGGAAGCGGCGAGCGGCAATCATCACGTCATCGTCGGTCAGTCCCGGAACCCTGTGTTCCCGCGGAGCGACACCGTCGAAGGTCAGCATTCCCGACACAACTGAAGCATTCTCGGCCGCTGTGACAGCGACCACCCTCATCCCAGCATCGTGCGCGCACCGTACGAGATAGGCAAAGACAGCACCGTGACCTTCGGCAACGGCGTCTGCCCCGTCGACAACGAACAGCCATTCCGAGGCTGCGTGTTCGCCGAACAGCTGTTCCAACGGACTATCGAGATGCGCCGCCAAGGCAAGTTGGTTGTCCGGCAACTGGCGCAGGTTGACAGCGATCGCTCGTTGATTCACATCCAGCGCCGCCGGTTCGATGATGTCCAAGACCAGCGCGCTCTTACCGACGCCGGATTCTCCGGTCACCACCACGTGACCATCGCCCAATACTGCCGCCAGCAGCTCACGACGCTCAAAATCTCGGGGCAGGCGTAACGCCGCTCCGCCCTCGGCCGGGATCACCTCCCGAGACACCGCCCTGCGGGCTTCGTGATCCAGGGCGAGGAGTCGACTCCAGCCAGTCGGGTGGACATACGCTGCGGACTCGTCGTCTCCGTGCAAACCTCGCCACGGCCGTCCGGTGTCGCTCGTCTCTTCGGTCTGGGCGAACGCGGCGGACAGTTGTTCGCCGGATTCTTGCTGGCTGGATCGCATCCCCCTTTTAGAACCACGCCATTGCCGAGCTTTTGCTCGCAATTCTTCCCAACTGGCCTTCTTTCCCTCGATCAGATGGGACTTGGTGCCCGAGTCGATCAGCAATCTCTCGACCAGAGCGCCGAAACCGCGGACATCACGGGGAATACGCCGTGGCTCTGTCACCCCGAGCCAGCCTTCGAGAGTTTTCGCCTTGACCGGCGTCTGCTTCGCAAGCCGCGCAGGCGTGGGCCTGCCAGCCTCCGTGTACAAGCGATCCAGCGACTCGGTGAACTGCCGGTAAGGATCGACGTCCGAACCCGGCCTACGCTGACTCACCACCCGAGCGCCCCCGAGCGGCCCCCCGCCCGACATCCAGCGACTCGCAGCGACTCGCAAAACCATTCCGCCTGCATACGAGCACTTTACCCGCGATCATGCTGTGCTCTGTCACCACCGATCGACTGCACTGGTTCCCGTACCGCCCACTACGACAGCGAACGGAACCCCCATGCCGATCTCCACCAAGATCTTGATCCTCGCCGGATTCGTCCTGCTGGCGATCATCACCGGCTACGCCACCGGGCACCTGGCCCACGCCGACGGCGCCACCGTGCCCGCCGCCATCCGCGCTGGCGCCATCGGCTTCGGCAGCACCCTCACCCTGCTGCTCGCGCTCCTCACCGCCTGTGCCCTACTCTGACCGCCCCGCGGCCCAACCGCCGCGCGGCCCAGCAAGATTATGTCCACCTTCAATCAGTGACGGCGTACGAGAAATAGGGTGACGAACTCGACCCGCCGCCCCTTCCTGTCAACAACCGCACAAGGCACAGGAGATCGTCGAGGTTGAGGGCGAGCCAGTCCATAGGGTGGGACCAGGACGGTGCCGCCGTCCCGGACGAAGCCGAGAAGTTCGCCGAAGCGTTGCCCGAAGAGTTGAGCCGCTGATGGTGGGTGCGACGGCTTCGGGTCAGAGGCGGGAGAGTGCCGCGGCGACCGTGATGTCTACTTGATCCACTTCTACGAGGGCGCGACGCGGATGCTTTTCTCAGGTTTTCGGGCCGATGTCGAAGACAACGACCTCGACATGTCGTCTCGGAATATGACGCCTTGCCTGGGTGCGGAGTTGTTCGGCAAGTGCATCGGCGTCGGGATGTTTCTTTGATCTCCTGAATTTGGTTGCGGTCCAGTAGATGATGTAGATGCCGTGAGTGAACAGAGCCGAGTCCATGTACTGGCCGACGAGTTGATCATCGATCGCGGTCAGCAATGAAGTGTTGGTGACGAGTTTGGCTTCGAAGGCGACCCGCCCGACAGGAGCGCCCCCGGATGTAGCGGTGAGGTCGATCCGGGTGCCGACGCCTTTGGGTTTGCGGCGAGTCACCTGTATCTCGCGGTCTACAACAATGTGGGGTTGAAGCCGCAGTGACAGTTGCTCGGCCAACCAGTCGGAGATAGTGTCCTCGCCCTTCGGTTTCGCGCCTGCGGTACCAGGGTCTCCGTCCCACAGGCTTCGAAAGGTGCCGCGTTCGCGGATGTCGTGTTGGATTCGGTCGAGTTGTTCGAGCAGAACGGTGAGCAGTCCGGCGCTGTCGCGAACCAATCGAGCGTCACCGCTTGTCAACAAGCCCATGAGCATCCCGGGCTGCACCGGTCGCCAGCTCGCCAGCGCCTCACGAATGCGAGCCTCCTGCAACAGGTGCCGAATCAACTCGAGATCTGGTGCTGGGCGGTCGAGCGCGAGCGCGGCCAGGAGAGGATCCATGCCACGCCCGGCCATCGTTTGCAGCAGGGACATACGCAGTCGACGCGCTGCCGATTGCGGAGTGCTTTCGGTGAAGTCGATGGTTTGGGGTGGGTCCTCGGCGAAGGGGAACTCGTCGAGAAGCATGCGGGTCAGTGTGATGAGTGATTCGTCGGACAGACGGGCGGGATCGACGTCGCCCATAGGCTCCACAGGGTCGAGGTGACCCCGCGCGTTCCATGTCGTCACCAACTCGTCAGGTGCCAGCCTCGCGAGGACGGCGAGGGCTGAGGCAGGGGCAGTGTCTTCGTCCAATGCTGAGTGTGCGACATCGAGGGCCGTATCAGGCGCGTGTTCAACAAGCACTTCGAAAGCCTCGTCGCGACGAGCTGCGGAGCCGTCGGTGTCGCGCGCCACCTGTTCGACGACCGCGATAAGGCTGGGATCGGCGAAGTCGGCCAGCGGGTGGTGAGCGAAGGAGAATCCGTCCGCCTTCTGCACCTGCTCGCGCAGCGCTGCATCGATCGCCTCGCGGCCCGCCTGCGGCGCCGCGTCTCGGATCCCGCGATGCCAATTGGTGGTGCCCGTGTAGGGGAAGGTCACAGTGAGCACCGGCGCCCAGACCGTCCACGTAGCCGGCTCGACCTCGGCCAGAAGGTTCGGGTGATGTTCGGCCAGCGTCGCGAGCAGGAATACTCCGGCCCAATCGGGCACCGCGTCATCGACGCTGAACTGTTTACGGCCCGCCCAGCGGCCGACGTCGGGCTGTCTGACTGCGAGATAATCCATCCCGAGCCGTAGGAGTGCTTGCTGCTCCTCGATTGCCAGGATGGACCACATCGGTCCGCTCGTCAGGTCCCAGTGTGTGAGCACTTCCGGGTCTGTGCGCCAATCACCGGCGAGCGCGAGGACAATATTCCACCACTCGCC
Source organism: Nocardia sp. NPDC019219 (assembly GCF_040632645.1). Taxonomy (NCBI): domain Bacteria; kingdom Bacillati; phylum Actinomycetota; class Actinomycetes; order Mycobacteriales; family Nocardiaceae; genus Nocardia; species Nocardia sp. NPDC019219. The sequence goes on along the minus strand of NZ_JBEYCG010000006.1, from coordinate 52,375 downwards.
AAGGTCGTCGCCTGCGCGCGTGATGGCATTACGCAGTACTGTTTCGAGTTCTGGCGCCGTCGGTGAAGGGTCCTCCTCGACCTCGACCTCGACCTCGGGCTGGCTACTCTGCTCGGGTAGTTGCTGTGAGGAGATCTCCTGGTGCTGGCGGTATCTTTCGAGTTCGGCATGCGCTGGATGGTCCTCGTCGGTAGCGGGAAGGCTGTCTGCCGATCTGAGCGGAGGACTCCACAGCAGACTTCGCAGTGTCACTCGTGCGGGGGCGAGTGTTTCGGGTGGCGCCGTTGTCATCCAATCGATGAGCCACTCGATGTCCGCAGGTGTGAGCAAGTTCAGGTCGAGGACAGCGACGAAGGCGTGCTCGTTGGTTACCAATGCGGTAGCGGCCATCACGCGACGTAGATCCGGATCGTCGTCGCTCTGCCATGGGAGCAGACGTTCGGTGTCGAGCATGTGCCGTCTGGGCAGTCGCCCATTGCCCAGCGCCGCGCCGATTTCTGCGGCGATCGCTGAATCTCTCATCACCCACGCACGGTGCAGCAAGCCGCCGATCAGCTGGTCGAAAGCGGAGTCGGTCCACTCGGGCCGGTGGTTCACTGCATGGATCAACGCGGGGACGACACCCTGGCTGGGGACGAGCTCGGCCAATTCGCCCAGTAGCCGGTGATAGCCACCGATGTAGTTCCGTGTGCGACGGGGCCTAAACGCCTTTCGAATGAGACCGAACTCCACCGCATCAGGCAGCACCGCTCGCAGCACCGCTGCGAGAATCTCGTCGTGAGGATCCTCGTCGGAGCTCAGCTCCAGCAGCGGCACCAACTCCGCCATCCGCTCGTGTGGCGCGACCGCGGCGAACGCCTTCACAGCTTCGGCTCGCATGGGATCGGGCCAAGTCGAACCAACGGCGATTTCGAGTAGATCGTCGGCGGACTCGCGCACAACGCACTGACGGGCGATACGACAAACCCAGAAGGCGACCCAATGATTCGATACGTCTGCCGCGGCCTCGTGGAGCTGGGCGGCCAGTTCGGGGTGACCCAGCACAGAGGTGTCGATTTGCCAGCCTTCGTCGATCGTGCCGGACGCCGCTCCGTGCAGTAGTGCCTCGACGAGGCGCCGACGAATCCGATCGCTGACCAGTTCCACACCGGTCGTGCTCAGCAAATATTTGGCGTTGTCGGCGAGCAACGTGTCAGGAACCGGCGCTCCCGAAGCGAGAAGCCAGCCGAGCACCTCGATCATCGGACCGGGAACCAGACCATTGACATCGGCCCCCAGCAGCGACACCAGTCGCTGTCCAATAACACCGCGGCGCATAAGATAATGCGCCGCAAGATACTCCGAGTAGGACTGGTGAACGAAGATCACCGTGCCTGGCACCCCCGCCGTAAACAATGCGGTATCGAGCACTTCGCGCACATCATCGACAGTGAGCAACGTCCCGGACAGGGCGGGTTCTGTCTGGGTCGGCACAGCGTTCACCGCGAGAACCGGCGTTTGAGAACTCGCGGCGGTGATGGTCTGCCCCGAGCTGGGGAGCGGCCCTGTGGCTGGCCGGAGCGCGAAGTTGCTGACACCGCAGAACATCGATATCGCCGCCAAGCGCTCGGCTACGAGACGTCGGCGGTAATCGTCGACCTTGCCGGGCTGGCGAGTGATACTGGTCTCGGTCAGCCTGTCGGCGACGGCGTGCCCCATCGCCTCGGACCGGCTGGCGGGAAGCTCACCGGATTCCCGCCACTGCCTCAGCAGGTTTCCTGCCGATAGAGGGTAGGCGAGCAGACGTGTGAGACGAGCCTCCGCGACCGCCTTCAAGAACCCGTCGGTATCCGAGCCGGCCAGCTCGCCGATCCCCGCCACGCTCAAGGGAAGAAGCTCCAGCCGCTCGAAACCGGATAGTGCCGTCCGCAGCCCGTCCGCCAAATCAACCGTCCACGACGCGGGGCGACAAGCCAGCCGCCACGACAGCTGCTTGGCTTCAGGACGACTCAGAACCCTGATCAGGACATAACCGATGTCGGGATCGGTCTGGAGCGCTTCGTCTACAGCATCAATGAAGACACTGCCGCTCGGACCGCCGGACGGAGCAACATCGCGGGACGACAGCGAGTTCACCAAATTGATGAGAGCCTGTCGACCTTCCAACTTAAGGTCGACCGACCGGCTATCAGGCTCGCGGACCTTCAAATCCTCGATCAGTGTGGACTTGCCTGCTCCACCCGGCGCGAGCAGCACATACGACCTGTGCGTACCGACAAGGTCTTCGGCCCGCTCGGGTCGATCACCATTGTACCAGTCGCGGGCCAGCGTCCTCGAATCCACAAGACCGTGCTCGGTACGCGGGATATCACTGTCCACCGAAGCTACCCAACGAGATACCAATCCACTCACGCCAACTCCTCACGTGCCGCCGCACCGGCCAGCGGCAGGAATTCTTCAGGATGCGCTACGACGCTGGCAGCCTAGACGAACAAGTCCGAAGTCATGGTGATGCCCAAACGATGACGGAGAGCGAAAATGCACATCACGCTGCGGGTGTGCCTCTATCAGCTCGGGTCTGTGCAATACGGAAGCGGCTGTAGGTGGAACCGATGTCACACGAAGTCGGAGATCGGCGCACGCAGAGAGAGCCACCAGAACCATCCACTCAGACAGCTAACTGGCCTGACTGCTCGAAAGTCCTTCTCTGCAAGGAGTTACGCGAAAACCGGGTTGACTGCCAACGATTAGCGAACTAGATTAGACGTCACTCCAGCACCCTTTGGTGTCAGCTCTGTCGGGATTCTGTGCGCAAGTCCCCTCTCGCGCACAGATTCCCGTCGTTCGTGACACTTTTTCGTGCCGCGTGTTGGAGTGCACTCGCACACGCGCAGGCCGACCAGTGAAAACACGATCTGACCTGCACCGATTCCTGGCACATCTGCCAGACCACGACACATCCGACCGCTCGGAAAAGTTTGCTGGCGGGAGTGATCGCCGATGATCCGGCCGTCATCCCGCCCCAGTCCCCGCTGCAGGAACTCATCCACGGGCCGCTGCCGACGGCCCGGACGGCGCGCCGTGCCGACAGTCTCTACCTGCGAGAGAAGGACGGCACCGACCGCTGGCAATCAGTCTGCCCAACCCTGATGCAGCACCTGCTCGATCACGCCACCCAACGCAATAGCCTGCGGTCGGGGCAACTAATGCGCTACCGCAACGGAACACCCTTCACCGCACGGCGTTTCGACTACCTCTGGAACCGCATCGGCGACACCTTGCCCTGGGTCGCCGCCCAAGGCATCAGCATGCACTGGCTGCGCCACACCACCTTCACCTGGGTGGCGCGCACCTTCAACTGCGCCGTCGCCGCGAATACGCCGCACACCAAGGCAAAACCGCTGGCGCGACCGCTACGTACGTCAAGTCCCACCTCAGGAAGTCGCCGCCGCCCTGTCCGTGCTCACCGGCGAACCGCACCCACTCGTGCCCACACACCAGCCGAGCGCACATCTGTCGTCCGCATGCTGACCACGTCGCACAAGGACCGTCCATGACCGAGACCATCGATCCACCCACCCTCAACAGCGTGCACCCCGCACAGCCTGCACTCACCGCGCGCGGAAGCCGCGTGCGCACGCCTTCTTCTGGACCGTGCTCGCTGCGGCGGCCGCCGTCAGCATCACCGGCAACGCCACCCACGCCCTCCTACACAGCAGCGCGGCGACCGGAAGTTCATGGACTTGGCAGTGCTGCCGTGCGCACGCGACCCGTCCCGTCGCCGCGACCCTCAGTTGGTCGCACAGGTGTTGGCGCATCACCACGTCGACGGCTGGTCACCGACCCGAATCGCCCGGGAGATCAACAAGGGGCTCCCCGCCAAAGTGGTGATCGTCGCGCACTACTGGGATATCGAAACCGAACCGACGAACGGGCTGCTGACGGCAGTCACCCGCAACGTCATCCAGGCTGCCCTGGATGCGGAGACGACCGAGCATCTCGGGTATGCCAGGGTGACCGGGCTGCGGCGGCCGAGGCCGGTGGCGACAACCACCGCAATGGCACCAGCCGCAAAACCGTGCACACCGATATCGGCCCGGCCCCCTTGATGTTCCCCGGTGGCTGGTCAGTTCGAGCCGCGGATCGTGCCCAAGCACGGCCGCCGTGTCAGCGGTTTTGACGAGGCCGTGATCAGTTTGTGCGCCAAGGGCTTGACCACCGGCGAGATCCGCGATCACCTCGCCGAGCTCTACGGTGCAGATGTCTCGAGGAAGACGATCTCGAAGCTCACCGACGCAGTGGCCGCCGAGCTAGCCGAATGGCAGTCCATGGATCGCGTGTACGCGGTGGTGGTGATCGACTGTATCCGGCGTCGAGATCCGCGATGGCCAGGTCGCCTCACGCCCGATCGACGTCGCTGGCGGCATCGGTCTCGACGGTGCCCGTGACGTGCTCGGGCTGTGGGTCGGTCTGTCCGCGCCACCTGTCCGCAACCGTCACAGCGACCGACCGCGCCGTCAGCCGCACTCTGCGCCACGCCGGACACAACGACGGGATCTCCCGCGTGAGCTGCTCCCGTGCCAACTTGGCTACGGCCGGCCGGGTTGTAGCGCTTGCGCCAAACGGGTTTCGGCAAACCAGGTGCGGCCGCTTGTGGCCGGGCCACGATCAGGCTTCGTTCGACGTGTCGCGTACTCCGGCGGCACGCATTGCGGACCTGATGGCCAGTCCGAGCACCAATCCCACCCCGGCTACCGCTGCGGCGATTTCTCCGGCTCCCGTAGCGAAGGCAACCACCAGCACAACTGCCAAAGCAAGCGCCCCCAGTGCGATGAGGGCGTTCACCACCCAATCTGGCAGTGGCTTGCGTAGCTTGTCCCAGATGGATTCCTGCTCAGATTCCTCAGCCTCGCGCATGGTGCGTACTGGTTTGGTCGGGTAGTCTTTCCCGCCGAATTCTTGTGCCTCTCGTAAATCTTCGCGCTGCAGTTCAGACAGGCGGAACGGTCCGCAACTGTCGTCCCATTCCGATAGTTTGCGACGCAACTCGCGTTGGTCCTTGTAATACCTATCGCGGTGCCCGTCCCATGAACCGTGTTTATGGTGCGCCTCGTTACGGTGGCGGTGAAATTTGAACAGCTCGTTTTCATCTTCCTGAGCATCCCTGAAGCGCTTGGCGACCTCATCGAGCCAGTAGACGATAGCCTGCAACAAATCCAGGCACGGATCGCGACCGTTTGCGCCTCCGCCGGCGGGCACGGCCGTTTGCCGCAGCACTAGGGCGGGACTCGTCGTGTGCCAAAGTGGAGGTGTGGCCCCCTTCGGTTCCGCGGTGCCGTCGAGTATGTGCAGTGTCGCCTGGTTACCGCGAGTTGCTTTTAGCATCGCGATTGGCGACTGTCTGATCGTCTGCGCCTGGTACGCGGCCTTCCGAGTGCTCGGTTCCGAGGTACTACGGGCCGGGACGTGTGTGAGGTGCGCCATTTCAATGCTCCAGACTGCTTCTACTGGTTGGAAGACTCAATCTCGGAAATTCCGCCGTTCCGATGGCTGGCGGCGCAGCAGACAATTGCACGGGGTGCCGATTCCCTTCCTTGGAGGCGACGGCAATTTATGGTCGACTGCGAGATTATGTCATCGCCGATCCCCCGGTGCGGGTTATGCGGGCGGCTGCGGATAATCGGATTCCGCCGAGGTGCAGTGTGTCCAGCTATCCCGGGCCGACGTGACAATCCGTCGGCACGCGCAGTTCTTGATTGTCGTGATCGCCCCGTCGTCGTCGACGCTTACTTCGGCGAGCACCACCCAGGGGCTGTCCGGGATGGTGGGGCAGGTGGGGTTGCCGGATGCCGCGTCTGGGTCCCCCTTGTGTGAGGTCGGGCAGGCGTCGAGGACGCCGATCTCGTAGCCGTCCCGGTAACGCGAGTACTCGCACTGGGTTTCGTCGCATCCGCAGCCGGCGGGCTGGGCTCGGACTGGTCGTGTCGGTATCTCCCGGTAACGAACCGCAATATAGCGTGGGCCGTCTGGCTTTTCTGCGTAGGTTTCCGTGCACCACGGGTCGGCGAACTCGTCGGTGTGCCCGGCCGTACCGGCGTGCAAAGACACCTCATAGGGCCGCTCGATGACGATTTCGTCGCCGAATGGACCGAGGATGTATCCGGGCTGCACCTGCACGACCCATGGTGTCGGGTCGCTGCCTTCGATGGTGCGAACAGGGCATACCAGCGCTCCGCACACGACGCCCCAGCCGTGGAGATAGATATTGTGCCGCCGCAGTCGGTTGCGAAAGTACTCCGCCTCCAGTGTGAGATCGTCGGGGGTCATGAGTTGCCGCGGAAAGTACCGGGGACGTTCCAGTGGTGTTGTCTGGTGTTGCATGCTTGCTCCTGTCGGGGTGTGGGGATCTCGCACCTTCGGTTACCGCCGGTCGTGGCTGCCCGCGCGTTCCTCCTCGACGATCCGGGTCAGGATGTCGATGAGGATGTCGTTGCCGAACACGATCGGGCGGATCGTGATGTCGACGTCGTCGATGTCGCAGGCGTCGTCGCGGCAGTTCAGGTGGATGTTCGCCAGCGGGATGCAGGGGTTGCGGGGCGGGTTCGGGCAGTCGCGGGTGATCCATTTCGCCAGTGCCGCGTAGTCGAGTTCCCCGTGGGCGAGGACGTCGGGGAATCGGCAGCTCAGCTCGATGGGGTCTGCCGCGCCCGGCTCGAATTCGATCCGGTACTGCTCGCGGATCGCGCCTGGGGCGCACGGGGTTGAGGTCGAGCAGTCCCCGGCGAGCACCGCGACCGGGTCCGTCTCGCATTCGTGGTAGCAGAGCACCACCGTGACGCAGGCGGTCGGCTCGTACTCGTCGTCGGTGTGAGCGGGCGGGGGCTTGTCGCGGCGGTCCTCTTCCGTAGGGATGATCTCCTGTTGCCCGCACACGCGGTCGATGAGCGCGGGCGGGATCGGGATCGGTGGGGTGCGGGTCGGGATGACGATCTCGCGTCCCCAGCGATCGATCGCCACCCCGGAGGTGATCTCGACCGCGCAGCCACTGCTTGGGACCACGTCGAGACCGCACACGACACCACTGCCGGTGACCAGCCGGTTCAGCAGCCGCCGCATCCCAATGCCGTAGGCCGTCTCCATCTCGAAGTGGTGAACGTCCATCATCTTGCCGTGGAAGAAACGGTTGCGCCGGGGCGCCGTGAGCCCCGTCCGTTGCGCCGTTGCGGGTGTTCCGTTCATGGCTCCTCCTGATCGTGTCTTGTGGCGTGTCGTCAGTGGTCCCGCAGTGAACCCGAGCCGAGGAGTGTCGTCACACCGAGCTGCGAGGACTCTCCGATCCTTCCCGGCGGCGCGCCGCCAAGGACGAAGCCGGCACCGAGCACCGCCTCGCCGTCCAGCCGGGCGGGGGGTGCGTCGCCGCCGATCACGGTGTCGATCCCGACCCGTGCCGTCCCGACCGCGAGGCCGGGATCGACCCGGCAGATCACGTAGTCGGTGTGTGCCGGTCGTTCTCGCTCCAGGAGCGCCTCGACCGCTGCTGCACGCTCCGCGCTGTAGTTCGCGCCTTGGTAGAGGCGCACGGTGAAGCGGTGGGCGACGGTGTCGAACAGCGGCATTCCGTACTCCGCGTTGTCGATCAGGTGGGAGCGGTCGACGGTGGCGGTCGACCCGAGCACCGCACCTTGGGGTTCGGCGGCGGCGAGCATGGTCGTGACGCCCAGGACCGAGGTCTCCCGCTCGGCCGCCGGGCTCGTTTCCCCCGCGGCCAGTGCCCACCAGGCGCCGGTGACGATCGGCTCCTCGATCCAGGCGTCGACACCGGTGTGGCGGCGCAATGCTTGGCGCAGCCCGGCGGGGGTGCCACGGTGCGCGGACTCGGCGTAGGAGTGGGTGACCGCCTCGCGCAGCGCGCCGGTGTCCCACTGCGGCGCCCGGTCGACGGCGAGCCAACGCGCCAGCGTGGTGAGGAACGGCTCCGCCACGGCCGGGTCCAACAGCCGGGATAGGCCTGTCGTCGCGTCCTGCACCTCCCCAAATAGGCTTTCAACGAGCGCGAGGTAGCGCCGCAGGAACGTGTGGGGCTGCTCGTCGCGGTAGATTGCGGGCAGGTGCTGCAGGTATCCCGCATGGTCGAACTCAAGGCGGATCTGCTGCAGTTCGGCTGTGCTGGTTCCGTCGCCGGTGAATCGTATGCCGACCCAGGCGAACCTCGTCGCGGGCCGGTCGATCAGGAATTCTCCCAGTTCGGGTGGCCCGGGCGACCAGGCGGGCGCAGGGAATGGGTCCGCTGCGGTCTCCTCGACCGCGGGTTCGCTTGCTGGGTCGTTGGTGGTGTGCACGAAGAACTGCACGTGGGCATCGGCGGGCAGCGTGACCATCGTCGTGACGAGGCGGTGCCAGGTCTTCGGGCGGTCGGTGAAGCCGCCGAAGGGTCCACCCCAGGCGATGCCGTGCCGGACGAACGCCCCGTGCAGCGCCAACCGGACCGGCGGTCCGGACCCGCCGGGATGGACGATGAGCCCGCCGCGCCCGTCCAGGGCCAGCGCCGCGACCGGAGCGGACCAACCGGCCGCGATCCCCAGTCGGGTACCGTTGCGATCGAATGTGACGACCGAACCGCCCGCACCGATGTAGAAGGCGTCCGACGTTGCCGCTAGCCCGAGCGGGTCGTCGGTGAGGTCGAGGTTGTGCTCCGTGAGCAGGTGCCCGGCCGGGTCGAGGACGAGCAGCGCGCGACGGCTCCGGTCGAGGACGCATATCTCCGGTCCCGGCCGGACGGCGATGGCGACCGGGTCCCGCAGGACCGCCTCGGCAGCCAGTGTGTCGGCGAATGCGCGATTTTCCGCCCCGCCCGCGGTGAGCTGCCGAACCCGCCCATGCTCGGCGACATAGATCCGGCCTGCCGGATCGGCGGCCAAGCCCGAGGGCCGGTCGAACCCGTCCCACACGTCGAGCAGTTGGTGGGTGCGCAGGTCGAACAGTTGGATCCGGTCGTTGCCGGTGTCGGCCACGATCAGCGCGCCCCGGTTGCGGTGTACCAGCAGGCCGGTGGGTCCGCGCAGCTCGGTCGGTTCTGATCCCTCGCCGCCGACACAGCTGAATGCTTCCGAGGATCCGTCGCAGCCGTCGACGCGACCGATGGTGTGTCCGTCGGTGAAGAAGATCGTTCCGTCCGGGCCGACGGCGAGCCCGGCCGACGCGTCTGGGCCAGAGGGGGGCCCGGTTGGGGGTGGTGTGGTCGCCGCCGGCAATGTGGCGAGCCGAAGCGTGGTCTGGGTGGGATCCAGGCCGCGTCGGTGAAAGTCGCGCCACACGTTGTCGCGGTTGAGATGAACGAAAGTGGGTTCGCTCATCGGGCTTCCTCGCGACCGTCCGGCTGTCGCCGCGCGGGGCGCGGTGAATGATTCGCGGAGCCGTTCATCCCTCGACACCCATCCAGCCGACTCGCCAATGACGCTCGGCTAGCTTGACCAGCTCCTCCGGGGACAGCTGTGCGGGCTCACCGTCGTCGGCGCGGAACTGCAGGACAATGACTTGAACCCGGAAACCGACGGCCGTCGGTTCGACGATGCTGAGCTGCCCGTCGAGGATGATGGTCCGGGTTGGCGGCTCATCGATCGGGATCGGGAGGTCCCGTCGGCCGTCGATTCGGGCGAAGTAGCCGGGCACCGTTCGGAACCCGCCCGAGCGGGTGTGGATCTCGGCTTGGAGCCCGCCAACGATTTGGTAGAACATTCTCCACCCATTAGTGGTGGTGTCGTCCCCCAGGATCCATTCCTCCCAGTTGTCCGGTTCTTGGATGCCGCAGGCGATGTGCGGCTGCGTGGGCGGACGGGCGTTGCGCCGCTGGGCAATGCTGATGTCTTTGGCCAGCGTGCAGTGATGCACCGCGATATCGGCGAGCACCAGCTTCCGCCCGCTCAGTATGTCGGCGGGATCCTGCGCCGGGCTGCCATCCGGATTCAGCGGCACCCAGCAGAAGATCGGTTCCTCGCGCAGGCGCACGGCCCCCCGCGTGTCACAGATCCCTTCGCGGCGCTCGAACTCTTCCAGGTCCTCGTCGCTCGGGTACTGGACGGTCAGCACGTAGCGTTGCGGCTGCCCGACCCCGTCGTCGGCCACCGGTGGCACCGGGACCATGCGGGAGCTGGTCAGCACGATTTCGCGGCCCAAGTCGTCGATGGCGTAGCCCGGCTCGATTCCTACCTCCCGGTCGCCTTTGCGGCCGGTCACGGAGAAGCCGTTGCCGATCCCCGGCTGGTGCAGACTCTGGTTGTGCAACCAGCGCATCTCCCGGTTGAACTCCTCGATCTGCTGCAGGTCGTCGGCGAAGAGACGCTGACCGTCGAAGAACCGCTGCCGCTCGATCGAGCGGGTCTCATGGGGTGAGCTCATGGGTGTCCCTCACTTCGATGCTCGATACCGATCCAGGTAACGGCCACGGTGGTGCTGGCCAGGCTGCACAACTTCTCTACGAGAGCGGATATGGAGTCGGGCACGGGAGCGAGTACGGAGAACGGCTGGGTCAGTTTGAGCCAGTTGAGCCGCGGCATCAACAACCGGACGGTGAAGCCGTCCTTGTCCGCCTGGGCGATGTGGTCGAACAGAACGAGCAGCTTCAGTTCGTGCTCTGGATGAGATATGGATCCCGTGATCTGGGTGAAGTAGCAGGGCACGTCGGTGAACCCGGCCGCCGACGTGTCAACCTCGACCTGGAGTCCAAGGTGCCACTCCGCTTTGTTGATCACCTCGGTCCACGGCGTCCAGGCAGTGGCACCTGGAATTGTCGCTCCGCGGCCGATCCGGGAGCGGGAGAATGGTCGGACCTGCGCGGCGGACACCTCGGCGTCACCGACGAGCAGTCTCACACCGTCGCTGTGGGCCGCTGCGTCGGGCGGCAGCCAGCACAGCGTGACTGCACCCGATTCACCGGGTTTGCTCGCGAGCACTAGGTAGCGGCCACTCGTGTCCGCAGGGACATCAACTGGCTGGTCGAGCTTCAGTTCGCGTCCGCGACGGTCGTAGGCCAGCCCAGGTGCGACAGTGGCGACGCCGTCCTCGGGCGGCATGACCTCCAGGCCCGACACGATCCCGTACGCCCGGTGCAGCGCACGGTTGTGCCACCAACGCAGCTGCTCGTCCAGAGCGGACTGATCGGTGAAGTCGCATCCGAGCAGCGCCTCGCCGTGGATGTGCCGCAGGCGGAGCGGATCGACCGGATGCAAGGGGTCGGTCATCGGCGGGTTCACCTCACTTCGATTTCGTGTGGGCCGGCGTCGACCAGTCCGAGGGGGCCGATGCAGACGTCGGCGCAGCTCACTTGCCCGTCGGACACCAGTTCGAGGGCGAGGACATGAGCGATCCCCGGCACCTTGCCGATGACGGTCAGTACCTCCGAGTGGTGGACGTCGCGGCCGAACGGCCACCCGGCGCCGTCGGGGCCGCCGGTCAGCGGGTGCAGGAAGCCATCGAGGGCGGCACGGACGGCGGTCGCAAGTCCCGCGGTCGGGGTGCCCGCTGTGGCCTGGACCGTGGCCCGGACGGTGACGTGGACGTACTCTGGCTCAGCCACCTCGACCCGGGTGCCGATCATGCGTCGCCGGTTCAGGTAGGCGGCCACCGCCCTCCGCAGGCCGGGAGTGGGTACCGGGCGGTCGGCGGGCAGGTGCGGGAGGACTAGCACCGTGACGACACCGGGCGCGGTCTGGAACGGGAATCCGGGGTGTGTGTTGGCTCGGGCTTCGGCGCGGGCGAGACGGACCCCCGGCGTCTGCCGGGCCAGCGCGGCGTAGTCGTCCAGCGTGACGGCGCGCGCGGCGTCCTCCCGTTCATCGCGGGCCCGCGCGATCGCGGCCGACACCGACTCGGCGGCGGCGCCATCCGCGGCGGGCGTGATGTTCGCGATCCACACCAGCCGACCGGCGAGTGCCTTCAGGTCACCGGCGACGGCCCGGTTGTGTGCCGAGTCGGCCAGCCGGTCGATCGTCCGCGTCGCGAGGTTGCCGTCGGCGGCGCGGGTGATGTCCGCGGTCACCAGCAGCGTCGTCCCTGCGGGGGCGGTACGGCCGTGCTCGCCGTCGCCGAGCAAAATCGTTCCAGCGGTCGGGTCGGCGGTGAGGTGTGCGTCGGAGCGGGTGGAGGCGTCGAAGTCGGGCCGGGCAGACCAGATCCGCCACGTTCCGTCCTCCAGTCCGGTGACCCGCAGGGACGCCGCGACCAGTGGCGCGTCGGGCACGTCGATGCGCTGCCCGGGCCCGCCGGTGCCGCGGGCCACCGCCGCGGCTTCGACGATCAGCGAGCGTTTCACCCTGTCGAGGGCCAGCAGCCGGACAGCGGGGATGCCGGCGCGGGGCGGCCCGAACCGGATCCGCCGCACCTGACCGCGGCGGTCCAGGTCCACGTCCAGTTCGACGAACTCTCCCGGGACCGGCTCCTCGCCGCTCACCTGCGCGCCTTGGGCGAGCTGCAGCCGGGTGGTCGCAGGGACGGCCTGCTCCACCTCTACAGGGTTGTCGGTCAGCCCTTGCAAGACAGGTGGGGCGTCGAATCCGCCGTGGATCAGCCGGGCTCGCAGCCAGACCAGAGCCTCTGGGTGGGCGCCGAGGCTTCCTGCTGGTACCGGTCCGGGTATGCGGAGGACAACCCGCCCGTCGAGGGTCATGGCCCGGGTGTCGTCGTCGACTTCCTCGGGGGCGAGCCGGGTCCAGTGCCCGGCACCGTTGCGCAGTTCCCACGACAGCACGGCACTGTGGTGGACGGCTCGGCGCGGTTCGGTGGTTTCTTTCTCCTGCTCATCGCAGTGCAGGATCTTCCAGGGCGGGACGCAGTCTGCGGTTGCGGCGGCTGTCTCGGCCGAGATCCTTTGCCGCTCGGCGTTTCCTGATCGGCCGTCCGGGTCCCCGATGGCTATACCGAGGCTGATGAGGGTGCCGGGTGTCCATGGTGCGGGCAAGTCGAACCCGAGGTACAGGGCCGCGCCGGGCCGCGGGTCCGGTCCGAAGGGCAGGATCGGCTCGCCGCGCAGCCACGCTGTGGTCAGGTCCCGGGGGGCGGCCGAGTGCGGGTCTTCGGCCAAGACTGCCGCGAGGCGACCGGGCTGCACCGTCAGGTCGTGTCGGGCGCGGAAGCGTATCGGTGTCCCGAACGGGTCGTGCCCGGTGAATTCCAGCCCGGCTGGCAGCGGGAGCGGGGCCTCGCCGGGGGCGAGCCGCAGCCCGAGGATGGTCGTGGCCGGGCGCGGCGGCGCCGGGGTGATCCCGGCGAGGGCGAGGAATTTGCGGCGGTGGGCATCGGTGATTCGGTTGACGCGGTAGAGGTCCATCTCCACGATGAAGGCGAACAGCTCGACGAGCGTGATGCCCGGGTCGTGGGCGTTGTGGTCGGTCCAGCCCGGGGCGTGGAACGGGATCAGCGCTCGTGCCTCCTCGACCAGGTCGATCCAGCGCCGGTCGTCGAGGTTCTGCAGTGGTAGTGCGGTCGATATCACGTGCTGGCTACCCTTCCGCTCGTGCGGGTCTGATCCGCAGCTCGCCTGCGACCACGGTGCGGTGGGGCGCCACCGCGATGCGCTCGCCGCCGATCTGCCCGCCGGTGGAGATGGTCAGCTGCTCGACGAAATCGACACCGTCGACGCGCTCGAGGACGGCGGCGACGTCGGCGAGGTACACGGTGCGGCCCGGCGGCCAGCCGCTACCGTCGGGCCCGCCGTGCACGGGGTGCAGCAGCCGCGTCAGCGCTGCGGTAGCCCGCTTTTCGACGGGCCCGGCTTCGGCTGGGTCGTGTGGGACGACTGTCACTTCGACGTCGATGGGCAGGTACTGCGGGCCGGTCACCTCGATGCGGCCGAGCGCGGCGAGGGTCGCCTCCGCCCGCGCCTCGACGTAGCGGCGGACCTGCTCGCGCAGACCGAACGACGGGAACGGCCTCGGATCGGCGGTCGCCGGGATGACGATCAGTGTCACGTAGCCGGGCCGCCGCCGCCCGTCGGCCGAGCGTCCGGCCAGCGCGGTGGCCACCGCGACCGCCGGGGAGGCTTCCCGGGCGAGGGTGACCAGGTCGGTCACCGACAGCCCACGGCCGCGGTGCCGCAGCGTCTGCGGTCCGCGCACGCGCAGCGCGTCAAGTGTCTCTCCGTCGGCGCCGCCCTCTGCGGGCATCGGGTTGGTGACAGCCTCGACGCCGCCGATGGATGCCTGGAGCTGCGAGATGGCCCCGGCCGCGACATTGCCGATGCTGCCTCCACCGGTCTGATAGCGCCGCGCGAGGATCGCCGCACCTGCAGGCGGAGCCTTACCGGTGGCGCCATCACCGAACTGCAGTCGGCCCCGCGAAGGCTCCAGCGCGTAGTGCCGGTCATTCGGCCCAGAGCGCACCAGATGCTCGACCGGGTACCAGCGCACCCAGACCTCGGTGACCTGCTTGGCGCGGTCCCGGCGCAGCCGCAGCGGACCGTAGACGATGTCGCGTGTGCTCTCCTGACCGAGCAGTCCCTCGATCTCGCGGACTGCGCGCTGGTCACCGCCGAACAGTTCCAGTGCGACGATCCGCCACTCGACGCCCGCGCGTGAGCCTGCCAGTTCGCGGACCTCGATCTGCTCCCCGGGCAGGACCGGGACCTGCCGCATGACGAGAACCTGGTCGGGCAACCCGGTACCGGCCCCGATCGGATCGTCGAGGATCGTCTGCTGTTGCACGGCCCACGTCGCGTTCGGGAAGATCGCGCGGATCGTCGGCTCGCCCGGGGGCCCGTCCTCGGCCAGGCGGGCGCGCAGCCACGAGCGGGGGCTGCCGAAACGGTCCAACGGCACGCTGTTGCGCGGACCGATCAGGCTGACCAGGCCAGGCAGCCGAAGTCCGCGGGTCCCGTCCTCCACCCGCACCGGGCGCCAGCTGCCGCCGTCCCAGTACTCCCACACCAGGGTGGGACCGCGTGAATCCGTCGGGTCTTCGGCGATGTCGATCAGGATGCCAACCTCATCGGCTGGCAGTGGTTTGTCGAAGCCGAGATATAGCGCCGGCGTGAGGTCTACGGGCGGGGTGAAGGGCCGGAAAATCCGGCCGGGCCAGATCGCCTCGTCGGTGCGGTCGGCGTAGCGGAAATCGTTGTAGGTCAGCACCCGCTCAGGGGTGAACGGGCCATGCGTCCAGGTGTAGCCCAGCTTGAACTCACTCAGCGCAGGAGGCTTGCTGACGATGTAGCTGAACGTGTTGGAATTCCCAGCCGAGTCGGTCCAGGTGACCTCTTGCCTGACGCCGAAACCACCACTGACCAGTCGGACCCGCATCCAGCGAGCCTCGATATCGGCGACCTTGGTCGGCGCGATGTCCTCGGGCACGGTGAGCGAAACGGATACGGAGGCTTTGGCTGGGTCGGTGGGGTCAAGGTCGGCGGGGGCGGACCTGAGGTCGGCGGTGAAGTTCGGCACCCTGGCCCATTCCCGGCCGTTCCAGTATTCCCAGGCGACGAGGTGTGGCAACGAGTCTCCATCGGACAGCTCATCCTGCGGGGTCCTGGTGCGTGTGAAACAGACGTCTAGGTGAGCCCTCGGTTTGGTGAATGCTTCCTCCGAGGAGAAGTAGAAGATCGACCCCGGTTGGGGTGCTGGGCCGAACGGGTAGAACAGCGCACTGGTGTCGACCTCCGCGCCGGCAACGATCGCTGTATCCGGCAGGAAGCCACCGGCGAGCGTGGTTGAGACTCCCGCAATCGGTGGCACGATCTGGACCCTGCGAATGGTGGTCGTGGACAGTCGGATCTGCTTGATCTCGGGGAGCAGTTGAGCTGGGTTCGGCGGCAGCGGCTCGGTGAGCCGCCCGCGCACCCAGAAGCTTTCGATTCCCGCGACGGTGGCCGGCGTGGTTTCGGCGCAGTCGGTGAGTAGGTGGATTGTCCCGCTCTGCTGAAACCGTGCTGTGCTGTCCTCCTGCGCGGCGGCAGTGCGGTCGCATGCGGCGATGGTGTTGCGGAACGGGCGCCAGACCTTGCCGTCCCAGTATTCCCACACCGTGCCGAGTTCCTCGGAGGACCCTTGGGAGAGTTCGAATTCGACTGCGACATGGCTGGTGGCCGAGATCGCGAGCAGGGTGGAGTGGGCGAGGTAGAGGTGGTGGGGAATGTCTTGCAGATCGGCAGGCCGCCACGGCCGAAAGGGTTCGCCCGCCGTGATCGCCGCCGTGTGATCGATGGACTGGTCGCGGCCGGGCCAGTGGCTGCGCACCTCGACGAGCCGGCCAGAGGTGAGCCCTATGCTGCGCTCGGTCTCGAAGTTCACCGGTTGCGGCGGTGTTGTCATCGGGGAGTCGGCAGGTTCAGCGGGGCCTATGTTCGTCGGGACCGGTTCGGGGGGCGTTGCGGCCAGCCGTGTTCCTGCGGGGACGCGGATGTTGCCTGTGTCGGCGCCGACGCTGAACACCACCAGGGCCCGGGCGGCGCGTGCCGGGACGAGCGGCACGCCCAGCGCGTCGAGCATGGCCAATTGGTGCTTGTCAGGTATCTGGTTGAGTCTGGCGGTGATCGCGGCCAGGTAGCGGCCCACGATTTCGGTCAGCGCCACGTCGGGACCGTCGGGGCCGGGCTGCCACTCCGGCACGTAGCCGGACCGGCGTGCCAGCATCGCCGCGACGAACGCGGCGGCGTCGCGAGCATCGACGAGCGGTTGCTCGGTGCGGGTCATCGCGGCGTTCCTTCGTCCAGGTAGAACGGGTAGACGAGGTTGTGCAACGAGTTGGTGGCGCGAACCCGGTACCGGACGTCGATGAGGAGTTGGTTGCGTTCGTTCGGGTCGGTGGTCACGGCGACGTCGAGCACGTCGATGCGAGGTTCCCAGTCGATCAGCGCGTCGCGTACCTGGTTGCGGATTCTGGTCATCGTGGTGGGGCTGACGGGTTCGAACACGAACGTGCTGAGTCCTGCCCCGAAGTCGGGTCGCATGACCCGCTCCCCCGGGTCGGTCCCGAGGATGATCATGATCGCCTGCCGCACGTCGTCGGAGTGGGTGACCATCGTCGGGGTGCCGTTGAGCTGGAGTGTCGGCGGGAACGCCCAGCCGACGCCGAGGAATGCTTGCGGATCGGCGACCATTCTCAGCCCCCGATCTGCACGCTCGGCAACCCTGTAATGATCGGGGCACCGCAGCCGGTGATATCGCCCATCCGCGCCGCGCCGCGCCCACCGATGAGCACGGTGGCGCTGCCCATCACGATGGGGGTGGGCGGATGTGGCCCAGCGGTCGGCGGCATGGAACAGGCGTGCAGGTCACCCAGCACCGCGGCCGGCATCCCGCCGATGAGCACCATGGGCACGCCGGGGCCGGTGATGACGCCGGGATGCCCGGTCGGGTCGAGTACACGCGCGGCGGACGGCATGGGGTGCCCTTTCTAGTTGATCTTCACGAGGGGGGCGGTGACGTTGCAGACCCCGCCGGATTTCACCTCAGTGGTGGCGGCGCCGTTGATCTCGACGTTCGCGCCTTTGAGGCTGATCTGCGGGGCTTCGAGCGTGATACTGGCCGCGGCCTTGATGGAGACCGACTGTGATGCGTTGTCCAGCGTGATCGTCACCGAGCCCGCGAGGTTGGACAGCTCGATCTTTGCTGGGTCCATCGTGATTTTCTGGTCGGTGGAGGTGGAGATTGTGACCGACTGCAGCAGGTCGTCCATCTCGATCTGGTGGCCTGCGCCGGCGGTCAGTCCGCTGCGCAGGATCCGGCTGGTCAGCGCGGTGAGGGGGTCGTCGACGGGGATGCGGTCGCGGGCGTTCCATAGGCCACCGAGGACGAAGGCGTCGCGCGCGTCATCGTGCGCCATGGCGACGAGCACCTCGTCATCGATGCGCGGGACGTAGAACAGGCCCGCCCTGGATCCCGCGCCCGCAGCGACGAGCCGCGCCCAGACTTCCTGGTCGATGGACGGGATGCGGACCAGGACCCGCCCCTGCATGGGCACGTCGATGTTCTGGGTGACAATGCCTGCGGCGATACTGACACCGGGGCCGCGTCCGCCATCCTCTCGTGCGCCCTCTAACTCGAACAGGGACACCATGCTCGCCTCCCTCCGTCGGACCGGGTGTGTTTCAGCCGATGCGCTGTCCGTTGACACGAGCCAGGCCCGCGATGCCCTTCGGCGTCGGTATCGAGCCGAACCAGACCTCCTTGCGGACATCGAAGGAGGTCTTGAAGCCGCCGCCGTCGATCGTGTGGGTGGCCGATGTGATGCGGTAGAGCCCGCTGAACTGCTCGCCGAGGCCCTTTAGATCGATGACCCGGCCGGCCTTGATCTCCAGGTTGCCCACCGCGCTCCCGCTGCCGGTCAGGCGATTGTTCAGCCGCGGCAGTAGCTCGCTCAGCAGCGTCTTGGGCATGGCCGCGGCACCGACGGCGTCGATCTTGACCAGCTCGCGCGCCGCAGCCGGGCCCACGATGTCCTCGATGCCCTCGAACCCGGGGAAGATCTGCAGGTCGAAGGCGGCGCGGTCGAAATCCCAGCCGAGGACCACGACGAGTTCGGTCTTGATGCTGGGGACCCAGATGCGTGTCTGCACGCCGAGCACCTGGCCCACCGTGCTCAGCCGAGGGGTGAACTCGGCGAGGGAGGCTCCCCAGGTGAGGCTCACACTCGGTGCGAGGTCTCCGAGCAGGAATTGGAATCGCAGGACGAAACCCCGGGGCTCGGCGGTGTGGTCGATGTGCATTTCCCACCCGTTCTCCTTCGCGATCCCGGTCAGGAAGTCGAAGTCGCTCTGTGAGCCTTGTAGGCGGACGCCCTTCTTCGCCTCATCCGGATCGATCGCGTAGGCCATCAGCAGGGCAAAGAACGACAGCGCCGCGCCCACCGGGTCGTTGTGTGGGATGAGCAGATTGCCGGCGGCGACGAGGGAGGTCACCGCGGGGTCGGGCAACGGGAAGTGCCCGATCGTCGGGATGTCGATCAGGAACCCGCGGTCCTTGGTCCCGGTGGTCAGTCGCTGCAGGAAGTCGTGCGCGACCACCGTCAGGGTGGGCATCCCGCCGCCGGGAAATGCGGCGGAGATGCCGGTGATCTCGCCGACGAAGACGCGTTCGAGCGGGTCGGGCGCGTAGCCGAGCGACAGGGCGAACGGCTGGTCGACTTGCAGGAGCGGGTGGTCGAGCCAGCGCAGTCCTTCGTTGGCGAGGGTGATCTCGACGCGGTCCGCGCCTTCGATCCCGTCGGTGTGGCTGATTCGCGAGATCGACCCCCGTAAGGCGGGCGGGATGGCTTCGCCATCGATTTCGATCGCGAACTCCGGCGCGTAGGACGGGTAGCGGGCCATCAGCGCACGACCTCACCGGAGTCAGGGTCGTGGAAAGGCAGCGACGGAATCCGCAGCGGTTGTCCGGTGTGGATCTCTCGTGGATCGGCGAGCGCGTTGGCCAGCGCGATCGGCCGCCAGACGCGTGGGTCCTGGTAGTGCTCGGTGGCGATCCGAGTGAGTGTCTCGCCTTGGCGCACGATGTGGATCTTGGTGAAGTCCGCCGTCTGCCGGTCCACCTCCTTGGCCTCCCGCTCGGCGTCGATGAAGCGGTTGAACGTCACCGACACCCTTGCCCGGACGGGTCGGCCGTCGTCGGCGAACATCTGGAACTTCTGATTCGCCTTGGCCAGCACGCATCGGAAGTCCAGCGACCCCCACTGCACGCGCAGTACTGGCGGCGCATGCAGTTCCTTATCGATCTCCAGTAGACCGACAACCTTGCCGGTCAGCTCGCGGACGTCCCGTTTCTCGACGTCGTCGGTGTCCCAGGTGTCGAAGAACAGCTCCATCTCCAGGGTCTGCATGTTGCCGTTGACGAACTGCAGAATGGGGCCCGACAGCCCGGGGATCGCCTGGGAGGCGAACATGTTGTCCTGGTTGAGCGTGTACTCCTCCGGGTTGAACGGTAAAAGGAATTCCTGCCCGGTGTGCTCGACCGTAACTTTCAGCTTCTCCACCACGCACCTTTCCCTTCACCGTTCTCAGAACGCTCGGCCGAACCGCTCGCGGTGGGCGGTGAGGCGGTCGTCGAGCCGGGTCACGATCTGCTCGGTTAAGCCATCGAGGTCAACTGGCGGTGGGAGCGCCGGGCTCGGGCTCGATGCGACGGGCCCGAAACCCGGAATACCGACACCCCGGCGAGCGACATCCCTCGACGCCCGATCGACCTCGACGCCGACTGCCGGGCGATTCCGAGGAAGGGCGGTGGGGCGAACTGGAGACTCGATGCGTCGGTGCCCGTAGGCCACTCGCATGATCATCTTGCGGCATACCGCGGGCAAACGAGCCTCGGCGCGGTCGGACGCCGCCACCGCGACCGCGGGCGGCCGGGTCGCAGGAAGGAGTTTGGGAGTGGCGCGAGTCTGGGGATCCCAGCGCTCGTAGCCAAATGCACGCGCCCGCATCGGCTCCGACGACGGACGCCCCAGTCCCACGCCGGGCACCGCCGTATCGTGACGGTATGCGAGCACCGATCGCGTTGTGCTGCGCTGCTCGATCACTACATGCGAGCCGTGCCCGGCCGGTGGCCGGGGCATGACTGTTCGCGCGCGGACGGTCAGGTGCAGGTGAGCGGTGAAGCTGAACTGCTGTCGAGTGCGCGATTGCTCGGCTCGGACGACAGGGCGACGTAGCAACGTCATCTGAGATGGCCGGTGCACCCGCCCGTGGCGTCTCGCGCGCCGGGTTTTGGTGTGCGCCCATGCTGTCCAGCGCTTGAGGTTGGGGCCGCTTGCGAGTTCGCTCACCTCGGGATCCCTTCGTTGCAACGCTCGTTGATGGCGGAAATCTCGGCGACCCATCGGCGTCGGTCGGCGTGCTCCATCCGCATGACCGAATCCGGTGGCCAATGGAAGTGATAAGCGAGGAAGGCTACCTCCTCGTAGAGCGAGGCGAGGGGGTAGCCTACGATCCCCCCTCGCCGTTCACCGCCGCGTTCGTTGCCGCTGCGAATGTGTGCTCACACCGCGGGCACGACACCTTTCCGTTCGTCTTTTCCGGTTGATTGACGGTGTTGTAGAGCTCTTGCAGATACGCCAGATCGGCGGCGTACAGGCTCTCGATCACCTTCGGGTTCACCTGCCCGAGGGTGCCGAGGGCGGTGACCACACGGGCGAGGATGATCACGATCAGGTACGCCTCGTTCTGCTGCACTCGATGGTCTCGCAGCGGTTGGATTTCGTCGGCCGCGGTGGCCAGCCGCATCATCCCCTCGCGGTGCAGTGTGCCGTCCTCGTCGACATAGCCCAGCGGCAGCGTGAAGGGGTACTCGGTTTGGAACACGGCTAGGCCCTCTCGATTCGCTCGTGTGCGATCTCGAGCGTTTCGATCGCGACGTCGGTGCCCTTGGCGCTGAAGTCCGCGCCGTCCCATTTGGTGGGCCATCCCTCGAAGAAGTTCCAGCGGGCGACCTCGGTGCCGTCCAGGTCGTTGAGGATGATGCTGCCGTTTCGGCGTGACACCTTCCCCTTCGTGACGTCCCTGAACCATTCGTACAGTTCCCGGGAATCGGTCAGCCCCCATTTCAGGGTGATGTTCGGGTACTTTGTCGGGCCGGGCAGTTTGCGGTTGGTGGTGTTGTCGCCGCCCTCCCGGTACTCGATGGGGTCAGCGCTGGCGCCGAACCCTGAGCAGTCGGTGAAGCCCGCTTGAGTGATTCCGTCGATCTCGACCAGGAAGTTGAAGTTGCGATACGGGTCGACCCGTACTCCGTTTGCCATGGGTGCCGCCTTCTACGCGGGGATCTCGTTGACCTGAGCGATACGGAACATCACGAACTCGGCCGGCTTCACCGGCGCCACCCAGACTTCGGTGACCACCTGTCCGCGGGCGCGCACATCGGGAGGGTTGGTGGTCTCGTCGCAGATGACGCGGAACGCCTCCTCGGGGACGGTCCCGAAGAGGGCTCCGTCGCGCCACACCCCGGTGAGGAAACCGTTGACGCTGCGGGTGATCCGTTGCCAGAGCGGTTCGCTGTTGGGTTCGAAGACCGCGAATTGGGTGCCCTGGTCGATCGACTCGCGCAGGAAGTTCATCAACCGGCGGATGTTCACGTACTTGATGCCGCCCGCCGCCTCGTTCAGGTCGCCGCCCATCGTGCGCGCACCCCAGATCCGGATGGTGCCGTTGAGCAGACGGATCGCATTGATTCCTTCCGGGTTCAACCCGTCCTGTTCGGCGGTGGAGAGCCGGTAGGTCAGGCCCAGTGCCCCGTTGACCTGTTCGTTCGCCGGGGCCTTGTGCACGCCGCGCTCACCGTCCACCCGGGCATAGATACCGGCAACCAAACCGCTCGGCGGGATGGAAACCGTGCCACCGGACACGGGGTCCGACACCTCGATCCACGGAAAGTAGATGGCCGCGAAGTCGCTGATTTTTACAGCTCCCTTGATCGCGTCCACGGTGATCGTTTTTGTGTCGTTGCCATCCAGAACAGCAACCCGGTCCTTGAGTTTCTCGCAATGGTCCACAAGCTTGCCGCGAACGGCGTCGTTCAGGGCGCCAGGTGCCGCGACGATGGCGATCTCGTCGATCGCCGCCATCCTCGTCAGCACGGCATCCACCTCGGTGGCGTCGTCCAAGTTGCTGACCCTGGCCACCCAGCAGCGACTGCCACCGTTGTTGAAAAAGCCGTACACCGAGTGCGCGAGGTTCAGGTTGCCGGCGTCGAAGTCGCCGAACTGACGCTTGAACTGCTCCCAGTTGGTCACCGGGAACGGCACGCCCTGAGCGACGAGGGTGTAAGGCTTGCCGTCCGGGCCAACGGGCATTTCGTTTTCGGCGACGGTCGATACGCCGATGAACGCGGCCGTGCTGGTGCCCACACCGGCGATCGAAGGTGTAAGGGGTGTCTCGCGGACGTAGACGCCGGGGGAAAGCGGAACAGTCATCGGCAGCGGCTCCTTCTCGATGGGGTTGGCTGGGGTGGTGTGTGAGATGGTCGGCTATGGCGGGAACGTGATGTCGTAGCCGTCGGGCGCGGTGGCTGGGACGGTGATCACCTCGTCCCGCGGAACATGGCCTGTCGCCGTCGCGCGCAGGATGTGCTCGCCGGCAACCAGACCCGAGAGCCGGAAACGGCCGTCGGCGTCGGTGGTGGCCGCCCGTCCTCCGGTGACCGTGACGACAGCACCGGCGACGGTCCCGGCGGGGTCGCGGACGACACCGCCGATCGCGAACATCGGCTCGCCCGGGGTGGCTGGGTCCAGGTCGTCGTCCAGATCGATCTCGCTGGTGATCACCTGCGGTCCCTCCGCGGCAGTCACCTCGAGATCCATCGCAATCGTCACCACGAGCCGGAACGAGGTGCGCGGGGAGATGCCGAGCGCGGTCCAGAACTCGTCGAGGTTCATCCCGTCGCCGGACTGCGCCACCCACATCGGGACCGGAAACGGTTGGCCGACAAGGGAGTTCTGCAGGTAGATCGGCGGGATCGTCGGAAAGCGGCTCAGCTTGCGCAAAGCGTTGGCGAGGATCAGCTGTTCCTCGGCGACCGCGGCGTCGTCGGTCTTCTTCGACCATGCCGTGACGAGATAGTCGCAATCGACCCGCAGAGGCGGTGTGCGCCTGACATACGATCCGCCAACGAGATCCAGGATTGGCTCAGGGTCACGCAGCATCCGGTTCTCGCGGACACCGTAGAGGAACACATCCAGCGTCGTCACCGACGGGGCGAACGCCTTGTCCGGGGTCTTGAAAGTCACCTCGACACCCGCGAGCGAGGGTGGCGCGGTCGCGTCGTCGAGAATCTTGCGCAGCGTCAGGCCGAGATCGTCGAACATCAGCCCTCCCGACCGAGTATGTCGGCGTAGGCGCCCGCATCGCTGTCGGAGAGCACCCGGCCGATCTTCTGGTGCTCGCGCCGCGCCGCGCGCATGACGTGTCCCATGTCGATCCGCCCGCTGTTGGCCGAGGCGAGGTACGCCGCAGACACCACGATGTTCTTGATGTTGCCGCCGGGCAGGCGAAACTGGCGGGCGAGGAAGGGGTAGTCGATGGCGTCGTCCACTGGAGCCTGAGCGGGAATGAAGCGGCGCCACATCCGTTCTCGGTCCGCCTCGTCGGGTACCGGGAAATCGATGACGAACTGCAGCCGCCGTAAGAACGCTGCATCGAGGTTCTCGCGCAGGTTGGTCGCGAGAATCGCGATGCCGTCGTATTCCTCTATCTTCTGCAACAGGTAGGCGATCTCCACATTGGCGTAGCGATCGTGGGCATCGCGCACTTCCGAGCGCTTGCCGAAGATCGCGTCCGCCTCGTCGAAGAACAGCACCGCGTCAGCGGTCGTGGCCGCGTCGAATATTCGTTTGAGGTTCCGCTCGGTTTCACCGATGTACTTGCTGACGACCGTGGCGAGATCGATCACGTAGAGATCGAGCCCGAGCTCACCCGCCACGACGTCCGCGGCCATCGTCTTGCCCGTGCCCGACGGCCCCGCGAACAGCGCGCAGATCCCGCGCCCGGAGGCCAGAAGCCGATGGAACCCCCAGTCGTCGAGGACGCGGCGACGGTGCGCTACCCGGCTCGCCACCTCGCCCAATTGCGCCTTCGTGTCGGCGGGCAAGACGAGGTCATCCCAGCCGTACACATGGTCGATCTTGCGGGTCAGCGTCCCGAGTTCGCGGCCGGATCGCGCGCGAGCGGCCGCGAACAGATCGTCAGACGCCGGGAGCGCACCCATCCACGCGCCGCGGTGCACCGCGCTTGCGACGACCTCCCGGATGTGCGCATCCGTCAGCCGAAAACGACTGGCAAGCGCCTGAACAGCCCACTCATCGACAGCCATCCCCGCGGCCTCGACAGTCGCCCTCCAGCACCGCGCGCGGCTGGGCGCCGACGGCACCGGAAAAGGCACGGCCACGACACCAGCGGCCAGCTCCCCACGAGTTGACGCCGGAATCCACACCTCCTCACCCGACAGCACCGTGAGCACGCGCGAGCACGCGACCTCTTTGGTGAGCGCGGCACGCAGTCGGCCCGCAGCTGCGGCAGGCACCGCGTCGACACCGCCGAGAAAGATCCCAGTTCCCCGAAACCACGCCTCACGAAACGCGATCCGGAGGAGTTCCTCGACCGGTCGCTCTTCACCGGATGCCCGCTCGAGATCCACGACCAACAGCCGCCGACCGGCCTCGGCAGCCAGCGCCTCAGCCGCAGCCAGCTGGCCGACCCCGCCCGGGCCGCAAAAGAACAGCCGTGGCGGAGGGTCGCCACCAGTCCGCATCACGTCCGCGGTCGGCAGCGCATCCAGAGTGCAATCGTCCAGTGGGAGCTCCGCGCGAGGCCGCCCGGGCTCACCGAGAAACGCACGGCCCACGAGCCGTGGGTCCAGGGTGGACTCCGACAGCAGCAGACGCAGCACCTGCCCGTCCACCAGCATCTCCTGCGCCAGCAACGGCTGCTGCGGCCGCGCCGGATCGACGACAAGATGCAGCAGACCGTGGTGCACCAGCGGCGCGTCGGGCGCCACCCTGGCCCTGGCCGCTATCCGCTCTGCAGCATCGGCACACAGCAGGTGCAACGCAAGATCGACTGAGGCGCGGCGCCGGCTGACGTCATCCTGAAGATAGCCGAACAGCCGCTCGTACCGAAGATCGATCTCCGGTGCGGCCGCGATCAGCAGAAGATCAAGATCGAACGCCGTGAGATCGAACGCATTCGCAAGCCACTCACACACCTCGCTATGGGCATCGGTCACAATCGCGCCACCGGACAACACCGGTTGCCCGGGGCTCCGGCGCAGCAACCGGGCGACCTCCTCAGGCCGGATCACCAGACCGCGATACGGATCAGCCGCCGCATCCGACCCGAACACCTCGGCTGCCGCGTCCACGGCACGCGTCAGCAGTGCGTCGAGTCGCCGCAGCGACTCGACCAGCCCGGACACCGTCACCGCTCGGCCATCACGACCGGTAGCGCTGAGTCACCCGCGCGGAGCGGGACGATTATCGCGACGGACCTGACGACGAAGCGATGAAGCCGTTCTCGAATATCCACGTCAGTCGACATTGCTGTTTCTCCCTTTGGAGATTTGGCAATCCGGCCACGGCCGCGAACTCGCGACCATCAGAACCCATTTCCAGCCACGATCCGAAGACAATTCCGAGACTAGAATGTTACCAAATAGAGGTAGCGGGGGAATTCGAGCAACTTAACTGTCGGGCGCAGTGCAGATGGGAGTGTGCCTCACCTTCGGGACGATGTCAAGGATCTCGTCGGCCATCAAAATTTCAACCAGGTGTTCCCTGCCTCACCGAGAAGGTTCGCACAGAGCGGCTACGCGAACTGCGCGAGGCAGAGGTGCTCGAACCCAGTCCGGTTTCATAACGCCGGAGTGTCCGCGATGGAAGTCGTACCGGGACCAATCCGTCACGTTTGGGTGCGACTTGGCGCACATGTTCGGTAGCCAAGGAAAGGACGTTGCCGTGAGACATGCCCTTCAGTCAGCCCAAGCACACGGTCACCAACGCGAACCGCGCGGGACAAACTTGGTCGACCACCTCACTGGCTAGTGTGCGAGCGTGGACGGCTGGATCGATCCAGCCGGTTCGCGGTACGCTGGGTATGCACCGAGGGCAGGATACTTGATAAAGATCGATCGACCTCCTCATGAGAAACCACCTACAGAAAAGATGGTGCGCCTAGCCCATGGAGCGGTTGCGTACGCATTCCACAACAATAGACATGCCGTGGAAACAGTGATGAGACGATCGGAGACACTATGCACGCCCTCGTGCAGAGACCGAAGTCAACTCAGCAGGCCGTGTCGGTCCAGCCTCCAAGTCTCGCTCGAGGATGCCCTGAACTTGGCCGCGACTTGAACTGGCTCCATCACTTGCATCACAACATGGGGAATCAAGCGGTCCAACGAATATTGCAAGCGCAGACCGAAGAACCTAATGCCGGATTGACCAGTACCGCAGCACCTCGATTTGGAAATGATTCAAATTGTATCGCCACAGGCCTTCGAACCGCGTATCCTCCGCTGCAAACGAAGCTCAAGGTCAATGCGCCCGGGGATAAATACGAGCAGGAGGCAGACCGCATCTCTGAGAAGTTGATGCGGATGGAGGTTCCCGACCGTACACATGCGACGCCGCCGGCAATTCAGCGGGCCACCACCGGATTCCGGGAGGAACCTGCAGCGACGTATCTCCAACGCCTTTGTACCGACTACGAGGAGGAGGCGCTCGAGCGGAAGGTTGTGTCAAAGTATGCGACTGTGGGTGGGGTTCAGACATTGACTCGAGCCGAAGCCAATGTGAAAGCCGTCAGCGGTGGGTACCCGCTGACCCGCGAGCAACGGGAATTCTTTGAGCCGCGCTTCGGTGTCGACCTCAGCCGCGTGCGAATCCACACCGATTGGTCGGCGGATTCCGCAGCGCGCTCAGTGGGCGCACTAGCCTTCACGCAAAGCAGCGATATCTACTTCCGAAATGACCAATACTCCCCCGATTCCTTTTCGGGGCGAAAACTGCTAGCACACGAGTTGACTCATGTCATACAGCAGGGAGCTGTACCAGAAATTGGGAATCCATCGTCTAATGGGGATAGCATCCAGCAGCGATCCACCGACCCCTCGACGGTCGACCGACAACCCAACGACGAATCCGCGTCAGTCGAATCCGGCGCGTGCTGCGCCTCGTGTGCGAGCGGCCGCCTCTGTGAGGACGACCAGCGGACCGGATTGAAGCGTCCTTCTTCGATCGGCACTACACATGGGGGCGTCCTTCAGCGAGCCTGCGGCCCGGCCGGTATCGGCTCGCCGTCCGGCTGCATAGGATCATCAGAATCGTGGCGAGACGACGCCGTGCCGTATCGGTTCGATGCAGGCTGCGATTCGTTCAGACCGGGTGAACGGGCTCGGCTCGCCGCAGAAGGCGTAGCCGCCGTACAAGCCGGGCGTGTGCTCGCGGTTGATGGATACGCGAGCACCGAAGGCGAATCTTGGTTCAACGTAGACCTCTCCTGCGCGCGTGCTCTGCAGGCCGCGTCCGTTCTCGCTAATGCCGGGGCGAGGGTCGCTGGCGTGTATTCGCATGGGCCTGTCACTGGCGACGCGTATCTGCGGCGGTCGGTCGTGGTCCGATCGACGTCCGATCAGCGCAGGAATCCCCTGCAACTAACCGGGAAACAACTGGCTTCGCCGCAGTTCCCGCAGGTCTGTAGGCCCGCAACCGGAATCGGCAATACCGACTGCGGTACCTACGCGATGGAGAACTGGTGGCTGCCACAGGCCTACGTACATAACGCGACGTGTGCCTGCCAGGAGACTCCGAACGATCCGAAAGCGAACTGCATAAGGAAATTCCTGCAAGACCGGGTGAGCCGGGTCAATCGAGAGAAAAAGGTTGAGGCCGCGCACTGGCTCGGGGCGTTGATGACTGGCCATGTGAGCAAAGGCGCCTACATCAACTATGTCCAACTCAATCTGACACCGATGATTTACCAGGACCACGTCGATGCGTACGGGACATGCTGCTGTCCTGCTGGCCCCGCCCCACTGGCGGCGTGGCGCGGCGTGACTACCATCCCACTGCCTTGCTCGCTCGTCGGATGGTCGATCCGGCAATACGGATCCTGCCACGCTACGCCGGGAAAATGGTGAACCAGCCTGCGAATTGTCCTGCCCCATTGATCATCAGGCAGGGCATCTTGTCCTCGTAGAGGTCGTCGGCTGCGAAGTCGTCGAGGATCAACACGGCGGGCCGGACGAATTCACGCAGCCGTTTGTCCCAGGTCCGGTCGGCGTGACCACCGGCGAGAGGCCAGCAGGCGGCTGGTCTTGGTGAACCGGACCTCGGGGCCTTGACGGCTCGCCAGATGGCCGAGTCCTTGCGCTACATGGGTTTCTCCCTCTCCGACCGGCCCGGTCAAGATGACCGACTCGCCGATGGGCAGCCGTCTCACTGCGGCGAGGTCGCGGATCTCGGCGGCGGGGCAGTTTCGGGCTGGCGGCGATGTCGAACTCCTCCAGGCTGACCTGCTGTTCGAACTGGCCGCGACGGATGCAACGGGCGATCGCTTGGGATTCCCGGCGGGTGATCTGGTCATGGCACAGGACCTGCAGGAACTCAACATGCCCGAGATCGCCGGCGCGGGCCTGGGTAAGTCGGGAGTCCAAGGTCGGCAGCTTCAACGTCCGCAGCGCCTGCTCAAGGGCGGCTTCGACAATCATGCCGACACCTCCTCGCCGCGTTCGTCTGCGCCCCGCTCGATCGTACTCGCCACCGGGCGGTGACTCGCCGTGCATCTCGGCGCACTTGGCTGTCAATTCGCTTATCAAAGCGGAGTGCGTCTTTTCGATTCAGACCGGGCAGTTGAGCGGTACATCCGGTCACCGCGACGGGACTGTCTTCGTCGTCTTGAGACCATTCGCCCCGCGTGTCAAAAGTCCCAACGCCATCCCGGCAAACGCTCGAGTAGCCTCCTACGCTCATCGTCGAGAGCATCCCGACGCATACGTTGTTCACGAACCCAGGCTCCAAGTGGCATGCCTGATTCAACCTGTCCCACAGGAACCCGGGAATGACCCTCCCGGCGAACGTAGTTCACAAGCAAAATGAACGATTGGACCCAGCTGCGGTCCTTTTCTTGACTTCTCACAGATGAGGGGAGGCGGCCGGCAGTCCGCAGTCGCCGCAAATTGACAAGGGCAATATTTGCGTCAACATTACCTGCGGCAATTGCCTGCCGGTACCACCATTCGGCCTCATCGAAATTGTCGAACAAATCAAGAATTATCCCTGTAATGAAGATCTCCTCAGGAGACAATCCCTCGATCTGACGGTGCGCGATAGATGGAATCTCGAGCTCAGAGGATGACAGTGCCGGCGATGCCGCAACGTTATTCGATTGTTGGAACCGATCTTCGACTGTCGCAGCAAGACCAGTGACGGAAAGACTCTGGGTGTTCGGCGTTAAGCCGACTACCTTTTTCAGCTGTTCCTGATCGGACTCCGCAAGATCTACCATCATGGCCCAACTAGCCCAAAGCAAGTCGGGAGCACTCAATCGCGCGGCAGCACCGCCGAATGCGGTGCTGCTCACGAAATCAATCGTTAGCGGCTTCCGCGCCTCAATCGAAGTGGTTGCTCGTTTGACAACCGCGCTGTTTCCAATCATCTCTTCGAGAGATGTAAGAGTCTCTCCGATGTCGGAACTTCCATCTGAACCATAGCTCAAATTCTTACCGTTTCCCGCAAGCTCGACCGATACTATCGGCAAATCTCCCCTCTTGGAGCGCTTCAGGAGAGCGCTGGGAGAAGGGCGCAAATCGACATAAATGTCATGACGGCGCGGGAGCTCATCACCACGGAAGCCGATCCATGCCTCCTTACCGAGTCCGGTCATGTAGATGCGCCCGTCCTCGACCTGCCAAGCAAGTTCTCGCGACCTATTCTGATGGTAACTATTCAGAATCCTGCAAGTTCGAGCGGTGATATTTGGAAGTGCAGTCTGCATAATGGATTGCAGCGCTCTTTGTTCGCCAACGAGATTCAGAGATTTAAACGACTCCAGATTGACACTGCGCCCAACTTGGCGCCAGAAGTCTGTGAGATCCTGCGAAATCGTACCAAGAAGCAACTGTAGCCTATCCGGCGAAAAATTCAATCTAAGGTTCCGGAGCTCTCGAGGGAATTCGTGGGCCGAGCCGCCAGCGGCGACCCACACGGTTTCAAAAATGGATGTCAACTCGGATGCTTCACCGGGAGAAAGCCAGTCATCGATTGCGTTCAGTGCAGATTCAGTCAATTGCCGGTCGGCATCCATTGCGCCCGAAAAACCGCGACTGACCCTGATCGCGGCGTCCTCTGCCGCTTCTGTTTCAAACAGGCCGAGCCCGCCTCGAAGCACCGATGCGGGGAGCAGGTGCCCTCCGGAGTTTCCTGAAATACTGCTCATGCGATCGAATGCTTCGACTTCGGTAACCAACGACTGCGTTGACCGAGCGGTACTCGAAAGTTTTGCCACTCCGGATTCCGCGACGGAATATCCTTCCTCGAACAATTCCGATAGATGAACAAATACGGGCTTCGATTCAGCATGTTCCTGAACATCTTGCTCAATAATCCAAGGGTCCTGAGTGGGCCGAAGGTAGATCGGCCTGATTGCGCCGCTGCCTCGCGATGGCCACTCGACGACTAGATCCGGGATATAAGTATGATTAAAATACTCGGTCTGCACAATTTTTGCAGAAGGATCTGTTGCCAGAAGCGTCTCGGTAACAATCTCCTTGAGGCGCTGAATCGATGCGACAGCATTTTCGATCAGGAAGGCGTCATACAACTTCGCTTCGATCTCTGAAGTCATCTCAAACCCCCTTCCCAATCTTGTACTGAGCGATGACCGACAGATACTCGCGACTCATGGATAGGTGCTCGATCTGCTCCCGGGAGATGACCAAAGGTCTCCAAAGCCTTTTCGAGACCTGCTGGACCACTTCTGGATCCAACCGACTGCTAGCTGCCTCATCCTTGCTCGTAAAGTTGAACTTCCAGTGCTCCCGAGTGCATTCCTCGACTCGTTCCGGGCTCTGAAGCTTCGACCACTCTGTAGAACTGAACGGCGCCCAGGTGAGCCACAAGAAGTGGTCACACCGCTCAGGCGACACACTGAAGGCGCGATAGCATTTCGCGAGGTATTCGCGATACAACGACCGCTGATCCCCCGCATCCCTGTAGTTCTTTACCTCCGCGAGGAACAGCTGATTGTGCACGGCGCCCTCCTGCAGGAGGCCGCCGAGGTCGTAGGAAAAGGTACCGCCCGGTCTTGTGAAGGTCAGCTCAGAGACAGCCACCGGGTCAGGCTGGACCCAGCAGACCTGAGCTCTGGTTGTGCTCTCCAACCATCGTTTAGCCAGCGAAGTTCCCTCTACCCCAGGCATGAAGGAACTCCCCTGACATGGAGGGAAGACTACTTCACGGTTCGCAGCCTTGCGTTCTTGTTCGACATCTCGGAACTCTCGGAGGTACTGAGCAGCAAGAATGCGCACGCTCATCTCGGGCAGCGTTATCGAGACGATTTGGCCAAGCCCCCGGCAAGACGTCGGCGATGGAACCTGACCGGATCGGCCACGGCACGACCCGTATTCGCATTGTTTCTCGGAGGGTGCGGTAGGTAGCGACGACAGCGCGGCGCTGACGCGCGCACTTCCATGACAACCACCGGATCCCGCCACCGAAGGTGGCGATGACCCCGCACCAGATCGCTGGTCCATTGTCGCCGCGTCTGCGGCCCCTGCGCTGTCCTGTCGAACGCCAGGTTCGAGCGATGCCCTCGCTCGGACCTGGCGTTGTTTCGTTTCCGCGAAACGTATTCTGCCATACCTGAATTCGTTACCACCGTGCGCCCGGGGCACTTCTCCGAACCATCCTGCGGCAAGTACAGGGTCTGCCCCCGCTTCCAGGGCGGCGCGGTGTCTGGCGAGTTTCCGATCGATGGCAGCCAGCGACCCGCGGGCCACTTCGAGTGCTGGCGTGTTGTCGGGTTCGGAGGCCTCGAGCATGGAGAGCGAGTGCGCGAGCTGATCGGGGTGGAAGACATCTGCGAGCAATGTGTCGAGGGGCCGCTGGCGGGATGCGCCAACCTGGCGGATTCCAGACTGAGGCGTTGTTCATCCGCTGATGTTCATGCGGGATCGGTGCCTTCACTGCTCTCACGACGCACGATCTGCAGTGTTCTACGGCTACGCTCCTTGGCCTCCGCTTTGGTGATGGGTGTAACCGTCACGTCCGCGGCAATCGGACCGACCTCTGCAACTGTTTGCAGCACACTGCTAGTGCCGCTTCCGGGAAGGTTGATGCTGTAACCGTGCTCGGGGTGGCGGGTTGATCGCGGGCGGGTGAGCGGTGATGCTGCCGGTGGAGGTGGTGCCGGTGGCTCGCGAGCCGGATGTGTTCGTCAGAGCGGTGACGCCGGAGGAGGGCCGGAGGCTGGCTCAGATCGCGCGGCGCAGCAAGCAGCCGGTGCGGATGCGGCGGGCGGTGGTGGTGATGGCGTCGGCGCAGCATCAGCCGGTCGGGTTGATCGCGAAGCTGATGCAGGTGTCGGAATCGTATGTGCGGCAAGTGATCCATGACTTCAACGAGAAGGGTTTCGACGCGCTGGACCCAAAATGGAGAGGGGGCAGACCGGCGAAGACCGATCAGGCGACGCGTGATCGGATCTGTCAGATCGCCCGGTGCTGCCCCCGCGACCTGGGATGGCCGTTTGCGACATGGAGCCTGTCGAAGCTGGCAGAAGTGCTGCGGATCAATAAGATCGCCGACATCAGCCGCGAAACCGTGCGGAAGATCCTCAACGCCGGTGGGGTGTCGTGGCAGGCCACGAAAACGTGGAAGGCTTCGGGCGACCCGGATTTTCAGGCCAAGATGGCGCGGGTGCTCGACCTCTACGACCACCCGCCCGCTGACGGCCGCGTGGTCTGCGTGGACGAGTTCGGGCCGCTGAACCTGCAGCCCCGCCCCGGCCGCGGCTGGTTCACCGTCCGCCGGCCACGCCGGCTGCGCGCGACCTACCGGCGCACCCACGGGGTCCGGCACATGTTCGGTGCCCTGGACCTGTCCTCGGACCAGTTGTACTACCGGATCCGGGACCGGAAACGGTGGACCGAGTTCCTGGCATTCTTGAACTCGCTTCGAGCCCGGTGGCCGGGTGAGACGTTGTATCCGATCTGCGACAACTACTCGGTCCACAAACGGTCCGAGGTCCGGGCATGGTGCGCAGCCAACGCGGTCGAGCTGGTGTTTCTGCCCACGTACTCGTCGTGGCTCAACCGCATCGAGTGCGAGTTCGCCGCGCTGCGGTACTTCGCTCTGAACGGCACCGACCACCGCAGCCACGGCGAACAAGACGACGCGATCGCCACCTACGTCCGCTGGCGCAACCAGCATGCCGAACCCGTCCGCGACTTCGCCGTCGGATCCAAGATCCGGCACCCGGATTACCTACCGAACGTTGCGTGACACAGCACTAGCTTGGCGTGTCGTACTGTTTGACAGGATTTGTATGTACTCATCGTCCAGGTTCGCCGCATGGTTCCGTAGCTCGCGCATACGGATCTCTCGTTCGGGCCCGAGCGTGGATACGCGTATTCCCAAATCAAGCAACTTCGGGACCATTCCGAGTCCCTGCGCGATCGCGAGGCCGAGGCCGCCGGTGGCGATGTACGAAATTACCTCGATCCACGGATTGACCATGACGCTGGTCGCAATTCGGAGCTGGGCGTCCGTCCGCTGCCATTCCTTCTGATGCTGTGAGCTTTCTGCGAGTATGCGGGAAAATTCCTCTTCCTGTGTTTCCCCCATCGGAGCCCTCGGAATGTCCCGCATCTCTCGGTGCTTCTCATCAGCATCGCCGAGTATCTCGCTGACCGAGAATCGAACCGTGACCGATACGAGCTGACGCATAACCCTCTGGACCCGATCTACGTCCATCATCGCCGGGCTTTCCCCAAATGCCTTCCGGATGAGCAAGCCGCCGGGAGATTGGTAGGGGTCCAACTTGAAGACATCTGGTTCCCCCACGCCGGAAGCGCGAGAACCTGGACGGTGCGACTCGGAGGACTCTCGACGGAAGGGCACAGCTAATCATAAGCAACTCTGCCCTCCGACTGCGGTATCACACGTATCTTCACGCGTCCGGACCGCCAGTGCAGCTCACGATTAGTTCCAGTATGTGTATCGGGCGGTTTTGGTTGGGCCTTGTTCTCGTATCCGGCCGGTGTGCACGCGGAGACCGTTCAGGGTGAGGGCCGTGGGGTCACAAGACGACACGCAGGAAGTGCGAGCGAGTGCTGAGGTGCCGGAGGAGTGCAAGGCGGTCAGCAGGTTCACCTATGACGTCGCCGAGCAACTGAGGTGGGGGTCAGTGTCGTTGGATCGGAAAGTTCAGGCGCTGTTCGGTAGCTGGACGGGCAGTGCCGCCAAGCGTACCGCGCCGGATGGGGAGGACATGCAGGTCGGCGAACAGAAGCGTGGGACGCACCTACCGACTTGGCGGCAAAGCTTGGTGTCACCTCATCGACGTTTCAGGACCGGGACAACGCGAACACGGTGTCGTTCAGCTCGCTGCAGTCGGACTCAGAACATGTCCGCGAATTCGAGGTTGACCTCGATCACATCGACCAGGCGACCACCCGCGCTGTTGGCCACGAGACTTCTCCGCCGACCATCTCGATCACTTGGTGGGCCGCGTGCAGGAACTGGTGCACACCGAGTAATGGAAGGGTGATGTGGCAATGGCCTACGTCCAGGACAATCGGCACTGGATGGCCGCGGCGCGTGAGGTCCTATGACCCAATCATCATCTTGCGTTAGAGCAGTTCGATCTGACCGGGTTCGGGCAGCGTGTGTGGGCGTTCGTCCGTATACCAGGCGTACTCGATTCCACTGAGCCAGCCGTTCTCGACCCATAAGATGACCTCGCCGATCGGTGTTCCGTTGCGGTCGGTGACCGCTCCGCTGGCGAAGATCCCGTCGGGTGAACCGGATGCTTGCACCGCACCGGGCCGCACCGCCAGATCGACACTAGGTGAACCGACACCCCACGTTGCGACGACCTGCGAATACGGCACCTGCGCCAGATACTCGGAGGCGCCGGGGGCGTTCGACGACAGCAGCTTGGTGACGACGCTGGTTTCGAGGTCGGTCAACGCTCGCGGCGGAATCGGTGTACTACTCATCAATCTCCTCGGTTCTCGCGCTACATCATGGAATGTATGCGGTGCCGATTTTGAAGACACCGTCGATCATTGCGCCGCGAATATGGACGGTTTGGCCGTTGATTGTGCGCACCAAAGGATTCGAGCCATTATATACGCCGTCCGGAACGCCTTGAACGCTCTCGATGATCTTCGTCATCGTCGCTTCTTCGCCACCCAGTGACTTCACCAGTCCATCCAGTTTGTGTTTCGGCACGAAGACATGCTCCATTGCCTCTTTGTCGAGCGCGTAATCCAGCGAGCTCTTCAGCTTGTCGCGCGCGATCCTGGCGATATCGGCGGTGCGCTGTGCGAGGAGGTCGGCGATGCGCTGGAGCTCGGCTCGCCTGGCTGCGAGGTCGTCGCCGGTTTCGGTGACTTTGTCGACGAATTTGGCCGCGCGTTTGGCGGCCACCACGCGGTCGACATACTTTTTCATCTTCACCGCGAGCTTGCCCGCTTTGGCCGCGGCGATTGCGGCCGCGCCGAATCCCGCCGTCAACGCGCCGGCGATCACACCGATGACAACGGTCTCGGCGACCTCCTGAGCGAGGTCCTTGGCGAGATCGACCAGCAGCTGGCCCAGTTGCGTACGGAACTCCAGGATCGCAGAGCGGTGGGCGCGACAGGATTGCGCGAGATCTTTGTAGAGGGTGAGCACACCCTCGGCGGACTTCTTCAGCTCCCGGATGTCCTCATCGACATACGCGGCGTCGGGAGCGGTCTCATTCTCGAATGTCTTCGCCAGCTGGTCCAGCAGGGCCGGCAGGTTGCCCACGCCCGATTCGGAGGCGAGTTTGTCCCACGCCTCAGCGGCAGTCTGCAGATCGTGCGGTTCCCCGTCGGGCATCGAAACGCCGAAATCCTCGAGCGCCGACACCGCGAAACCGACATCGTCGAACAGGCCACTACCCGGCCCGCCTGCCGAGGGCGGCGGCACGAGACAGACTGACCAGGCCGGCGACAACGGTGCTGGTTGTCCCGGTTCCGGTCGGCCGGTGCCGGCAACGTAATCGGCGAGCGCGTGGTTGTAGCCGAGCTGGTTCAGGATCCCGGCGTAGTTGCCCATTGCGGTGACGAGCAGCTCGGTCATACTCATCGCCGTGGTGACGGTCGAATCGTAGGACGTGGCCCATGCCTTGGATTCGCCCACATTTCCGCCCATATTGGCGGTCTCGCTCAGCGCGGCGATCTGTGCGGAGAATGCCCGCTGGAACGCGGTTGCGTACGAATACAGTGACGCGCCAGCCGAGGAATACACCGCGGGATCGACTACCAAGGTCGTCATCAGGTGTTACGACCTGCCCAGCATCGAAAGATTCGCGGAGATCGCCGCCGTGTACCGGTCGTGGGCGTCCCGGACAGCCTGGCGCATGGTGTCGATGCCTTCGGCGACATCGGTTGCCCCGGTGTGCCATTCCCGGAAAGCATCGGCCTGGGCGTCCGCGGCGGCACCGCTCCAGTTCTGCTGGACGGCTGAGATGCGCTGCTGCAATCCGTCGAGGCTGTCGTTGAGGAATCCGATGAAACCCGAGATTCGGGCGACAATCTGTTCCAGCTCGTCAAGGTCGACGCGATAGGGCTGAGCGTTGTCGACCATCACAACTCCGGAAGGTCCAGCGACCCGGTGAGCGTAACGGTGGTATCCGCCCGCGCCCGGTCCTGATCGTCGAGGGTCTTGCTCGTGACACCGAGCAGTTCGGCCATGTCGGCCAAGGCGTCGAGAATGGTATCCGCGCCTTGCTTGGCTTCGATCCACCCCGCGCTGAACGAGTCGGCAGAGGTGCCACGCCAATTGGAGAGCAGCGCTGCGATGTCCGTGTCGAGCGAAGTCAGGCCGTTGATGAGGGACTCGGCGACCTGCTGAACGTACCGACCTGCATCGGTGACTTCATCGGGCACCAGCGCGAAGTCGTTGGTGGTCGAGCCAGGTTGGCCAGTCATGCAGCAATCCTTGAACGTCGGTGCGGATCACGAGGTTGGACGCAGGTGGGTTCTATCTGGTTCCTCGGTGGAATGGTGCCGTCAGTCACAGTCTGGGGGCGGACCGGCATAGGTTCGGTCAACGGTGTTCGCGATACTCTCATGCCGCCCTGTCTCCTTGTCGAATAGGTGCTCGCGTCGGGTCACGACCTGGGTTGCGCCCACGGGGAAGAGTTCGGCGATGTGCGAAGAAGCGAACTCTATTCCAGCGTAGAGGGTTTCATCCCTCGGGCGCGGTGCGAGCAACTGCTGACCGGGTCGGGCTCGGTCGTAGTGCCGCCATCCGGAGCGCTGGATGCGACCGGTCTACTTGGCGAATGAGCCGATGCCAGCCAGAACTCAATCAGCCCTCCTGAGCGGAGAGCGCTCAGCACTTGACGCACGGTCGGCAGACTCACCCGGAATGGGGGTGTCGTATTAGCTTGAGTTTCAACGTTTCGGGTCGTAGCTGGTGTCGTCGACTGCCTCCGGTTGATCATGGGCACCGAGACCCGAGGTGGCGTTCGCCGGATACTCGGCAGCAGCAGTCCAGGCCCCCTCGTCGAACGCCGCGCCGGCGTCACAGGGCGACCCGGTCGTCGGCTCGGACCGCCTTCGGTGTTGGGGTGGCTATCGATACAGCACCCCTTCGACCCGGTCGAACACGGCAGTCATGGCACTTACGCCAGGGTCAGTACCTGTCGTCGACGAACCGCGTGTGCGCAGTGGCGACTCCCCCTCCCGGCACGATTACCCATGCCACCCGACGACTCCGCCATCCAACCCGTACACACGACCCGCCGAATCCCGGAAACGTAGAGAGACCACAGTGATATTTGCCAGACAGTAGCTGCGGTGCAGGATTCGTCGGCGTGTCTTGTCGGCGACACGCTGACGAGCGAAGCCGCTTCCAATGCGGCCGGATCGCTCCGACGTCGAGCAGCCGATTCGATCCATCTCACCGAAATCTCACACTTTCGATGCGAAATGTCCGGATCCGATGGGACGCGTCCAGCGCCAGGCTTCTGCGAAGCATGCCCTTGACCAGGCTTGATGAGGAGCGTCGGGATCGGCTGGGGAGACTTGAACCTGTGTCAAGTGGTCGCAGGTTCAAATCCTGTCAGCCCGACACAGGAAGCCCCTTCCGACCAGCGTCGGAAGGGGTTTTCTCGTTCATCGACATACGGCCGGATTCGACCCGAGCCAGTCAGAATCTCCTACTTCGCCCTCGTCGCCGCGAGCCCAGCGTTCCGGGACGTCCCGATTGTCCGGAACGGTCTCCGGCACGTCGATGTAGTGCGTCTTGGCCACCGCGCGGGTGTTGCCGAGCTGGCGGGCGGCGCGTTCGGGATCGCCGTAGGCGTGGTCCACCGCGGTGGCCGCGCCTTTGCGGAACGTACGCGGGGTCACCCACGCGAAATTCTCCCCACGTGCCGCGCGCCAGGTGCGGCCGAAGTTGTTCGGGTTGCGCAGCGACCCGTTGCGCGCCGGAAACAGCAGCCCCATCGGGTTGGGACGGTCACCGACTTCCAGATCCTTGATCGCCTCGCGGACCGCCTCGACGGTGTGGGCGGGCAGCAGGATGCGCCGCCACCCGTTGTCGGACTTCGGAGCGGGTTTGCGCACCCACTTGCCCTTCACCTCGACCAAGGTGCCGGTGACGTCGAGGTAGGGCTCGGGCGCGTCGAGATGGATGTCCCCGAGCAGCAGCGCGAACACCTCATGCAGGCGCATGCCGGTGCCGGTGATCACGTCGACCACCCACACCACCGTCCAGTCCCGCGGCGGACCACAGGTGTAGGCCGGAGTGCCGGGAATCGCCTCCCCATTGGCCCACGCCCGAACCTGGGCCCGGAAGGCGGGCAGAGCGCCCTGGTCCTGCACCTTGCCGCGAGCAGGGTTGCGCCGCCGCGGTGGCCCCGCCGCCGCGATCGAGTTGGTCTTGCTCCCAGGCCAGCAAGTCGCTGAGTCGGTAGCGTCGGTATCGGCCCCATCCGCGCGTACCGCGGGCCGCGACCAGCGGATGCCCACGACGCCAAGGTCTCGAGCGGAATCTTCAACCGCGCCGATACTTCCCGCGTACTCAACCAGACATCGTCATCCGCGGATACGGGATCGGTCTGGGAACCCGCACTGCCCCTGGGAGTTGGCCGCGATGGTGTGGGACGGGATGTCGGAGGCTTTCCGGACATGACGAGGCACCTCTTTCTCCAGTCCCCTGGCAGCAGACGCACCCGACAGCCATTAAACCCTCGACCGATCGCTGATGCCACGACCAACCGCCTGGACGCAGTTCGAACCTCGTGCAGCACAATTCTTTCACCGCAGCAGGGCAGCCGAAGCGCTGTCACTAGTACGCCGGCCATGATCGCGCCCAGTGACGTGACCGCGACCCCACCCCGGGCAACGAGCCACCCCACTGCAAGGCGTGGCGGCTCGGACCGATCAACTTCGCGTTGCGAACAGCCGGGCATTGCGCGAAATCCCCCTCCTTCCCACGTAGGCCAATGCAATCGGGTTGCGCCTCAATGGAGTTGCGAACAGCAGGCGCGGGAGGGCCGGACCGTGTTCTCCGCCGACTGCACCCTGGCCCTGATGAGGAGGTGCCTCCCAATCGGCTTGGATCCCCGCCGCCTGAGTCGAGCAACGGACATCCTGTAATTCCGCACCCAAGCCTCCACGCCGATATGCTCCTCCACGCGGTGATGCAGTGATCCCTTCAGCCCAAGATCGTTTTGCGACAACCGCCCAAGGGTGCTCGAACCGAGACGAATCAATCAGCTGAGCTTCTCCGATCCTGTTGCACGCTTCGGCGCCGTCGAGACTCTTCTTGGACATGAGCGCACTGGGGTGGGCGGGCCTACTGCGGGCAGAGGCCGCCGGAAACGCCCTAGCTGTCCTTGGCACAGTCTCTCGACGATCCTGTCCCTCCGCAGGATGCTCTCGGTCACGGCGCCGTCCTGTACGCGCGGCTCACGAAACCGTCGGGGCGGACCAGCACCGTCCCGTACGGCCAGCCGTCCACGAGGTACACCGGAACGTCGGCCTTCACGCCGGGATCGGCCGTGAATACGCACCACTGCGATCCGACGAGATCCAGCGTGGACACTCCGTCGGCCACCCACATGTGCGGTAGGCGCGATCCCGGGGAACCGTCGAGGTCGAGGGCGACGTCCTCGGTGGAGGGCAGTTCCGCGCCGCCGTACCGGTAGCCCAGGTGTACCACCGGCGCGTTGATCGCCCCCGCCGCCTTGCGTGCCGGTGCCATGTCCTTTCCCCAGTGCAGGGACGGATCGTTGAACCGCAAGCGCGCCTGCTCCATCGTCATGAGGGCCACGGGATGCCGTTCGTCGTGATAGGTCTCCAGCAGTTCGGGCCCGGCCGCACCGCGCAGCACGTGCGCAAGTTTCCACGCCAGATTGTGCGCGTCGGCGATGCCGGCGTTCAGCCCGAACGCGCCCAGCGGGGGGATCGCGTGCGCCGCGTCGCCCACCAGGAAGACCCGCCCGACCGACAGGCGATCGGCCACCTGGCCGCGCCCCCGGAACCTCAGCACACTGCGGATCTCCACCTCGATCGACGGGTCGCCGAGCGCGGTGCGGATGAGTTCGGGAGTCGGCTCGGTGTCGAGGACGGTGAGGAACACCCACTCACGTTCGCCGTCGACGGTCACCAGCAGGCCGGTCGCATCCGGATGTTCGATATCGCACATGGCGAACGGCTCGCTCGGACGCAGATCAGCGTGGAACAGGACGCTCGTCGTCTCCCGACCCATCACACCGGGGCCAGTGAGGCCGACGCCGAGGACCTGACGGACCCGGCTGCGCACCCCGTCCGCCGCCACCAGATAGCGCGCCCGCACGACCCGCCCGTCGGACAGGGTCGCGGTGACGCCGCTGGCGTCCTGGTCGAACGACTCGAGCGCCACGCCGAACTGCACGTCGCCGGCCTTGGTGATCAGCACGCGGTCGAGCAGGTTCTGTCCGCAAGTGCCGCGGATCCGGGCCGGTGTGTAGGTGAGCTCGGCCGCGGTTTTCGCCTTCCACGCCATGCCTTCGGCGAAGTCGGCCTCGGCGAGCGTGCGCCCTTTGATCTTCCCCGCCCGCAAATCGACCGCCGCCTCGTCGACCGCGTGGTCCAGGCCGACCTCGCGCAGGATCTCCATCGACCGCGACCCGATGCCGGTGGCCCTGGGGTGGTGCGACAACTCCGGCTTCGCCTCGACGACCAGGGGCTTGACGCCGTGGTGGCGCAACAGAACCGCCAGCATCAGCCCGACGGATCCGCCGCCCGCGATCAGAACATCAGTGGATACAGTGTGCCCGCTCATGGGCACACTGTATCCACTTCGGTAGACTCCTGTCCATGTCGCTTATCTGGGAACGTGAGCCGTACCGGTCGAAAAGGCAGGCACTGAGCGTGGAGCGCATCGTTGATGCGTCCGTGGCCATCGCCGATGCCGAGGGGATCGACGCGGTATCGATGCGCCGCGTGGCCGCCGAACTGTCGACCGGTACGACGTCGCTCTACCGCTACGTCGACAGCCGCGACGACCTGCTCGACCTCATGGTCGATGCGGTACACGACGACCACGTGCCGCTGACGGGAGACTGGCGCGCCGACCTCGAAGCGTACGCCCACCACGAGCGCCGGTTGTGGTTGCGGCACACCTGGCTCGCTCCGCTGCTGGCCACCCGCCCATCGCTCGGCCCCAACTGGCTGCGCGGCCTGGAACACGCCCTCGCCGCGGCCACGCCGCTGACCTCCGACATCGCTGAAGCGGCCTCGGCCGTCGGGCTGATCAGGGACTACGTGCGCGGCGCGGTCATGCGCGAGCTCGCCGAGAAGCAGACCCAGCAGCGCACCGGTCAGACCGAGGACCAGTGGCGCGCCGCCGTCGCCCCCTACATGCGCAAGGTCATCGAGAGCGGCGCGTATCCGATGGTTTCGCGCATGATCGAATCCGCCGACCTGAGCCCGGCCGAACAGTTCTCGTCCGGGTTGCGCCGCATCCTCACCGGGATCGCGAACTCTCAGCAGACGGCACGGTGATCACGAACGAACCGAGGCCGGCCCCATCCGAACAGGGAACCCGTATCGATGCGGGCCTGGCGGGACACCACCGGCGGTGTCCGGTGACGCGGCCACGTGGTGAGCAGTGGATCAGCGTGCCCGTGGAAGTGGCCGCGAAGCCGGACCAGCAGTCGACGTCATGTCACTGCGGCGGGAGGTCCGCAGTCAGCCGGTTCACGAGAAAGGCGATGATCTCGTCGCAGACCGCGGCGGTCGGCTCCCCCGCTGTATCGACCAGATGCGCGGTGACCACACTGTGCGGGCAGCCGACGATCTGTGAGAAGAACGGCGGCGGAGAGGGATTCGCCGCGTCGGCGGGCAGCACTCGCGGCTCGAAGCGCGGGCCGAGCGCTGCGGCATAGGCAGCGATACGCCCCGGCCCCGAACCGCGAACCGCCCGCGTTACCGCGCTCGCTGCGACTGCGCCGTCCAGGCGGCGACCTGCGCTCGTGACGAGAAGCCGAGTTTTGCGAGGATGTTTTCGAGATGCCGGTCGACGGTGCGCGGCGATACGACGAGCCGTTCCGCGATCTGCCGGTTGCTGAGGCCCTGCGCGACGAGTTCGGCCACCTGCTGCTCGCGTGCGGTCAGTACGGTGTCGTCCCGCTCCGCCGGTTCGGCGGCACACTCGTGACGGGCGAGTGTGTAGGTGATCGCCTGGTCGTGATCGA
Source organism: Nocardia sp. NPDC019219 (assembly GCF_040632645.1). Taxonomy (NCBI): domain Bacteria; kingdom Bacillati; phylum Actinomycetota; class Actinomycetes; order Mycobacteriales; family Nocardiaceae; genus Nocardia; species Nocardia sp. NPDC019219. The sequence continues at coordinate 9,000 of NZ_JBEYCG010000006.1, read as the reverse complement.
GGGCTTCCCCGCGGGCGCGTTCGGCCCGCAGCACCGCCCCGGGCAGGGCCGCGCCGGTGGTTCGCACGCAGGTGTCATGCGGCGTTCCCATGTGGGGCCCGAACGCCGTGATCGAGGTACCGATTCGCCGCCATTCGGATCCGACCGCGCCCAGCAGCCGCGCCGCACGCCGGTATTCCCCGCGCGCGGCGGCTATCCAGGCCATCAGCTCGATCATCAGCGACGTGGCCACGCGGTCGTTGAATCCGGTCTGGATCTCCAGTGCCGCGCAGGTCGTGGCAACCGCCTTGCCGTACTGGCCGTGGACATACTGGTCGAAGCCGAGGGCCCACAGGGCCAACGATTTGCTCCATTGTTCGCCGCACATGTCGGCCAGCGCGATCGCCTGCCGGGCCGTCTCCGGTGCTCTGTCGTCACGGCTGTGTGCTTGCGCCATGGCGAGCTGGAACAGGGTCAGCCGCGCCACATCGTCATCGTCGGGGAAATCGGCGAGGACGCGTTCGAAGATCGCTATGGACTCCGCCAGGCGGCCCCGGAACAGCTCTGAGGTGCCGCGCAGAGTGTTCGCCCAGGCAATGGCACGGCGGTCGCCCACGGCGGCGGCACGGGCTACGCACTCGTCGAGTGCCCGGTCGGCCTGGTCGCGGTCGCCTTGTAGCAGCATCACCCAGGCCGCGACCCATAGCGCCGGGATCCGGCCGGGGCTGTTCTGGTCGGCGCAGCGCAGCGCTCGCTCGACCCACCGCCGTCCGTCGCCGAGGAATCCATCGGCGCACCAGTGGTAGCGCAGCGCGGTGACCAGAGCCAGCGCCTCGCGTGCGGCGGCCGGCTCGTTGGTCGCCCAGTCGAGCGCCGCTTGGAGGTTGCCGTGCTCCGCGCGCAACTCCGCCACGCCGGCCGCCTGTCCGGGCCCGTTCCATGCCTCGGCGCACCGTTCGGCGAGTGCGAGATAGTAGTCGCAATGCCGCTTATGCAGGGCCTCGGTCTCACCCAGCTCGCGCAGCCGGTGCCATCCGTACTCCCGGATCGTTTCCAGCATCCGGTACCGAGGCAGGCCGTCGGTCGGGGCGAGCACCACGATCGACTGCGCGACCAAATGGTCGATCAGGTCCAGAATCTGTTCGCGCGGCAGGTCGGGACCAGCACAAACGCCCTCGGCGGCGGCGAGGGTGAATCCTCCGGCGAACACCGACAGGCGCGCCCACAGCATCCGCTCCGCGGGCCGGCACAGCCCGTAGCTCCAATCGATCAGCGCTCGCAGTGTCCGCTGCCGTGGCGCCGCGGCCTGCGTGTCGGTGGTCAGCAGGGTGAACCGGTCATCGAGTCGCTCCAGGAGTCCCTTCATCGTCAGTGACCGCAGCCGGGCGGCAGCGAGTTCGATAGCGAGCGGGATCCCGTCCAGTCGGTGGCACACCCGCGTGACCGCGTCCATGTCGCGCTCGGTGACCGTGAGTTCCGGGCGCACTGCTCGGGCACGTTCCAACAGCAGCGTCGGCGCTTCGAAAGCGGTCAGTGCCGTCGGCGTGATCGTCGTGTCCGAGGTAGGCATCGACAGCGGCAGCACGGGATACACGTGCTCGCCCACGACCCCGAGCGCCTCCCGGCTGGTGGTCAGAATCCGCAGCCCGGCGCAGGATCGGAGCAGGCGCTCGCACAGCGCACCGGCCGTTTCCACCAGGTGTTCGCAGTTGTCCAGCATGAGTAACGCGTGCAGGTCGGCCAGGTGGTCGATGAGCTGCTCCTCGGCGCCGCGGTTCGACAGGTCGACTATTCCCAGGCTGTTCATCACCGCCCGCGCCAGCAGTTCCGCGTCGCCCACGTCGGCCAGGTCTACCAGCCACACCCCGTCGGCAAACGACTGGCGGGATGCGGCGGCGACCTCGGTGGCCAATCGTGTCTTTCCGACGCCGCCCACACCGGTGAGCGTGACCAGCCGTGCGGTCGCGAGCAGTTCCCGGACTTTGCGGAGTTCACGCTGCCGCCCGACGAAGCTGGTGATCGGAAACGGCACGTTGCCGATCACGCGAGCAGGCTTGCGACGCGCCATGAAACCAATCTAGTCGCCGCGAAGACTCGCCTGGGAATTACTCGGCTCCCATCTCCCCCCTCGGGCCGTTTCCACCGGGCAAGAGCCAAGCGGCCACGGCTCGCCAATCGGCCGGAGTCAGTCCCGCACCGGCACGTTCCCCCATGACACAGTGCAAATGCAGACGTAGATATCTATCAGTTTTCGACAGCAATGCCTCTCGGCATCGCGGGCAATATATCTCGGTCATGCCGTCAACAATTCGAGCGTGCTTTACAGGTTATTGTCTGTCTAGAGGTTCACACCGTTGGGAACCGCCGTCGGCGCCGTTGCCGGGCAGCGGGGATCGGGGATCGGGTATCCCGCACCTCGGGACAGACGAATTCCGGAGTCGGCAGCGTTGAAACACACTCCGGACGATGGGCCGGTGGACCGGCGATCTGAGCTCTCAACGGCCGGGCTGCCGAGGTCGTATTCGCTTCCTTCATCGGAAGGACCGCGGATTCGGCGAAGTGATTTCGTTCCAGAAATCGTGGCGTACCGCGTCCCACAGCGTCGCCAGTTCCGGACGGAGTTCTCGCGCTCGCGCGAGATCCGGGTACTCGTCCGTTCCGAAGGAGACGACCGCCAAGGTGTCCGAGGTGTCGTGCACCGCGACGACGGAGATCAGATGGTCCCAGGACAGTAACCACGTCGCGCACAGTCCGTCGATTTCGCTTCGACGCACCCTGATCATCTCCGACCACCCTTGTCGCACACGCGGCTCGTAGCTCTTTCGATCACTGCCGACGCGCCGCCGCCGGGTGACGTGCGACCAGGGCTCCGTCGGCGATCCGACATTCAGGCTTCTTTCCACGTCTGTTGTCACGGTCGACCTCCTCTTCGCGAATGACGGCAGTCAGCATCACAGCTGCGCCCACGCACCGACATGCGTGAACACACCCACTTACGCACCCATATCCGCTGCTCGTGGGCCTGGGAGGTCACCGGGCGTCAGGGCCGGTCCACGGCGGTTCCCGCTGATCGGTGGGTTCCCGCAGATTGGGTTTTGCGCCGCCGCGCACTGCTGTTCTTCAGCATGATGCTCGTCCATTTCCGGCACAGGTGGATGACAGGCCTAGGGTGATGACGGCGTCATCACTCTGTCATCAGCCACCGAACGGTGCATCTACCCCCTCGCCGAGCAACCCCATGGACGGTGAGTTCGATGCGTCCCGGTTGGGCGCATACCTCCAGTCGCATCCAGTTGGGTACCGACCCTCTGGTTCCGCGCCAGCACACAGGGTCAGATTTCAGCTGACATTGAAACCCGCGTGCGTTGCGGACCTCTACATCAATCGCTTAGTCGCTCAGCACTCCGCGCTCATCCCGCGGGCGCGGCGAGCACATCTTCCGCGTCAACGACGATCCCGCCGACCGGGAGTCCTCCCCGCGCGCGGGAGCATGGACGCCCAGTTCCGCGACGTGCTGGGCGATGGGCCTCATCCCACGAGCGCGGGGAGCACGGTGTCGTTCGATCTCTCGTACGACGGTGTGCAGGGTTCATCCCCGCGGGCGCGGGGAGCACTACGACGGGCACACGGTTCGCCTTGGCGATCTGGGTTCATCCCCGCGGGCGCGGGGGGCACACTTGTTGACCAGCACGTACTCCGCTGGCCGAGCTGGTTTTCATTCACTTTCGTGAGCGATCGACAGCTCCGGCTCGGTTCGGATCTCGTGGGCCTGGCACCGCTTGTCCGGTTCGCTGCAGCTCTATCGTGCCGTACAACCAGCCTCAGATCGGACACCTCTCGTCGAGCTTGAATGGCTGCGGTCCCTGGAATCGTCACCCTGTTGGTCGTCCGTGTACAGCCCATGAGTAGAGGTGAGGGTAGCTTGCGACGCCTACGGTTGGAGCGGGAGTCGTAGCTGCCTGAGGCTTGCTGTGGGCGGTTGAATCGGGGGATGGCGAGTTCTGTGATCGTGGCAGTGGTGACTCCGTTTCGAGCCTCCGGGTCGATTGATTTCGGTGCGTTGAGTGACTACTTGGAGTTGCTGTCGACCGCTGGGGTCGACACGATCTTGGTGAACGGTACGACGGGCGAGTTCGCGAGCTTGACCTTCGGTGAGCGGCGTGCGGTGATCGAACATTGTCGGCGCGCGTGGACGGGCACGCTGATCGCGCATGTCGGCGCTACTGCCGCTGGGGAGGTCATCGAGGCGGCTCGTCATGCCGAGGAGTATGCCGACATGCTGGCGGTGATCTCCCCTTTCTTCTTTGCCGCCGCACCGGAGGCGGGCATCGAGCAGTTCTTCGGGCAGGTGCTGGCCGAATCAGTGAAGCCGTGGCTGCTGTACAACTTCCCCCGGCACACCGGCAACCCACTCACTGCGAGCATGGTGACCCGCTTAGCCGAGAAGTTCCCGCAGCTGCATGGAGTGAAGGACTCCGGCAAGGATCTGGCCCTCACGAGGCAGTACAAGGCCTGCTGCCCGCGGCTGTCGGTGTATGTGGGCGATGACCGTGTCCCGGCGCGGCTGAATGAACTGGGAGTTGATGGTGTGGTTACCGGTGCGGGCGGCCCGGTCGCGGAACTACCTGTCGCGATCACTGCGGCGGCCGAGTGCGGCGAGGTGGAATGTGCCCGTTCGCGGCAGCAGGTTTTCGACGACTACAGCGATACCCGCAAGGCAATGGCGTTGTCGGACATCGGGTTCGCCAAGGCAGCGGTCGGTGCGCGGCTGCCCGGGTTCCCGCCTCATGCTCGCGCCCCGTTGGTGGCTGCTGACAAGCAGCAGCTTCACCACATTCGCCGATACATGCATGCCAGCGCTATCCCCGCGATCCAGGGTCTTCGCCGCAGCATGTGACTCTCGGAGTCCGGCAATCGGCTGTTTGTTCAGGTAGGGATGACGAGGTCGCAGAGGGTGTGGGCGAGTTCGCGCACGCCGCTATCGAGGACGCTTGCGTGGTAGGCGTCCCAGTCGGCGAGTTTGGGTGCGTCACGCTCGGCGCGGCGGACGAGCATCCGAGACCGGATCACCGCCGCACTGCTATCGAGCCACACGGTCACCACCGGCACTGCCCGCGTCACGCCGGTAGAGGCGCGCAGATAGTCACTCAACCGTATCCCGCGCGCGGCGGCGGCACGGATCGTCGACAGGAACGGTGCGTCGAGCACGATGGGGAAGGCCGAGGCGAGGGCCAGGCCGGTGCGGATGAGTCCGTCGTAGATACCCGGGGCGACAAGCGTCCGGTAGGTGTCGGAATCGCGGTCGAACCGGTCACCGGTCAATCTGGCCATCACCGATTCCTCGAGTAGCGGCGCGAACCGATCCTTGTCCAGCACCGCCGTACCGAGCACGCGCGCCAGAAAGTCCGCGGCCGTCGATTTTCCCGAGGCCGGAAACCCACAGACCACAACCGCACCGCAGCTACCCAGCCCGCCGACCGCGTCGCGCAACACCTGCCGCTGCGACTCGGTCAAAACATCCTCGGCCCGGTCGTGGTCATCTGTCACCTGCCCAGTCCACCACACGAGATCGCCTTTGCCCCGGACAAGCGCATCGCTATGCCGAAACGCACTGGGTCACAGTCTATTCCGTCTTCGCCTCCTGTGCTCTGGCCCCGCGTGTTCTCGATGCACCAGGCCGCGGAGTCGTTTACTCGGTGGGATCGGGTCTGGTTTGAGGTCGTGGGCGAACCCTTCAGTACGCCGACTACCACCTCGCCGAGCCGACCAGGAGGGTGACGTTCTGACGGTCATCTGCGCCGGTAGTTGTCATATTTGTCATAGCCGGTGCCGACGTGCCCGATGTAGACCAAACGGTTCGACTCGTCGTAGGCACCCAGGTTATGGACAGAGTTTGATCTCTAACCGTTGACCGCTTGTTAGGACACATCTCGAACGTTCGTTCGAACAGAATTCCTCTGCGGCAAAGCTGTCCGGACGATTCCCGCGGATTTGGGGAGATGCCCAAGAATTGATCTTCTACCGACGCCGGTGCGCCGGCTTCGGCCGCTCGATGAGCGGCATTTGAGGATGCTCGTCGGACCGTGCCTTCCTGACAGTTCCATGTCGGAGCTGTTCTTGGGCGCTGGTCAAGATAGCATCGAGGCCTGGTACTAGGTCAGGACTGGAGATGCCTCGCAACAGACGTCCGCAGGATCGGGAAGAGAAGCGCGCGGAGATCGTGGTGGCTGCTCGGCGGTTGTTCGTCGAGGAGGGATACGACGCGGCGTCGATGTCGCGGATCGCCCGCGACGCGGGAGTGGTGTCGAACACGCTGTACTGGTACTTCCAGGACAAGGACGCGGTATTGATCGCGGTCCTGGACGCGGTCCTGGCCGACTCGATGGCCTCCTACAGCGAACTGCTGGGCTCGGGGCTGGCTGATCGGCTGTTGTGGCTGGTCGAGGAATTGGAGCAACTGGGGCGGTTGGTCAGCACGGTGCACATGCGCGCCGAGAAGTCCGCAGCCATTCACGAATGGCACGAGCAGTTCCACGCGCTGGCCGAAGGATTGTTCCGGGCAGAGCTGATCGAGCTCGGCGTGCCCGCCGACGAACTGGATCCGCTGGTCGCGATCGGCGTTTTCGTTGTCGAAGGCTTGCTGACGCATCCGACGGAGCAGCCCCAGCGGCGCGCGGTGATCGAGACGTTGCTCAACAGCGCTCGCAGTCTTGCCGCAGCCGCCGGCTGAGTGCCTGCTCTCCGCACGTCCACCAGCCAGGGGCGACCTATTCCATGTTGTGTGCGGTTTTGTCGAATTGTGTTGCCAGGAAATCGAGTTGGTCACGCACGGCGCGTTCGAAGTGCTCGCCCAGGTAGATGCCGAAGTGGTCGCAGGGGTAGTTCTGGACGTGCACGTGTGCCAGGCCCTGCGCGCGACGCTTCGTGGTCTTCGCGGGCGCGGCCGCGTCGTTGTCGCAGACACACAGCAGCGTCGGAGTGCTGAAGCGAGCCAGCGCGCGACCGGGCCGATCGAGCGGAAGGTGCAGCACCAGCCGTGCGGCCAGGGCGTTGGCGGCATCGAATTCGCCGTCTGGGCCGCGCAATACACCCCACATGCTGTCGCGACCGACACCGGTCACGGGTTCTTCCCCACCGTCGATCTCGGTCAGCTCGATGTTCTTCGACACCTGAGCCCGCACCGACGGCAGCCGTTTCAACAACGTGCTGGTGCGCCGCGAGAGCCGGGTCCCCGCAGGCAGGAGCGCGGAAGCACCGGCGAGGGCGTCGGGTGAGGCCACGAACGCGGGCATCCAAGCCGTCCCCGCCATCGGCACCAGGATCGGCTTCGCGCCGAACCAGGAACCGACCGTATCGAGGATGCCCGCCACCATCAGCGCCACCACGCTCAGCGGGCCGGTCCGGATACGCGAGCGCAACGACGCCGGTCCGTCGGTGAAGGGGCACTGGGCCACGACAGCCGCGATACGGGTGTCTTCAGAGGCGACCTGAAGGACATGTCCGCCACCGAAAGAGCTGCCCCACAACGCGATCCGGTCGACATCGACCTCCGGAAGTGTGCGTACGAAGGCCAGGGCGGCATGCCAATCGGCGCGTTGCCGACCGATATCGAGGAGCTGGCGCGGTGCTCCACCGCTGGCCCCGAGGTGACGGTAGTCGAACACCAGCACCGACCACCCCGCGTCGACGAACCGTTCCGCGTAGGCATCCAGGCGCATCTCCCGCACCGCCCCGAGCCCGTGCCCCATGATCACCATCGGACGCGGGCCGTTCAGATCGGGTGCGGTGTACAACCATGCCGCGCACTCGTCCTGGCCAGAGGCGAACGAGACCTCACGTCGCCGCACCGCTGCCGACTCGCGCCGATCGGCCGGCCCACTCATTTCCATGACTCGCGTCCTCCCGCTTCACCACCGCTCTTCTTGGACGCCATCCAAGAAGCAGGTCGCGGTTACGGTAAAGCCTTCTTGGACGACAGTCAAGAAATCGGCTGAGTATGGATCTGCCGTCGCGTGAGCCGACAGGGCGTAGGCGGCCGCAGCGCGTGCAGTCGGCTACCCGCGCGCGGCGAGCACAGTTCAGGCACCGCGGTGCGTCGGAACCGGCATGGCGGCAGGGCTTGCGTTGACCGCAGATCGAGCACACCGCGATCGGGATCTGGTGACACTGTTCGCAGATCGGGGAGCCGCCGCGGTGGGTGGCGATCACGGCGAGATCGCCGCAAACTGAACATATTCTCCGGTTGAATGCTTCACGGCGGCCGCACTGGTCGCACAACGGGTCGCCCTCGGGCGTGCGGGTCGCCACCGGGCGGCGATGACCGCATCGCACACATTCGCGCGCGGTGGTCTTGTTGTGGCAGAGCTGGCAGCAGCCAGGGCCCTCCCGCAACCCGGTGATCACCTTCGTCTTGCCGCAGAACGGGCAGCTCGCCGACACGACGCCCGCCACCCCGGCGTCCACCAGCGCCTGCACCGATCGACGGACCGAGCCCGAAGCATCCGCGGCCGCCCCGGTCAGCAACTGTGGGCGTGCCTCGAGGTCCCAGGCCACCTGCCGCCGTCGCGCCGCCTGAACCACCGTGGCCACCACCAGTTCCCGAGCACGATCACGGCCGGCGGCCGGGCTGACCGACGCGATCAGATCACAGATCATCTCGACGTGGTCGACCCCGGGATCCGGCGGGCACAACTCGCAGCGCGGCAGGCCGTCACGGTCGTAGAACCGCGGCGTCAGTACCCGGCCGCAGACAGCACACGGGCGCGGCGCGAACGTTCCCCGCTCACGGTTGTTGCAGGTGACACACACCCGCACCCCGTCGCTGTTGTGGCGGCTCATCCGCAGTCCCGGCCGGTCACACGATCCGCAGCGCGGTGCGACCACCTGCCTTCGGCATCGTCATGCGTTGTCTGGCGGAAATCCCGCGTGTCGACGCTCTTCGAAATGTAGGCCGGTGGCGCTCGTTGAAGATCGGCCACTTGGTGGTTGTTTAGTCTGCCGTGTTGTCTGTCCGCATGGACG